>SIAF01000434.1 GCA_009691905.1 Planctomycetaceae bacterium | reverse complement strand
CCGGGCCAGGCGCCCCGGATTGTTCCCGCCGGTACGCTCTTGCCGGGCGGCATCAATGCAGGTTTTGCTGATGGCCATGCCGGGTTGGTCAAACTGGAACAACTTTGGACGCTCAGTTGGCACAACGGCTGGGCAACGCCGGCGACACGGCCAAAATAAGAACACAGCCATCCCATAGCGGCATGAGGGCGTGAGGATTCCGCGGAAATCATCGATATTTCCGCTCTCAATGATCAGTACTCACCATCGCGTCTCAATATTGCCAAAAACACCTCCATCAGCCTATATTTTCCCCTCTTTCGGCCTCAACCCCCTCTCCAACCCCACCGTTTGTCGGTCGCCAGCCTCTAAATTCACTTGCTACCGCCCACAGATGGGTGGAATATGGCGGAAGTTTACCCGAATCAATAATAAACCAAATCTTCCTAATCGCGGAGCGTCAAAGGACATTCCTATCAATTCCTGGTGCCAGCCGGCTGAGGCATTCGAAAACGATGCCAATCTCTATGATCCTGCCACTTTTGTGAAAAAGCGAGCCCCACAAGGCTGCCTGCGCCATTTCAACCTCCACCGACCGCTCCAATGCCTGAATGCGCGGAATGATAAGATATTGCCATTTATTGAGAGGCTCGTCATAGCCTGTGCGACCATGGCTGACGAGAATTTGCCAAGTGACGACAAGGAGCGATTTGGAGCGAAACTGTGATCGAATACTTAACGTGGGCGTCGCCCTCAGCTCAAGGTCGTGGTTCGCTCCGCGAACCAACATTGAATCGCGGAGCGATCCGCGAAGATCCACACGGTAATTGTTCGAGCCGGGCTAACGTAGCTCTTTGCCGTCGGTTTCGCTGTCGCCAAATTGTCTCTGGTCGGTGGCTCGCCGTTGTTGTGTTGCTGCAGTGCTCGGGCGGCGTGACCTATGCGGATGACGGCGTTGAGTTCTTCGAGAAGAAGATCCAGCCCGTGCTGGCGGAGCACTGTTACCAGTGCCATGGCGCGGATGACCCGGAAGCCGGGCTTGCCGTGACGGCACTCGACGGTTCGATGGACGAGTCCGGCGAGGTCGCAGTGTGGAAGAAGATCCGCAGGATGGTCGACACTCGGGCCATGCCGCCCGAGGACGAGGATCCATTGTCTGGTGCCGACGTCGCCGCAATCGCGTCTTGGGTCGATGAGGGACAAAGATTGGAACGCAAACGATTGCGGGCCACGACGGCCCGTCACGTGTCCCGGCGTCTGACCAGTCGCGAGTTCAACGGGTCGCTGTTGCAGCTCGTGGGGGCCAAGTCGTCGGTCAGGGATTTCCCGCGCGACGAGAAAGTCCCGGAGGACGCGGTCGAGAAGTCGGGCTTCTCCAACGACGCTCATACCAATCCGCTCACGAAGAGCCATCTCGAGGGCCTCAAGCTGGCCTCGCTGGCGGCGCTCCGGGACTTCGCGCCGTTCGTCGAGAAGCCGCGGAGCCCGCTCCACTACTTTTATGACGGCGAGTCCTGCTACACGTCACGGGCCACGCAGGACCACATCTTTGACTTCGTGAAGAACGTGGCTCATCCGATGACCGACGTGGAGTTCCAAAACCGCCGGGAAATCATGGAACTCAAGGGCAACTCATTTTTGGGCCGCCCCATGAACAAGGCCGTGTTCGGCCCCGCGCTCTTCCCGTTCAAGCCGGGGCCCTTGCAGGCATTCGAGAACGACCTGCTCCTGGCCAATGCCGCCGCATTCCCCGCGAGCCAGATGTATTCGCGGGGCCGATTCACGTTTCGCGTCCGCGTCCGCGGCAAGCCCGGCGCGGACGGCACTCTGCCGCTGATGCGGATCAAGGCGGGCTACTTCGATGTTTTCGCGAACCGCTTCCACACGGTCGACAGTGTGCAAATCTCGGCCGACGAGCAGGTTTACGAGTTCACCGGGAACGTACGAGATTTCCCATTCCTTGACAGTATCCCTAAGGAGCACACCTATCGGGACGGCAATATCCCGAGGCTCACGTCGTTCGCCCCCAACGACTGGGGGAACTGCATGGGAGCCTTCTTCGTCGTCCTCGTCGAGAACGCGAGTCGCCACGAAGAGGGGCTCTCTCTCTCGCCCGGTCATCATCGGATAAGTCTGGGCAACATCCATATCGGCTCGTACGCCGAAATTCTCCAGCGTGCCCGCGACAAGACGCTCGCCAACTACTACATGCGGGATTACGAACTCGTCGAGGTATTCACCAAAACGCAACAGGAGCTCGCCGGCAAGGCTCCTGCAATCGAGATCGACTGGGCCGAACTCACCCTCGACGACTCGCCGATGCACAATCCTGTGTTCTTCGAGTCACCGGAGAGCGGGCCGAACGACGCCTACGCTGGACAGGTCATCGAACGTTTCGTGAACAAGGCTTTCAGAGGGTTCGTGATGCTCGAGGATGTCCAGGTGTTCGTGCGACTCTACCGGACGCTCCGCGCGCAGGGACTCGGCTTCGAGCCGGCCATCCACGAGGTACTTTCCTCCGTCCTGATCTCGCCGAAACACCTTTTCCTGAGAGACTTCGCGTCGCCGACCGATCGACATTCGCGAGCCCTGCTACTCGCGGTGAAGCTCGCGTTTTGGCTCTGGGGTGAGCCTCCGGACGAGCGTCTCCTCTCAGCTTCCGCGGACGGGCGGCTGCTCGACGATGCCGTACTGCGGGCCGAGGTTGAGCGGTTGCTCGGCGATCCGCGGGCTCGGCGGTTTGTCGATCACTTTCTAGCCGAGGCGTGGCACCTCGACGGCTTCGAGCGGATTATGGTGGACGCGAAACGGTATGCTTTCTACGACCCGGAGCTTGAGACTGACATCAAGGAGCAGTTCCGCAGGACTGTACATGGCGCGCTCGGGCTTGACGGCCCTGCCAGCGTCCTTTCCCTGATCGACGACGACCAACTGTGGCTCAACCAGCGGCTGGCGAAACTCTACGACGTGAGGGACTACCACGGTCATGGCGAGTTCGTGAAAGTGAAGCTGCCGGAAGGGAGTCCGCACGGCGGCGTTCTCACGCAGGCTGTGCTCATGAAGATGAACTCCGACGGGGCCGACTCGCACCCGATACGGCGGGGCACCTGGGTGCTGGAGCGGATCCTCTTCGATCCACCTGCACCGCCGCCAAAGGTGACGCCCCTGAAAGAGCAAGGCCTGATCAAGGCGAAGACGCTGCGGGAGCGAATTGCCGAGCACGCCGAGACGAGTTCCTCATGTGTGAAATGCCATCGTCAGATCGATCCGTTCGGGCTGGCGTTCGAAAACTTCGACGCCGTCGGCGTCTGGCGCGACTCGGTGCAGGCGGGAGACAAGCAGCCGCCGGTAGAATTGTCGCTCAAGCTCGCCGACGGGGCCGTCATCGAAAGCCCGCACGATCTCAAAGCCTACATTTTGAATCGCCGGATCGACGAATTTTCGCATGGATTCGTGAAGAGCCTCCTGCAGTACGCAGTGGGCCGCCAGCTCGACTTGCTGGACGACGAGTCGGTCGAGCGGGCACGACAGGCGTTTGTCGCGGCAAACCACGATTTCAAGGTGCTCGTGCAGGCGGTGACCGCCAGCGAGTCGTTCCGTATGACAATCGAGTAATCACTTCATCTCCGGAGATATTTTATGAAAGTCATCAGCCGCAAGGCGTTTTTGGTTGGAACGGGGGCGACTCTTGCGCTTCCCTTCTTCGCGTCGCTCGAAAAACTCGCCGTGGCCGCGCCTAGACCGGCACCCCGAGCTGCTGAAAAGCCACGCCGTTTCTGCGCGATCTTCTTTCCCTTCGGCGTCTCCGTACCGCCGAAAAGCGACGATCCCAAAAACACGGATTATCAGAGCCACCACTGGTTCCCGGTCGGTGACGGCGGCCGCGACTATCGGCTCAGCAAGACGCTCGAGCCACTCGAGGAGTTCAAGCAGGACGTGACGATCCTCTCAGGCCTGTCCCACCCGCACTATCGGGAGATCGCAACCGGCCATCGCAACGGAGGATTGTTTCTCAACGGAGCCAACATCGTCAGAGGCGGCGCGAACTCTGTCAGCCTCGACCAGTTGATCGCGTCGCACCTCGAAGGCGCGACGCGGTTGCCCTCGCTGACGCTCTCGTCGGGGGGCGGTGTGGGCGTGCCGTTGGCGGCGCAGACGATCTCGGTCGATCGCCACGGCAAGTTCGTGCCGGCGCTCTCGGAGCCGCGGCAGATCTTTAACCGGCTTTTCGGCGTCGACGAGGCGGGGCCAGCCGGCCTGCATGCGCGCCGCAGCGTGCTTGACGTGACGAAGGAAAGTGCCGACTCCCTGTTGCGCAGACTCAATCCCGAGGATCGGCGAGCGTTCGAGGACTACCGCCAATCGATTCGGGAACTGGAGCACGACCTTAATCGAGCCGAAGAGTGGGCAGCCGTTCCTCGACCGAAAGTCGATCCGGCAGCGGTGAACCTCGACGGGTTCGCGAAGCAGGGAGCGCAGAGCTATCTCGATTCGATGTTCGAGCTGATGTATCTCGCGCTCAAGACCGATTCGACGCGGGTCGTGACATACCAGATGGCGTGCGAGGGCGCTTGCATCGGCGACTCGTTCCCCACCGCGCTGGGACTGCCGCCGCATCACAAACTCAGCCATTCGACCAACACCGAGGGAGGTTACGCGCGCTGGGCGCAGTACGACCGCTTTCTCGTCGAGCAACTGCAGAAGTTTCTCATCAAGTTGCGGAACACGCCCGACGGCGACAGCACTCTCTTCGACAGCACGGTCACGCTGTTCGGCTCCGGCACGAGCGACACGCACATCCACAAGAACTACCCGCTTGTGCTTGCGGGTGGCGGGAACGTAGGCCTGAAGCATGGGCGGTATCTGAAATATCGCGAAGAGCGGCCGATGAACGATCTGCTCCTCTCGATCGCACATCGATTCGGCATCGATCGCGGCTCGTTCGGCGACAGCAGCGGGGAAGTCCACGAACTCACGCATGTCTGACGCCAACAGGACGAATAAGCATCCGATCCCGCCGGACGGCTTAATCGCGGAGCGTCAAAGAAAATTCCTATCAATGATTCGAAGTGCTCGACTTTGCAATCCCGGAACCAAGCACGGCAGTTTTGCTGGCCTTAGGCTTGTTCTCGCTGCCAGCCTGCCGAAGGACGAGATAGCAAAGCTGAACCGGCAATCGTCCTCACGCACTCTTGGGGGCGCGCCGAATGCGAGGGCGGCAGACGGGCTTTTCCGGCTGTCGCCCTCAGTTGCTATAGTTTGTATGAGGACAGACATGCTTGGCATCCGCTCGTGGCGGTTACGATCCAAGTCGAAGCCGCTGCACGGTTGTTGTTCGGTCGACGAGACATTGAGAATGCCAGACTTGAAGACAACTCCGTTAAAGAATTCGGCGCGCGTCGTCAGAGCACTTCTTGCCGTCTGCGTTCTGGTTATTTCCATCTACTCCGTTGGAGCAGAGCCCCTGGCGTCATTTGATGTGAATGGGGGCGGTGGGCCCACGCAAACGGGATTCGAGTCGCTCAACGGCCCCGGCACTGCCACGCAAAACGGCATTACGATGAATGTCACCGGGGGGAGCCTCAGTCGGGATCGGGGCACGGGAAGCCCGGTGCCCGATGTCACCCGCGATTTCTTAGCGTCCGAACACCCCGACAACAGTGACGCAATCAAGGTAATGCTGAACGGCTTAAAGCTGGGGACTCGCTACCGGCTTCGGTGGCACCACCACGAAAACGCCAATAATTCTGATGGTAATCGGCTAGCATTGTACCGCGACAACAACTCGGCTCCTGAGAACTTGTTGTTCGAGACCGGCCCCTATGGCAATGCCACGACGAATTTCT
>SIAF01000016.1 GCA_009691905.1 Planctomycetaceae bacterium | reverse complement strand
GGTCATGTCGTCGCCAGCTCGCTTGCCAAGCAATTCTTGCGCTCCCGAGCGCTCTCAAACGACTGCCGTACGATCCTTCCGCCGATCACCGCATTTTTCCAGTACCCGACTACGTTCGCAGCCTGAGTTCTGTCGGACACGTCAATTATGTGTGGTGTTGCGCTGATCTCGGGGCTTTTGGCGGAGCGGGCCGAACTGCCAGGCCCGTTCGACGGAGTCCAGGGAATGTATTGGGAGCAGAAGGTCGAGTACGCGGCTCTCAGTGACATTGGCTTTCGCCGCCGCAACAACCAGGATTCCTACGCCATCCAGATCGCCGGCACCCGCGAGCAATGGAGCGACCGCGGGCATATGTTTCTGGTGGCGGACGGCATGGGCGGGCACGCCGTCGGAGAACTGGCCAGCAAAATCGCCGCCGACACGATTCCCCACGCGTACCACAAGCTTCAAGGTCAGCCTCAAGCGGCATCGCTGCATGCGGCCGTACTCGCCGGAAATGCCGCAATCAACGCGCGCGGCGAGATGAATCGAGATTTCACGCGCATGGGCACAACCTGCACCACGCTCGTGGTGGGTCAGCAGGGGGCCTTGATCGCGCATGTCGGTGACAGTCGCGCTTACCGGATTCGCGGCGAACGGATTGAACAACTGACGTTCGATCACAGTCTGCAATGGGAACTGCTCCGGCAGGGAAAAATGTCGCCCGAGGAGATCTTTCGCCGCGAACCGCGAAATGTCATCACCCGCAGCCTGGGTCCGTCGGCACAGGTGCAAATTGACATCGAAGGTCCGTATCCGATCCGTCCGAATGACGTGTATCTGCTGTGCAGCGACGGCCTGTCGACGATGGTCAAGGATGAAGAGATCGGCATCGCCGCTCGCGAACTGCCGCCGACCGAAGCCTGTCGCCTGCTGGTCGACCTGGCCAACTTGCGTGGCGGTCCCGACAATATCTCGGTGGTCATTGCGCGAATCGGCGCGATTCCCCCTGAACTGCCGGCCGAGCATTTTCCGGAGCCGAGTCCCACGGGCGATTCACACTTCGGGTGGATCTGGCTGATGAGCCTGTTTTTTGCCGGCGTGACCTTGATTGCAGGAGAGGTTCTGGCGTCGCCGCTGTTCGATCGCCCGCTCGTTGGATATCTCAGCAAGGCGCTTGGGATTCTGGCCGTCGGAACACTGGTGCTGATCAAGCTGCGAAACCGTCGGCTGGCGGCCGAGCGGGCGGCGCTACCTGAAACGACCCCCGGCACACCGTACCGCACTGCGTCGGCGCGAATGACGCCGGCATTCGTTACCGAGCTGGCGAATCTCGAAAACAACCTGCAGCGAAGCGCCATCGAAGAAGGTTGGTCGATCGAATGGGGACAGCACGGCCAGGTGTTTCAGTCGGGCAAGGCGGCGCTGGCCGAGAAACGCTATTCAGCCGCTTTGCGAGACTTCGCCAAGGCGGTGCACGTGCTGATGACGGGAATTCACCTGCTCCGCAAACAGCGCGACCAGGCGATCCGCTGGGGCGGCAAGCCGCTCGTGGGCCGGGACGATCCCGAGCCTTCCGGCAAGTGAGCGCGTGATCGGTCTCGTCTTGCCCGCAAGCCGTTGCAAATGATGTCTTGCCCGGGCAGTGGCGGTATAGCGTAAGCAGCTACGAACCACGTCGGGGCAATCTGGCGGGTTTTGTTTGCGCCCCCGCCCCGTCGCGGTACAATCGGGGCATGCTCCGGGCATTTCGCGCTTGCGCTCGCGTCGTGCGAAGGTCGCCAAACCTTGTCGCATTCGCTTTCGGACTGTTTCTCGCGGTGCACACTCCGGTTGTTGTCGATGTCCTCCTAATGAACCTTTGGAGGGTTCGCGACAAACCGGGGATATCGCCAGCGCTTCGGCCAATGATCGAGGCTTGGGAATTCGTCGTCCGCACACCAATAGGGCTGGCGGTCTTTGTGGCAATCGAGTGCGTCGCATTTGCAATGATGCTGCTGGGCTTGACCCGCGTTCTTCGTCCGCGGGAATAGCACTGCGCCGCCAATCCTCCCGCCCCGATTCCAGACGGCAAGATTGCCGCCGACAAATTGAAATTACCCCACTACCCTTTCCCGAAAGCCTTTGCAAATGATGTCTTGCCCGCAAGCCTTTGCAAATGATGTCTTGCCCGCAAGCCTTTGCAAATGATAGAGTTCGGGCCTTTCCGGCCAGAAGGCCGGTGACTTTGTCGCGCGACAGGGAGGTCGGCGTGTTGTTCACCAGAACTTTGAGGCGCAAGCTGATGCTCGGCGTCGGGCTGGTGCTGGGAATGCTGCTGATCCTGTCGGCTAGCGGCCTGGTCGGGCTCAACTCGTACCGGAAAAGCATTCGCGATTTCGACTTTCAGATCAACCGCGCCCCGCAGCAGGCCGAACTGATCAAGTCGATCGGCTTGCTGGCCGGGCCGCTGTATTGGCGCGACTCCGACGATCCTGAATTCATCCAAAAGCAGCAGGTGCAATTTCACGAACTGCTCGCCGAAACCGAAGAGACGATAAACATTTATCGGGCGCGGATGGATGATCTGCCCCCCACCCCCGGCAAGCTCGGACAGCGGCCACTCAGCGATGCGCTGCTGGGTAGCATCGATTCGGACATGGTCTTGCTCAAGGAGCGGAAAGGCCGGCTTGGTCAGGTCAAGAACCGTACCGCCTTTTTGCAGAAGCTCAGAGACCGTGTCGCCATCATGCAACAGTTCGCCTTGCAGCTTCCCGATCCGGTGGAAGGGCTGCGGCGCAATCTCGAAGACGCCAAAAGCGTTTACCGTTCGTCGCAAATTGCCGTTTGCGTCGCCTCGGGCGTGGTCTTCGTGCTGTTTCTGGGGCTGCTGCGGTCCGGATATATGGGCATTTTTCACCCGATTCGCCAGTTGCACCAGGGCGCTTTGCGCGTGGCTCACGGCGATTTCGATTATCGAGTCGTGCTCAAGACTCGCGATGAAATGGCCGAACTGGCAAGCGCCTTCAACCAAATGACCAGTCGCTTCCAGGAGATCGCCGCCGATCTGGATGCCCAGGTGCAGGAGCGCAGCCGGCAGTTGGTGCGCTCGGAACGACTGGCCGGCGTGGGCTTTCTGGCGGCCGGGGTAGCGCACGAGATCAACAACCCGCTCTCGGCGATCGCGATGGCCGCCGAATCGCTTGAATCTCGACTCATCGCGCTGCTCGAGCACCTCGAGCCGGCCGAGGCCGAAGTCGTCGGGCAGTATCTGCGGATGATTCAAACTGAATCGTTCCGTTGCAAAGAAATTACCGGCCGACTGCTGGATTTTTCGCGAGGAAGAGATGCCGTACGCGAATCGACCGACCTCGCGCGGCTGATTTCAGAGGTTGTGGCGATGGTGCAGTACCTCGGCAAATATCGCGACAAGACGATTACCTTTGCCCGTACCGAACCCTGCTGCGCATCGGTCAACGGTCCGGAAATCAAGCAAGTCCTGCTGAATCTGGTGGCTAATGGCCTGGACGCGATGGCCACGGGGGGCACGCTTCGAATCGAACTTATCGAGCAGACCGATCACGTGCGGATCGAGGTTCACGACGACGGCTGCGGACTGAGCGCCGCGGTCATGGAAAACATGTTCGAGCCCTTTTTCACCAGCCGCCAGGATGGGCAGGGGACCGGCTTGGGTCTGTCGATCAGTCATCGCATCGTCAGCCAGCACAGTGGCATTCTCTCGGCTGAGAGTCCGGGGCCGGGGCTGGGCAGCACGTTTTTCGTGCAGTTGCCGCGGCGAACGCCACAAGCCGGCGCGGCGGCGTAATCGGGCATGCGGAGCACGTCGCGAACAAGGCGGTCACTACAACCCCGTAGAACAAGCGTCCTCGCTTGTTTGCCCCTGTCGCTTGCTCGCCCCCGCGAGGGATGGTGATCCGCAAAATACTACCCAGGCCGGACAACCGAGTTGGCCACAAGCGAGGACGCTTGTGCTACGACGCCGGCAGGAATGCACCGCCCCATCATCGCTCGTAGCGGCGAATGACTCCCGTCACAATTCCCTTGATTTCGACGCGCGTCGCATAGATCGGTTGCATCGTCGAGTTGGCCGGTTCGAGGCGCACCCGGTGCGGCTCTTTGTAGAACCGCTTAAGCGTGGCTTCGTCACCGTCGATCAAGGCGACCACGATGTCGCCGTCGCGGCAGGTTTTCTGTTTGCGGACAACGACGTAATCGCCGTCGGCGATCTGGGCTTCGATCATCGAATTGCCCGCCACTTTCAGGCAAAACTGATTCTCGTCATTGAACAGGCTGCTGAAATCAACCAGTTCGTGCTGCTCGACCGCCTCGAGCGGGCTACCGGCGGCAATTCGCCCGGCCAGCGGCAGAGTCATTTTGCTCAACGGCTCACAAATTTGAATCGCCCGCGACATGTGCGACTCGCGGGTGATCAATCCCTTCTTTTCGAGCGCCTTCAGATGGCACATGACCCCATTGGGCGACTTGATTTTGAACGCGGCACCGATCTCGCGAACGGTCGGGCCATAGCCGCGATTGATGATCTTGTCTTTGATAAAGTCGTAAATCGCGCGTTGCCGCAGCGTCAAAAGGCTTTTGCCGGCCGCAACAGTCCTGAGCGACGTGCTCTCTGATGAAACACTTTGTCGCATGTCTGCCAAACCTCGAAACGGATAGATGAACCGTAACGGACTCTGCAAATCATGCTAATATACAAGTGTGCACAAATCAAGACTTCTACTGGTTATTTGTTCAGATTTCGCAATTATTCTTCTTCGATCTTCGGGGCGGACGTTTTCGAAGGCTTTTGCGAACCCCTTGCGGGTCGCGAAGCGGTGGCTGAAGCGGCCGGCCCCGGGTCGCTTTCCTCGGGCGTTTTTCTCGAGTCGGCCAGCAGTTTTCGCAGCTCGTCATCGAGCGTCTCGATCGTGACCGTCGTGCTGACGACATTTCCGCTCTGGTCGATCAACCACAGCGCCGGCAGTTCCATGATTCCGTAATAGCCGACAATCGGGTTATTCCACCCCTGCTGGGCCGGCTCGCTGAAGAAAATCTGCGGCCACGAAATCTTGTGCGTCAGGGTGAACTGCGTCACTGAGGTCGGATCCTGATCGAGATTCACGCCGATCACCCTTATTCCCGGCGATGTGCGATTTCGAATCGTCTGCAGCAACGACGGCAGCCCCTCCAGAAACGGTTTGGCATCGGTGGACCAGAACACGACCAGCACCGCCTGTCCCAGGAGGTCGTCGAGCACGACCTGATCGCCGTCGATGGTCGGTCCCGCAATCTGCGGAGGATTGCCGACCAGTTTGAGCCGTCGCACGACCGCCGCCACCCGCGGCGCGTACGCACTTTGCGGAAACTTCTGTTGAATGAGGGTGTAGCACTCCAGCGCTTCAGGAACGAGACCCCCGATCTCGCAACTGCGGGCGGCGGTAAACAGCAGCGGCAATGCGCGGCGCTCTTCGGTCGGAAAGTCTTCGGCAAAGTGCGTTGCCTGTCGCGCAAATTCTTCGAGCCACTTGCGTTTCTCCGAACCGCCGGCTTTCGCCTGGCTATAGGCCAGATTCACCAGCGCGTGCGCCGCAGCGGCCGCAGCGGCCGATTTCGGGTCGCGCTGAAACAACGCGGCGGCGTCTTCGTACAGCGCATCGATGCTGTCTCGCTCGCCGGCGAGCGCCAGTTGCAGCCGCGCTTCGAGCATGTTGTGGACGGCGACGCTGAACAACCGCTCCTGCGCGGCGTCGCCGTGAACCTGGGCGATGGCCTTCTGGCAAAGTTCAATCACTTTTTCATTCCGCTTTTTGCGATGAGCTTTGAGATGTTCGACATCGGTCGTTTTCGGGGAAGGTTGCAGACGCAGCTTGGTGGCTTCATGAATCAGCCACTCGGGAGAGCCTTCTTTGAGTTCCACGGCGGCGGCCGGTTCTTCAGCCGCATCATCGAGATCGTCTTCCTCTTCCTCTGGGTCGGCGGGCGACGACTTGATTGCGGCGGTCGGCAATCGGGAGGCCTGCGCCGAAGGATCGGTTGCCGAAGCCGCATCGGCCGCCGGCGCCACCTCAGGCTTGCCGCACCCCCACAGGGCCAGGGAAATCAGCCCCGCGCTGCCGAATAAGCTTGCCCGCAGAATCGCGATGCTCATGGCGCTCCATCCTTAGAGACGTTACGGAACGGTTTTCGTGCCGTTACCGGGTCGATCGGACCGGATCCTTCGAGCGTCTTTTACGGTAAATGGCGGATTTCAGGCAAGAGGGAACACACCACACTTCAATTTCGGGCCAGAAGACCGCAGTGCGCAAATCTGGAAAGGAGCGAAGAAACGCAAGTTCGATCATGGGTGGCCCTCCCCATTCTCCCCATTCCCTTTTTCCCCAACCCCTATCTACAATCCACAATTTATGGCCAGCATCCTCGACCATTCGCTCGTCTCTCAACGGTACTTTTTCCCGCGCGCTGACGAAGTTTCGAGCCCGCTCGTGCTCAGGATGCGAGACGGATGCAACCTTCGGTGTGCGCACCTCAACAGGGAGTTCCGTCGTACTCTCGTTCACTTTCACGGCAATGGCGAGACCGCGTCGGACTGGGAGAGCGTGCTTGGCCCGTTCCTCGCCGAGTGCGGCTGGTCCCTGGCTCTCGTGGAATATCGTGGATACGGCGGCTCAAGCGGAGTCCCGATGCTTGCGACAATGCTGAGTGACGGAGAAGACGTCGTCCGGCAACTGGGTGTTGCCCCGGATAGCGTCGTCGCGTTCGGCCGAAGTCTGGGGTCTCTCTACGCGGTCGAACTCGCGAACCGAATCCCTGTCGCCGGCCTGGTCCTCGATAGCGGAATCCACGACCTTGAGGAACGCCTGCGTCTGCGTGTCACCCCGGATGAACTTGGAGTATCGAATGAGGAGTTCGAAACAGAAATCAAAGAGCGCTTCGACCAGTCGAGAAAGCTGCGCAGCTACCAGGGGCCGACCCTCGTCCTGCATGCCAGGGACGACAATCTCGTCGACGTTTCACATGCCCAGCGGAACGCGCAAGCCTGCCAACGATCCACATTGCGCGTGTTTGAGCGCGGCGGCCACAACGCGTTGTACGCCGCGAACCGGCTGAAGTACAAAGCGGAGCTACGGGGTTTCCTCGATGGACTCGCATTGGACGCGAATGAACGCAAATCCCGCTGACGTGGACGTGATCGAGATAAGCAGTTCAGTCAGGGCGAACGCGCCGGCCCGACCGCATCCGGCTTGCCCGGATTGGTGAACCAGATCGGTGGCTAATCGTTTTGACACACAACAGGATCGGACCGCATCCACCTCGTTGTGTCCCGGCGCGCCGGGAGCGAAACAGACCGCTGCCGGGGCGCGAGTGTCAATCGACCAGCACCGACAATGCCCGCCCTATTTCGCCGGCACGATGCGGGGTGTCCACGACTGATCGATCCTGGCAAATGCCACAACCCATCCCGCAGCACCAACTGATTGCACTTGCTTCTGCTGGGCCGCCAATTCGTCAGGCGAAACGTCCCAACCCTGAAGAACGGCCAACAGCCGTGACGCGGCAATGGCTTTGCCGCTGTTCTGAGGCGGCATCGTTTGAAATCCGCGCAGCGCGTGACTGACCCATCCCGCCGGCTGGGGAAAATTCTTGGTGTCCTGGCCGAACTCCTTATACAACAACAGCGCCCCAATCGTCGGCGATTGCTCGTCCAAATGCTGGAGCTGCCGGCAGTATGCCTTCCAACAAATGCCCTTGAAACAACTGACGCCGGCGCACAGCGCATCGTTATGCACATCGTGCGCTTCGCACTCGGTCGTCCAGACCGGAATGACCTGCACTTTTTTGCCGCACGTCTTCTCGACCGCGGCGACGAAGCGCGCGGCCGCGTCATCGCCCAGAGGAGTGGCCGTTTTGATCGGTCCGTAGTCTGCCGTCCAGCGGCAGACAGGATTCCCGCAGCCGCAAGCACTGGGCGCACCCTGCAGGTCGTTGAGCAATATTCCCCTGGCCGCAGGTCGCGCCGCCAGCAATTCCTGAACGCGTGCCAACTGAGCGTCGAAAGTCTCGCGATAGACGATCGGCACCCACGGATAGTTTTTGACGACCTCGCCTGGCTGAGGCTTCGGAAACTCTTTGAAAAACCGACGCCATTCCTGATGTCCCTGTAAGCTGGCCATCCAGTGCGGGTGATCGTCGGCGAGTTGCCGGCAGCGAGCGATCTCTATCCAGTACCACAGTTCGAACCCCGCTTCGGCGATTCGCACCGCGGCGGACCGGTCGGCTTGGCGCGCCTCGAAAGAGTCGCCGTCGAGACTCAGCACGACCGCATCATAACCCTGATTGCGAAGTTCCCCGAGTCGCATCGGGCTGGCCATCTCGCCAGTCAACAGCGCGCCACACAGGCGCACTGCCTTGTCTTCAGCCGCCAATGGGTATGCAGAGAAGATCAGGCTGATTGCAATCGAGGCGAAAAGTCTAAGCACGGCATCGTCTCCGCTTGACAGATCTCACTTGGAAGGCGCTTTCCAGACGTCTGTCTGCGGATACTCGCTCGACCATGCAGACCAGGAACACTGCAAACTCGGCGCCCAGGTGAGTTCCTTGCCTTTGAGCGGGCCATCCACAGCGCGGCCGGCAAGCGTCCAGCGAGTGCCCGTTTCTTTGTCCTGGAAAGGAGCGGTTTCGGGTGCGATCTCGTCGGCAATGAACGTCAGAGATTGACCTTCGAGGTCGCTGTAGAACGCGGCCGCCGATCGCGTCGAACCGTACCAGAAGACTGTGACCGGCCGCCCATCCAGCGCGGTTGTAAAACACGCTCGCTCGCTGTTCACGTCAAGCGGAAAGGCAATCGGTTTCTCTCCGGCGTCCACGCCCAGGACGAGCGTGCCGGCCGGCAACCTCGAATCGACGGGGCCGCGCGACGCTTCAGCATCGCTGCTTTTGACCCCCGGGAGCGGAGTCACCTTGTACTTCTTCCCGTCGAACAGGTCGTAGGCCGTGGATTCAGGATGGAGCATCAGCCAGTGCCCCCATTGGGTCGTCAGGCTGGGAATCCGCTCCAGACGCTTTCCCTTCTGGGGACCGGCGAACGCGACACCACTCAGGGCCGACCAGAGTGTGCCGTCACGTCCTTCCACGACCATCACGCCACCTCGCCAACCGTGGAATTTGTAGCCATAATCCTTCTTGAAAGCCGCGGCGTAGCTGCCTTCGGGATCGTAAAAGAACAGGCCATAGGTATCGTTGATGACCCGCGGGCCGGCAAGAAAGTGTCGCACGGGAATTGCTCCGCCGTTATGAGGGCCGCGGATCCAGGCCAGGACCAGATCAGTGTCGTCGATCATTCGCTTGCGGTGCTGCGTCGCGCAATAGGAACACGGCGGCTCCGTCAAGGGCTTAAACAATTCCGGAAGCGCAATCAATTTTCTCGCAGCAGGTTCTTCCGCCCGAATCGCTCCCGCAAATAATGCGATTGCGATGATTTCCCCCCAAAGGACGGGTCGAAGCGTCAAGCAGCGATCATTCATGACAACCCTCTCTAAATTGGATGCTCGCTGGATGGCGAACTCCGGCATATACTCCACGCGGCCGAAAATGAGAGACTCGTTGCTGAAGCACACTAACCCGAAGCGTAAGCGAGTTAGTGCGTTACGTCCCTCGCTTACGCTTCGGGTTAGTGTCAGCATCGGCCGCGAGCAGTATAATCGCATCGCGCCGTCACGAAGTCAATCTGCCGGTAATGCTCGGCACTGGTCGAACTTATGCGATTACCGTGTTCAGTGGTTGTGGGCGTTTGCACTCTTGACGCGGAGCGATGAAGACTACTTTAATGTAGTCCTCATCGCTCCGCGTGAGGAGTCTGGCGAGGTTACAATGTGACCGCGGGCACTCGCAAAATGTACGCCACATGGCCCAAGTCAACGGCAGCTGATCCCAAAGATTGTTTAGAATTGGGTGGGGGAGTCATTGATGCTGCGAAGAGACTGTGACCGGATTCACCAAGCTCAGCGCCCCTTCTTCGCCAGTCGCCGCAGCACCTCGCAGCCGCGTTCGAGCGTGCGGTCTTCGGCGGCATACGAGAGGCGAAAGTGCGTGTCGCGCGGGCTGAAGACGTTTCCGGGAATGATCAGCAGATTGTTGCGAATCGCTTCGGCGACGAACTCGCTCGCCGACCCCCAGGGGGCTTCGAGAAACAGATAAAAGGCTCCCGACGCCCCCTGAATCTCGAACAGGTCGCCCAACTGCGACTTTACGAAATCCCGCTTGCGTTTGTAGTCGGCAACGCGATCGCTGATGTCATAGCCCCACGCGGCAAGGCCCGCATACTGCACCGGGTGCGGGGCGCACACGAACGTGAACTGCTGCAACTTCAGCATCTGCCCGATCACGTGCTGCGGTCCGTGCGCCCATCCCAGCCGCCAGCCGGTCATCGAATGGGACTTACTGAAGCCATCGATGACGATCGTCTGATCGTTCCACTTCGCGGGGCTGACGAACGGCCGGTCGTAGCAGAACGCTTTGTAGATTTCGTCGCTGATCAGCGGGATGTCTCTCTCGGCTGCGATGCGGGCCAGACCTTCCATCTCGGCCGCGCTGGCGACTGCGCCGGTCGGGTTGGCCGGACTATTGACCAGAATCGCCCGCGTCCGCGGGGTGATTGCATCGCGAATCTTGTCGAGGTCGATGCGGAAGTCGGGATAAGTATCGATTTCAACGACCCGGCCCCCGGTCAGCGTCGTGAGATGCTTGTACATCACGAACCACGGGTCGCAGACAATCACCTCGTCACCCGGATTGACCAGGACCGACAGCGCCAGCATCAGCCCGCCGCTGGTGCCGCTGGTGATGAACACCTTGCGATCGGCGTGTCCATACTCGGCATCGACCGTCGACTGAATCGTTTCCAGCAGCGGGGGGATGCCCTGCGTCTGGCAGTAGGCGTTCTTCCCCTCGGCGACGGCGCGGTACAGGGCCTGCTTGACCGGTTCGGGAGTGTCGAAATGCGGCTGGCCGATGCTGAGATTGATCGGGTCGTGCATCCGCGCTGCCAGATCGAAAACCTTGCGGATTCCCGACGCATCAATGTGCCGCATGCGGTCGGCAATCCAGTGCTCGCTCATGGTGGTTCCTGTTCGTCGATGGATCAAAAAGGGGCAGCCGGCTCAACGCCAATCAGGCCGCAGGCTGACGTTTCCCCAACAACTCCGAAAACGGCGTGTCCTGGCGGCTCAGGGCTTGCAGCAGATGGACCAGTGTCAGCACGGCGTCGCAGACGGGAAACGCCCCTGCAAACCAGTAGCGGCCGGAATTGTCGACTCGGCACAGCGCCCCCGGCCGGCGCAGGGCCGCCGACATTGCAGCCAGCGTCGTCGGCAATTCGACCCGCTCGTCGCGGTCAGTCGGCAATCGAGAGCCGCCCTTTGACCCGGCCGATTCAGCAACGCTCCCCTGTGTCCCGCAGGAGTGACGCCCCTGTTCGTCGAGCAGGCGCAACACGGCATGGAGATCGGTCGCCCGACCCTCATCGTCGAACAATCGGCAGCTTTGTGCGTCGTCGTCGATCACGATTCCCAGGTGGGCGTGCTGCTCGCGGACCGCCTTGGAAACCCGCAACAGATCGGGGTCGTTTGGATCGCCGAGCGACCTGGCCCGCGTCGGAGTTTCGACCCAGGTCAACTGGCAAGCCGATTTTCGAAACAGACGCTCAAGCAGCTCGCGCAGCAGCCGGTTGGGACATGCCAGCACGATTTCAAACGGCCTCAAGCCATGAAAATGCTGCCACAGGCCGACTTCATACGCCGTCGTGACTGAGTACAGACGATGCGATCCGGGACGCCGCGACGCTCGCCCGTAGCCCCGTTCGTAACGCGCTTGAATTCGGTCGAGGTCGGCCCCGCGTGAGCAGGGCCAGACTCCCTGCCGTACGAAATCCAGCCCGGTCCAGGCGGGGTCGCATCCCGCGCCGGTAACCTGCAAGCCGCCGGCCGCGTGCAGGTGATCGACGGCGAACCAGAAACAGGGGCGCGTCGCCGGTCCGATGTCAACCACCTGACAACCCATCCGCCGCAGCGCCAGGCCCACTCCCATCGCCAGGTCAGGCGACGCCGGCCGTTCGTCGCAGGCCAGCACAACCAATGGGCCAGGCCGACCCGGTGGCAGAAGGACGATTCCTTCGCCGGTAATTTCGGTGCCGGTGATTTCGGACGCGGTCAATGTCGAGTCGTCCCCCGACTCGGCTATCAACGGCGGTTCCGACACGGGCTGTTTGGCCAATTCGGGTGCAGCGTCATCCCACAAGCAACTGGCAAACGCCCCCGCGAGCTCGCCGGCTCGCTGCCGTGTGAGTTCGTTGCGATAAACGCCACGAACCCCCTCGTCGGTAAATACTGATCGCCGTTGCCCTGGCGGCCGCACTTTGTGATTCGAATCGGGGGCGTCCGCGTCGGGCGTGCTCGCGCCGCCGGTTGCAGTTGTGTCGCGATAGAGGCACTGGGCGCAGCGATCGAAACCGGCTGCCATGCGCGCCAAATGCACGGCCTTGGTGATGTCGTAGACCTCACCCGGACAGCGATAGGTCGCAGTCGCCTGGCTTGCAGCGATCATAGAACGCTTTCACAATACGGACGCGGGGCGTGGGACTGTACGTCAATTGGCGAACTTTGGTCAAGAAGAGGCTTTGATGCACGCCGCTGCTTTCCTCAAAGCTGCCGAAAAACAGCCGCTCGGGCCGATCGTCGTCTTGTACGGGGCCGAGCGGTTTCTCAAAAACGAAGCCTTGAAGGTCGTCACGAGGCTGGTTCTCGGGGAAGGCGAAGAAGAACTGGCCCTGACGCGGCTCGCAGGAAACACCGTCGAGCTGAAGTCGGTCGTCGATTCGCTGCTGACGGTTTCGATGTGGAGCGCCAAACAACTCGTCGTCGTTGACGACGCCGACGATTTCGTGACCCGATATCGCGAGGGGCTCGAGCGGTACCTCGAGCGCCCGGCAAAAAAATCGGTGCTGGTGCTGGAGGTCAAATCGTGGCCCGCAAATACCCGGTTGGCCAAAAAAACGGCGGCCATCGGGCTGCCGCTCGAATGCGGCTCGCTCAAAGGGACCGAACTGTTCGCATGGCTGGGTGAGTTGTCTCGCGGCCGGCATGGCAAAAAGCTCGATCGGGGTGCTGCGCAGGTGCTGGTCGACCTTGCCGGCAACGACCTGGGCCTGCTCGATCAGGAACTGGGCAAGCTCGCGGCCTATGTCGGATCGGCGCCGGCCATCGACGCCGAGGCGGTCGAAAAACTGGTTGGCGGCTGGAAGACCGAGACGACCTGGAGGATGCTCGACGCTGTGCGTGACGGTCAGCTCGGGTCGGCTCTCGAGTATCTCGAAAAACTTCTGGTCTCGGGCGAGCATCCGCTGAAACTGCTCGGCGGCGTCAATTTCGTGTTCCGTCCTCTGGCGCGAGCCACCGAGTTGGCCCGTCAGGGACTGCCGCTCGCCGAGGCCTTGACCCAGGCCGGAGTCAAGCCGTTTACCATTGGGCCGGTTCAAGCCTATCTGCGCCGGCTCGGTCGCCCGCGTGCCGAGAAGATCGGCCACTGGCTGTTGCAGGCCGACCTCGACCTGAAGGGTTCCAGCCGCCTACCCGACCGGGCCATTATTGAGCGTCTGCTGGTGGAACTGGGGGGCAAGACCTGAGAAAGGTGTCGTGACCAGGTAGGCCGGCTTTCGACGTCCGGCTAAGGCTTCAGCGAGTGCGCCAGACTCTCCAGGAATTTGCGGGTCGCGATATAATCATTCGACGGCAGATCTTTGATGTGTTCCTTTAGCAGATCGAGCAGTTCCTCAGCGGCGGCGTGGGCCTGGGCAGTGCTGTCGTCGGGACTGGCGGCACGCTGTTTGAGTAATCGTTCAAGCCGCTGCCGCGTTTTTTTGTAATCGTCGGTCAACAACACTTCGGGCCAGGCTACTTTCCCGGTGTTCGGGTCAAATTCCGACGCGCTCAGCGGTTGGGGAACGGCGGACTGCGCGGCCTTGGTCAGTGTTTCGGTCGAGTGCTTGTTCTTCTCGATGTTCTCTTTGACCTTGGCGCGGTGCTCTTCCTTAAGTTTTTTCCGGTCCTCGGCCGTCTCCTCCCTGGTCTTTTGGGCCTGGTGCTGACCGGGCCCGCCGCCGGGGCCGAAGGCCTTGGCCCACAGCCAGTTGAACGCGAACACCGTCGCCATCAGGCCCAGCAGAACGAAGACGAGTATTGTAATCAGGCGGCCGTACATGTCAGGCTCAGCTCCCGAAGGGTCGTAGAACTCACACTGCCGCCATCTGCAAAGCCTCTTCCATCGGCGCTTGATTCGCCGCGTGATCGAGCCACCATTGTTCGGCATGCGCCTGGTCCCAGTCCCGCGCACATCCGCAAGCGGCCAGTGCCGCCGCCAGCGACCGGGCATCGGCGAAGCGATCGGCCGGGGCCTTCGCGAGGCAGCGCAGCGCGACCGCTTCGAGGTCGGCAGGAATATCGGGGCGAAGTTGCGTCGGGGGCGTCACCGGCTCGCCGGCATGGGCGATCATCAGCGACATCGGGCTGTCACGCTCGAATGGCGGCTTGCCGGTCAGCATGAAGTACAAAATCGCGCCCAGGGCGTAAATGTCGGCGCGGCCATCGATGTCGCTCACTCCCCTGGCCTGTTCAGGCGACATGTATGACGGCGTGCCGCTGACGGTGTATTCGGCCGTCAAATTCAAACCATCAGTGGGATTTTCGACCTTGACCAGCCCGAAATCGAGGACTTTGGCGACGTCGCACTCGCCCCCCAGGATGGCCACGAGGATGTTGGCCGGCTTCAGGTCGCGATGCACCAGCCCCATGCGATGCGCCTCGGCCAGCGACCCGCACGCCTGGCGCAAGATGTACACGGCGCGCCCCGGCGGCAACGGCCCCCCCTGCCGCACCAGATCAGACACGCTCAGGCCGGGCAGGTATTCCATGACGTAGTAAAACGTGCCGTCGTCGGCGCGACCATAATCGTAGATCTCGATCGTATTGGGGTGCGACAGCATGGCGGCCGACTGCACTTCGCGTTCGAAGCGGGCCAGGGCAATCGAGTTGTCTTCCAAGTCGGCATTGATCAGCTTGACGGCACAAGGCCGCTTCAACAACTGGTGCTCGGCCAGATACACCTCGCCCATCCCCCCCTCGCCAAGTTTATTCAGCAGCCGGTACTGACCGAGTTGGCGGGCATCGTGCAACTGGAGACGCATCCCTTTGAGAATATGGGCCGAGAAAATCGCCAACGCAGCCCCGATCACCAGAAAGAGGGCATTCGAGATCAGATTCTGCGAGCTGGCCATCTGGTCAGCCGTCGTGTTCATTGCGAACTCGTGATGCAGCACCATCGCCAGCACGACGATCGGACCGGCCGCCATCGTCATCACCACCCGCGACGTGACCTTCGGGTCGTTGGGGATGAACACGCCGTAAATCATCATCATCATGAACGTGCGCAGCACGCCGTTTTTTTCGAACGCCACCATCGCCACCATGCTGGCCGCATTCCCCTGTTCAACCAGCCGGCCATTGATCGTATACTGCGCGTAGAGCATGATCAGCATATCGACGCCGAAAAACGCATACTCGACCGCCCGCAGTTGCCGGTAGGTCAAGGCCATCGAGCTGAAAAGCAAACCGAAAACGCCGGCGGCAACCAGCATGCGCAACGCCACTGAGACCGCCGCCATGCGATACACCGAGTCGGGATTGGCCAGGCTGAACAGCAAAAAGGCCAGATACGCCAGGGTCACGAATCCGGCCGCGGCCTGCAACCGCGACCGCAGCAGTGCCGTGAACTCGCTCGAGACGGCCAGCCCCCCTTCCGAGTCGGCCCGACTGCCAGGGGCCGAGCCCTGCGCCGGATCCTCAGCACCCCAGGTCTCAGCGTCGGGCATCAAACTGGGCTCGAGGTCGATCACGCCGTCGGCCGGCAAGCTGCTCAGGGCAGCATGCGAGTGAGCGGGCGCGCCGCGATCGTCGTCAGGTGTCGGCATCATGGGTCCTTTTTGTCGGGCGTGCCGCCTGTGCCGGTCGATTTCTGAAACTTGTCTTTCAGGTCGTCGACGGTCTCTTCGGCCTTCTTTTTGACATCATCAAGGTTCATATTTTTCAGATCGTCGGGGAGCTTGCCTTTGAGTTCGCGCGCTTTTTCGCCGACCTCCGACATCGAACCGCCGACGTCGTGTTTGATCGTATCGACGGCCCCCTCGATTCGCTCCTTCCAGTTCGCCTGGCTGGCCTTGTTGCCGTTGAGCCAGGGGATGTACGCATACGCGGCCATGACAATCGCCAGCGTTACGATCGGGGTCATGACCCGCCTGATCGGCTTTTTCCATTTCGTCGAGTTTGTCCACAGGTAATACACGGTGACCGGCGGAATCAGAAACAGCAGCCCCTTCACCACATTTCCGCGGAACTGAATCGCGATCAGATTCGACACACCGGCCGCCAGCCCCACGATGTTCAGCAGCACGATCGCGCTGATGCTCATCACGGTTAAAGAGTGTTTGCCCATGATGGCCCCCACGATCGCCACGATCAGACAGACGACCGTAAACCCGTAAGACATTTCGTTGATTCTGCGGAACAGGTACGCAAACTTGTTAAAGAACTGCTTGTACGACCTGATTCCTTCCATGTAACCGGCGTTCACCAGGTGCTTCGACTTGGTCACGGCCCGGTTCTTGGGCCGCAGCTCGCGCGGGACCGTCACCTTGTAACTCGTCACCGACTTTTCCTGGACCTCTTGCCGCTGCCGCAGCGAGGGGGCGGCAACCATCGTGATCGGCTTCAAACCCACCTGGCTGTTGACGGCGTCCATCCAACTGATGGGCCGCCCATTTGCCGCCGAAGCCTCGGCCACCGCCGAACCCGTGCCGCCACGCCCGCGGCGAGAGTCGCCGGCCTGGCTGCCCTGTGGCGCGGCCGACCGCGCCCCGGCGCGACTGCCGTTGCCACCCCATTCGACCAGGGGCCGACCGCCCCCGCCGGTAGAGGCCGCGGGGATTTGCATCTTACGGCCACACTTGCGGCACCGGGCCTGACGACCGGCAAGCTGTGAATCGACGGTAAAGGGCGACTGACACGTGTCGCACGAAAACGTGATGCTCATGATCGCACGATTCTCAGAAGAGTCTGCCACCGCGTGCGGGATGTGAAATGCGCCTCGATTACACAGCACTAAACAGCCAGTGTGAACCATTTGCAACCGGGCTACCGTGACGCCCGTTTCGCCGCCGAGCTTGCTCGGCGCGTGTCGCTTCTCATCAACGCGTGTCGCAAGCGACGCGACGAAACGAAAATGGCTTGTTCAGCGCGAGCAATGCGATTCTGCCCCCCCTACACAAACGCCCCCACGCCCGTCAGCTTCTCACCCAGAATCAAGAGGTGCATGTCGTCGGTCCCTTCGTAGGTTTTGACGCTTTCGAGGTTGCACATGTGGCGGAAGCATTGGTGTTGGTCGAGAATGCCGACGCCCCCCAGCAGGTCGCGGGTGGTGCGGGCGATGTCGAGGGCGGTGCTGACGTTGTTGCGTTTGGCGATTGAGATTTGCACGAACGTGGCTTTGCCTGCCTGCTTGAGCTGCGACAGGCGGTAGGCCAGCAGTTGCGCCTTCGTCAGTTCGGACGCCATTAGCGCCAACTTGCGCTGCACCAGTTGGAACGATGCAATCGGTCGGCCGAACTGGATGCGGCTTGCGGCATAGGCCCGTGCTTCGTCGAAGCAGGCCAGTGCCGCCCCCAGCACGCCCCAGGCAATCCCGTAGCGAGCGTGATTGAGGCATTGTAGCGGCGACTTCAAGCCCTGCGATTGCGGCAAGAGGGCGTCGGCGGGAAGGCGACAGTCGTCGAACGACAGGCGACTCGTGTTGGCGGCACGGAACGAGAGCTTGCCTTCGATCAATTCCGCCGAGAAACCGGGGGCGTCGCGCTCGACCAGAAATCCGCGAATCGCTGCCGCGCTGTCGGGGTCGACCCCCGGCAGTCCGTCGACCTTGGCCCAGACGATCGCCACGTCAGCGACGGTCCCCAGTCCGATCCACATTTTGCGGCCGTTCAAGACATAGCCCGTCGCCGTCTGTTTCGCCCGCGTGACCATCCCCGCCGGGTTCGAACCGTGATCGGGTTCGGTCAGGCCGAAGCAGCCCAGTTTTTCGCCGCGGGCCATTGCCGGCAGCCACCGCTCTTTTTGCTGTTCCGAACCGAACATGTGAATGGCGTTCATCGCCAGCGCCCCCTGCACCGACGCGAATGTCCGCAGGCCGCTGTCCCCCCGTTCGAGTTCCTGCATGATCAGCCCGTACTGCAGGGCCGTCAGGCCCGCGCAGCCGTAGCCCGCGATGTTGCCGCCGAAGGCCCCGAACGCGGCGATCTCTCGCGCCAGATCCAGCGGAAAGGTCGCCTTCTCGTAGTGCTCGCTGACGATCGGCAGATACTTGCGTTCGACCCATTCACGGACCTGACCGCGCAGGCGCAAGTCGTCAGGCGAGAGCAGTTCGTCGAGCGCGTACAAATCGAGACCTTCGAAGGGCATCCTGTTCTCCACCAAATCGGCAGCAAACGCAACTCAATCCCGCATGGCGCCGGGAAGGACACGCAGCATCTCGTTCAAAAACAATCGACGCAGCGCATCGTAGCCGCGGTCGTTGGGATCTTCAAGGTTGTCCCAATACCAGTAATGCGGATCGTCGGCGTGGTAATGCGGATTCCAGAACTGCAAACAATGAATGCCGTGCCCCAGGAAAGCACCATGCATGTCGACCATTTCCACGTTCGGGCGAAGCGTTGCCAGGTCGGCGATCACGTCATTGTAGGCGTGGATCAAGCTCAGCCCTTCCGGCCACCGCGGGAGACCCGCGTTGAATGCGTCGCCGACGTCGTCGGTCGGGTCGTAGATATTGGCGATGAAAATTCGGCATCCGCCCGGAAACTTCGCTTCGATCTGATCGACGATAGCCGAGAGACGCTCGACGAAATTGTCGATCCACGGGCGCGCCTCGAGCAACGTCGCGCCGTACATCGCTCCTTCGCGAGGGGGCGTCCGCCCGTAGTTGTGGATGATGTCGTTGCCGCCGGTCGTCATCACCACGATGCCGAATGTCACCTCATCCTGGGTCTCGAGCTTGGGAACAAGGATTTCCAGACATTCGATCGACGTCGACCCGGATAGAGCAATGTTGCGCACCGTCAAATTGGGAAGCACGCGCGACAGGCACACTCTCTGCATGTCAGGTAATTCGTCGGCCGGGTTGGCGGCGAGCCGGTCGAAATACCCGTGCGTGGTCGACGCGCCGTACCCGGCGGTCACACTGTCGCCGATTCCCAACAGCAGCACGGGACGTTCGCTCCAGATCTCGCCAAACGCCTCGCGCGAAACCGAAGGCCCGGCGGGACCGCTTCCGATCGGTCTCGCGTGCCAGTAGTGGCGATAGGCGAGCGCCCCCACGACAAGCAGCAGTCCGGCGATCACCAGCACGATCAGCCGCCGATGGCGCAAGGCGGGAGACGTGTATTTGGCAGGAGGAGCGTTTGGCATGCAATGCCCGTGCTGGACTAAACTCGCCGTGTTGGCCACACTGTAACAGTCGCCGGACGAATCGGACCTCCCGGCAAACGAGCCTCAACGCCGGCATTCGCATTCTGAAATCCAGGCAACCACCGAATTCTATCCTACAACCCGGGACAGCACATCGTGGACAGCATCAAGACGCGATTGGGACGTGGCGAGGTACTGATGGTGGCCGCCTGCGGGCGAATCGTCCACCACAATTTTCTGCAAATGCTCGGCATTCACGGAGGGTTCCAGGCGGTCTGGTTCGACCTCGAGCACATGGATTACTCCTCCGAAAAGCTCGAGATCGGCACGATGGCCTGCCGCAGTCAGCAGATGGACAGCTTTGTCCGACTGGCCCCGACCGATTACGCTTCGGTGACCCGTGCCCTCGAAGCGGGGGCCGGCGGCGTCATGGCCGCGCAGGTTCGATCGGCGGCCCAATCCGAGGAATTCGTCCAATGGGCCAAGTTCGCACCGCGTGGTTGCCGCGGCCTCAATACCGCCGGCTGGGACGCCCAATTCGCCACGATCCCCGCCGCGAAATTCGCCGAGCAGGCCAACCGCGAATCATTCGTCGCGATCCAGATCGAGACGGCCCAGGCGCTGGAAGAGGTCGATGCGATCGCCGCCATCGACGGCGTCGATCTCGTGTTTCTGGGACCGGCCGACATGAGTCAGAACCTGGGAGTCATCGGCGACTTCATGAACCCCAAATGTCTGGCCGCGATCGACCGCATCGCGGCTGCCTGCGCCAAGCACAAAAAGCCGTGGGGAGTGGTGCCGGTCAATCCCGAATACGCCCAGATGTGCGTCGACAAGGGTTGTAAAATGCTCTCGGTCGGCGCCGAAGTACGGATCATCAACGCGGGGATCGAGGCGGTGAAGAAGAACTACGGGAAGTTTTTCAAGTAGGTCAGGCTTTTGAGCCTGACGCCGCGAGCCGGTGGGTTTACCCCACAGGGCCGTCGCACCGGTGGGGTAAACCCACCGGCTCGCTGTCAACGACGCCATTGCCGTCTCCGTCAGCCTGGAAATGCTGACCTTACTCGGCCCCACCCCACACGCCGCTGGAGCCTCGGGTCGCGCGGCGGTACTCGGTCGGCGTCTGACCGACGCGTTGCCAAAATACACCCGCTGACGCAATTTCGGAAAAGATTTCCGCAATTCGGTATGGATGTCGCCGCCCCGGCGGATCCTCGCGCGGCCGTGTTCGAGACATTTTCCAGCTCAACCTTGGCGGATGAGCCGGATGGGGTTCTAGCCAGCGAGCGACCGGTGGGTAAATATGCCTCACTCGTGACCGCTCGCGGCAAATCATTTCACGGCTTGGCCCAATAATCGACCACCAGCACTTTATCGATTCGCGGGCCGACCAGTTTGACAAATTCCTGGTGGGCGGGGTGCGGCAGATAAACTTCGCGGGCTTTTTCGTCGCGGAATGAAACGAAAAAGCAGTGTGTGAAACCGTCGGCTTTGTTCTCGACGCTGACATCAGTGCCCCACTCGAAGTCCTGGATTTCGCTGATCCGCTTGGGCAGCGCGGCGAAGGCGTCGACCACCTCCTGGACCTGTTCTTTCGAGACATCATCCTTGAACTTGAACAGCACGACGTGCCGCAGCGCTTTGCCCGGCTTGGCCGCTGCGGTCGCGCCGGCTTCGAGCGCCTCGACGACGCGGTCGGCGACGAACCGGTTGCCGGCCGCGTTGAGGTGCACGCCGTCGCTGGTCAACACATCCTTTTCAGCGTTCTTCGCGTTGTTCGCCTTGAGGTGCGACAGAAATTTCTGACGCAGATCGAGCAATTGCGACTTGGTGTCTTTGGCGATGGTACGGCAGAGGTCGCAGTATTCGTCGAGCATCGCGTCGAGCGGGTTGGTGCCGTCGGTCTTTTCGCCGATGACGCTGGCAGTACACAGCATGACGCGCGCTCCGCTGTCTTGAATCTGCTTGACGACCCGCCGCAGGCCCTGGTCGAAATCACTCTTCGAGGTGCCGCGCCCGTTCTGCGAGTGCCAGACGTCATTGATGCCGATGTAGATCACGACGAGCGTCGGTTTTTTCGAGAGGACGTCGGCTTGCAGCCGTTTTTCGAGATCGGGCACGCGGTTGCCGCTGATCCCGGCGCCGATGACTTCGATCCCTTTATCTTTGTGCTTTGCGGCGAGAGCCTCTTTGACGAGCGCCACGTAACCGCCCGGCGCGGCGCCAGCCTGCGTGATCGAATCGCCGAGAAAGACGATCCGTTCTCCCTGTTTCAAGGCTGGTTCGGCGGCAACGGCAGGCGCGGGCATGAGAGATCTCGAGAGCAGCAGCGACGCGAACAGACACAGTACAACTCGGGGGGCGGGCATGGAAATTCCTTCGAACAAGTTAACAGCGTGGTCGTGGTACAGGGGATTCCTCGACAACTTCGGTTTCGCGAGTATTTATCTCTTCGCGTCGAGGCAAGTTGCGTAGGGCTGGCTTTCGAGCCTGACACGGTTGGTTTGATTCGGCTGCGGTTACTGGTATTGCGTCAGCCTGGAAAGGCTGACCTACTTAACTTCCAGCTTACAGGTCGGGCTCTCGGGATCAAAGATGCCCAGCTCGCGGAAGATCAGTTTCGCAAATTCGCGGTGGCCGTACACACCCGGATGAATGCTGGAGTCTTCGATCCACGCCAGCAGCGTTTCCTGATCGGGCTTGGTTTTTTCCCAGTGGGTCCAATGATCGACGAGGCCCGCCCGGGTGGCGGTCGCCACTTCGCGCACGATCGCGGCGTAAGTCGGCAGGTCGGCCCGCCCCGCCGAATTTTTGATGTACACCGTGTTGGGGGTATTGAGCAAAGGGATCGCCCCGGCGGCCTGGACCCGATCGACGATGGCGGTCAGGTTTTTGCGAAAGACCTCGCGCCCGTCGGGACCGGCGGTGCAGTCATTCATCCCCAGCATGACCGAGACCACGTCGGGTTGCAGGTGCAAGGCCCGCCAGTCGATGTCGGCAAGCAGACCTCCCGTCCGGTCGCCGCTGATCCCCGTATTGACGACGAGATCCCGCACCCGGCGCAGCTCCCAGCGGACCCGTTCGGCGAAATGCTCGGGATAACTGCGCCAGCCGAGGGTGTGCAGCGCGCCGTGAGTGATGCTATCGCCCGTGATCACCCACATCACCGGCTCTTTCCGGGAGAGCAACGCCTTGATTCCGGCAAGGCCCGAGTTGGGGTCGGGGTTTGGAGTGGACTTCGGGTCGGCGTCCGTCGCGAGGGGTTGGGCTGCGATCAATGCCGGTGTGGTCCCAAAAATCCCACAGCCGATCGCTCCCGCCTGCAACAAGAAGTCCCTGCGCGGCACTCCGTCGGGAGGGGGAGAGTCATGCGTCGAATTTGACTTCGGCATCGCGGGTCATTCCTTGTGAATTCGCCAGAGATCGGAGAGGGCTGTCGCATCGGGATCCAATTCAAAGCCGCTCATCATATCGCGAGGGACCGCGAGCGAAAGTCAGGCGTGATCGATCCGTGTTATTTGCCGCATCTTGCGCAGATTACCGAATCATCGGGCGCTCCCATTGAGAGCATTCGACGTGGGTTAGCGACACGAGCCGGGGTGCAACAAAACCGTCCCCCCGTCCAAAATCGGCTGCCAAGTTTGAACCAAAAAAGGCCGATAGAACGAGTGGAAGAGCGCGCCGATTTGGCGCTCCGGGCAGGGCTTGGCGCCGGGAGTGCGCCGGTGCCCGCAGTCCTGAGCAGGAATGGATTGAACGCCGCTGGTTGTCACACGGGTAGGAAACAAATCCAGCAGGAGACGGATCTCCGATGTCGCTTGGCGCTTCGACCCCCAATGAATCCGCTCGCCGCGTCGACTCTGCGCCCCCCGCGCAGCCCTTTGCGTCCGAGGGATCAGGCAGCCAGACACTCAGTTTAATGGGCCGTCGGCTGAGGATTGATCGCGGGACAGAGTCTCCCGTCGAACCTGCAGCGCCCGTCGTCAAGCCGGCGCTGCACGAACCGGTGACGGAAGCCGTCGCCGATCTCGAGCAGTTCGTGTTTCGACATGGCCAGTACTTCGACTCGTATCTGGCCACCGAGCCGGGCCGCATGCTGTTCTGGTCGCGCAATCGCCAGGGACTGATTTCGTACACCCGCCGCGGCCGGTATGTGCTGGTCGGTGGCGGCTTGATTGCTCCTGAAATCCAAAAAGAAACGCTGCTGCGGGAGTTTGTGGAATTTGCACACCTCAACAAATGGCGTTTGGCGTTTCACAACATCGGCGATCACGAACTGCCCCTGTTCAGCCGGTTGGGATTTCAAGTCACCAAATGGGGCGAAGAACCGGTGATCGATCTGGCGAACTGCACCTGGGGCGGAAAGGCGTTCGAATGGGTTCGGCGCCAGAGCAGCTATTGCAAACGCCATGGCGTCGTCGCCTACGAAGTCCGTCCCGAAAGGCTGGAGCCCGAGCAATGGCATCGGACTATGGCCGAGATCAACGAAGTCACCGCCGAGTCGCTCTCGATCAAGGCCCAATCCGACGAAATGCACTTTTTCGAGGGGCGGATTCACGACCACGACCTGGGGTTGCGGAGATTGTTTCTGGCCCGCTCGGAAAACGGGACGGGACGACTCGAAGGGTTCGTCATCTGCAACCCGATGCAAGGCGGGCAGATGTGGTCGACCGAATTGTATCGCCACCGCCTGGACTCGGTCCGCGGCACGATCGCTTATCTGTTTCACCACCTGATGCAGCAGATGCAGCAGGAGGGAGTCCGTCAGGTGGGGCTGTGTCTCGATCCAGGACTGGGTGTTGAAACCGGCCTGCCCGGCGACAGCGTTCTCGTCCGGAAGGGCTTTCAGTTCGGCGAGAAGTATCTGGGATTCGTGTTCGATGTCGTCGGCTTGCGGCACTTCAAAACCCGCTTCCGGCCTGATTTCGAAAATCGCTACGTGTGCGTCTGGCCGAAAGTCACGATCGGGTCACTGCTGGCGTTCGGCCTGGTGTTCGGCGGATTCAATTTGAACATTCCCAAGATTGCGCGAATCCTCGCCATGCGGGTCCGTAAACGGGTCACGCGACGAAATCTGGCGGCAGCCGAGTAAGGCGCAGCCTGTGCAAGTCCGAAAGGGTGGTTTCAACTCATGTCGGTTGCTCTCGAATCTTCCGCCCGCGGTCCATTGAGTGTCGAGTCGGCCGGTGGGACGAATCGCCGGCGCGCTGCTCGGATGAATTCACCGGTCGCGCCCAATGTGTCGCTCGAAGAGCTGTCGATCGCCCAGCGTACCAGCGGGCTGCTGCTGGGCCCCTGGAAGAATTATCTGCTGCCGGCCCGCGTTTGGCAGCGACTGATGGCCAGCAGCCCCAGCCCGCTGTTGGCCGAGTCGTTTTTGCGTCCTGGCGGCTGGCGGTCGATGGAACTGATGTATGCCAATGCCGAGCCGCTGGACTGGCTCGATCGGCAGGCGCTGCGCGACGATCCGATGTCGAAGGCGTCGCGTAATCGGCTGCGAATTGTCACGGCGCGACTCGCTTCGCTGATCGCCGGATACGCGGCCGAGGCCCCCGTTACGGTGCTGGGAGTCGGTGCCGGTCCAGGGCGTCACGTGCAGACGTCGATCGTCGATTCGGGAGTCGACCCGCGCCGGGTCACCGCCCATCTGTTCGACCTCAACGACGATGCCTTCGAGCACGGCCGCGCACTCTCCCGTCGCCTGGGGATCGAAGGCCGCGTTCACTTTCGTCAGGGTGGCGCCTGGCGGACGATTGGCGAGACCCTGCCGGACACAGCGGTGCAGATCGTCAAGCTCGTCGGGATTGTGGAGAATCTGAACGATGCCGAGTTCCTGGAACTGCTGGGAGCCCTCAGTAAAATCATGGTGCCCGGGGCGACGTTGGTGACTCACGGCCTGGTCGACCCGCACGGCGGCGCGCGATTTCGAGCGCGCGTTTTCCACTTTCGTCACCGGCAGCGGACCGCGCGGAAGATGCAGGATCTGCTGTTGTTCGCCGGTTTTCGGCCGAGCGAGTGCGTCACCGAACCGATCGGCATCTACCCGATTCTGACGGCGGTTTTGCCGTGACGGCCTGAGACGTTCAGCGCCAAAGGCTGCACCAAAGCGGTGGCGGCACGGCGGCCAAGGCCGGCGGCGAAACCCGTTTACCTCTTCACGCCGTCGCGTTGAAATCACCTTGAAATTGCGACTCGACGCCTCACGGTTGAGCTGTCGCTATGCGATCGGCGGGGACGACCGTATTCGAGGCCGCCGGCAGCAGCACAGCGGCCGGCGCGGTTGATGCCGATTGATCGAGCGTGGCGGCGGCTGTTCGCACGGCGGTCGCTTCAAGCAATCGGGAAAGTGCCAGCGACTGCGGATCGTCGGGAGACATTCGCAGCGCCGTGTCGACCGCCCCGCGCGACGCTTCGAGGTCGCCCGCGCGATACCGGGCATACGCGAGTTGATACCAGTCGGCAACGGTCAATGGGCGTGTGCCGATCGCCGAAGAGAGTGTCGCGGCGGCATCGCCCCAGCGACCTTCTTGTGCGTAGCAGCCTCCCAGCAGCCAGGCAGCGGCGGCGCGCTGCTGCGGACAGCACGAAGCCGAATCGAGCAGCGATCGCAACAAGGGGGACGCCTGCTGGGAATTGTCCTGGTGCAGGTGGATTTCGGCCGCCAGCAGACGCGCCTCGGCATCTTCGGGTGCGGCGGCCAGAACGCGATAACAGGCGGCCAGCGCGTCACAATCATTGCCATTTCGATTGTCGATTTTGGCTCGCAGCATCCAGGCCTGCGGGTTTTCGGGGTCGATCTCAATCACCTGATCGACCAGTTCGACGGCCCCGGAGTAATCGTCCTGCAGGTATAATGTCCGCGCCAGGCGCAGGTTGGCCCGCGGGTCGTCGGGATTCTGCTCGACCAGCCGTCGCAAGTGTTCTGTGGCTGCGCTCAGGCTGCCGTGTTCCAGCAGCATTTCTGAAAGTTCCAGCCGCACTTCGCAGTCGCGCGGGTTTCGGTTGACGGCCGCGGTCAGCAGCGATTCGGCCGAGGCCGCGTCGCCGCGATTGGCGGCAGCGCGCGCCTGTTCGGCGAGCTGCTCGCACGATTCGGCCCGATGGCGGCGGACGAATTTTGAAACCGAGCATCCGGTGACAAGCAGACTAAGCGTCAGCCACACGCAACAGCACCGAGCAGCGCATCGGACCGCGTCTCGCGCCGCGCCAGGCAGGGCGAGCCGATTTCTCTCGTGGATGGGATGCAAGCGCAACACGAACGCCCCTCGCAAAAGCCGGCGATGGAGGCAGGATGACGGGGAGGGTGGAATCGAAAACGCGAGAGGAAGGGGGCTGGTCCTGCGTCCGAGTGTCAAGACGATTGGACAAGCGACAGCGGGTTTGTAATCGATTTACCGACCGACCGAAAGATCATTCCCGACGACACTTCCATAAATATCGGCTGTAACGGGCAGCGCGATTCAGCCGATTGCGCGTGGTCGACAAAGTCACCCCCCGATTTGGCGGGTGTTGCCGGCTCGGCGCCCGCTCGTCAGGCCGATTTCCCGCTCAGAAAGGCCGCCAGATGGTCAAAACCGGCTTCGAGAATCGGCCGCCCGGTCGCAAACGACATTCGGACGTAACCTGGAGCCCCGAAAGCATCTCCGGAGACCAGTGCAACGTGTGATTGCTCGAGCAGCGCCGTACAAAACTCCGTCGAATTGTTAACGACCGTCCCCTTGCCTAGCGGGCGACCGAAATGACGGCTGACGTTGAAAAACGCATAGAAAGCCCCCCCCGGCTCGGGGATTGATACCTGCGGCAGCTCGCGGATTCGGCCCAGCGTGTACTCGCGGCGGCGGGCGAATTCCTGACGCATGGTCGCGACGCAATCCTGCGGACCCGACAGAGCGGCGAGGGCCGCGTACTGACTGATGCTGCACGGGTTGGATGTCTCCTGACTCTGGAGATTATCCATCGCCGCGGTCAGGGCGACCGGGGCCAGCGTCCAGCCGATTCGCCAGCCGGTCATGGCGTAGGCCTTGCTGACGCCGTTGATAATAATCGTCCGATTGGCAATCCCCCCCAGCAGAGTCGCAAAGCTCTTAAACGGCTCGTCGGTATACAGCAGTTTGTCGTAAATCTCGTCGGAACAAACAAACAGATTGTGTTTGACGGCGACCCGCGCCAGGTCTTCGAGTTGCTGCGTCGAGAAGACGGCACCGGTCGGGTTGCACGGAGAATTCAGCAGCAGCAGCTTGGTGCGCGGGGTGATGGCCCGCTCGAATTGCTCGGCCGTCAGGCGAAAACCGCTCGCCTCAGTGGTCTCGACAATCACAGGCGTCGCCCCGGCCAGTTCAACCAGCGATTTGTAACTGACCCAGTAGGGCGCGGGAATGATCACCTCGTCGCCGGGACCGCACAGCGCAGTCAGCACGTTGTGGATCGAGTGCTTGGCGCCATTCGAAACCACCACTTGATTGGGTTCATAATGCAGCCCCTGCTCACGTTCGAACGCCGAGCAAATCGCCTTTTTCAGTTCGGGAATTCCGCCGGACGCCGTGTAATGCGTGTGCCCGGCTTGCATCGCCGCGCGGGCCGCTTCCTGAATGTGCTCGGGCGTGTTGAAATCGGGCTCGCCGAGGGTGAAATCGTAAACCGTGACCCCCTGGCTCTTGAGGGCCTTGGCCTTGGCGGCAGCCGCAATCGTGGCCGAGGGTTTCAGCGAGGTTACGGCGGGCGAAAGCTTCATGGTGCGGTATCCGGCGATCGAATCGGGAATCGCCCTCATGAATGGGCTCGGGGAATCACAAACAGGTGATTGTTGAAGCCGGCAGGGGATGCGTCAAGTCTGCGGCTGCCGATACGGCCACGCTGTGCGCTGCTCGCAGGGCCGAGTGCGGCAGTGGCAGGCGCTTGCGAAACGCGCGATAAGTTGTGTCGCATCCGGAAATCAGTCGCTGTGAACTTAAGACGCAGGCAATGCGTTCAAGGCACTTCCCGACAATACTTTGCGCTTGACGAATTTTCCCGAGCGTCATATAAGCTGTCTCAGAGGCGTGTCCTAACCGTGTTCGAACCTGTGTTGAACGATTGTTGACAAGTCTCACCCGCTTAAAAAGGGCAGCATTTTTTAGAGTCACAGCGCGGCGGCCACATCTTTCGGGTGTCGATGTGGTCTGTTGCCGCCTTACAAGGTTCAGGCATCCGAATTCCAAGTGACAGGAGTCATTGCACATGGCCGCTAAGAAAACCGCCAAGAAGTCGACCAAAGCCAAACCCGCCGCCGAGAACCGACCTATAACCGGGGGCGCCGAATTTCGCCTCGGCGAACGCGGCGGTGTCGCCAAACCCGCCGCCGAGAACCGACCTATAACCGGGGCCGTGGCCAACAAGCCCCTCAAGAAGTCGACCAAAGCCAAACCCGCCGCCAAGAAGACCGCCAAGAAGAAGTAATTCGGCCCTGCGGCCCGGTGTCCGACTGGTTCGGACCCCTGTCACAACAGCGATCAGGCTGAGCAAATGGCTCAGCCTGTTTGCATTGATGTGAACCGTAGAGCAAGCGTCCTCGCTTGCTCACTCCCCGCGCGATCCCGCCCGCCCATAGCTGCCCCTGCGCACGACCGACGAACAGACCACAAGCGAGGACGCTTGTGCTACGCTTTTAGGCGCAGCACAGTTTGATTATGATCCGGCTGCCGCGTCATTTGCAAATCATTCGCATTCGCTTCACGGAGGCCGTCATGCTCGTTCGTGCTGCCGCTCGGGTTTATTCCTTTTCGCTCCCCCTTGTGGCTGCCGGCCTGTTGTTGACGGCCGGGTGCGAAAGCCAGACGCCGGCCCCGAAAAAGGGGGTGACAGCGCCCCCCGGCACCAAGGCAGGTGAAGAGCACGATCACGGCCCTCATCATCACCATGCCGAGAAAGGCCCGCACGGCGGCGCTCTGGTGGCGATCGGCGACGATGTCGCCCATTTAGAGGTAGTGCTCGATGCCGAAACCGGCAAGGTCACCGCCTACATCCTCGACGGCGAGGCGGCCAACCCGGTGCCGATCAAGGCCAAATCGCTGGAGCTGACTTTCGTTCGCGAGGCGGCGCACGATCACGACCATGAAGACGAAGGTGAAGAACATGCCGACGATCATGACGACGACGAAGTAACCGGCGCGGTAGTTCTCGAAGCGGTTACTCCCGATCCAAACGGCATGGCGACCGAATTCGCCGGCGTTGTCGAAGGCCTCAAAGGCGCCGACGAATTCGACGCCGTCCTGACCACCTTCAGCGTCGCCGGCAAAGAGTTCAAGCAGGTGAAGTTCAGTTACCCGGAAGGGAACGAACACGACCATCACCACCACTGAGATGCTCTCGCGTCGCTGACGTGTTGTTCAAGGAGCCACTATGAGTTACGCGGACACGATTTTGCCGGAGTTCGATCAGGAGATGGCCAGTACTCGCAAAGTGCTGGAAAGGATTCCCGACGACAAACTTGAATGGAAGGCGCATCCCAAGTCGCGCACGATCGGCTGGAACGCCAACCACCTGGTCGAGTTGCCCGGTTGGGTCGAAGGGACGTTGACACACTCGTCATTCGACGTCGCGCCGGTCGACGGCGAGCCGTACGAGACGCCGCGACTTGCATCGCGGAAGGCCATTCTCGAAGTGTTCGACCAGAACGTGGCCTCGGCACGGAAGGCGCTCAAGTCGGTCAGCGACGCGGCGATGAAAGAGAACTGGTCGCTGCTGCAAGGAGGTAAGCCCCTGATGACGATGCCTCGCTCGGCGGTGATCCGCAGCTTCGTGCTCAACCACTGCATCCACCATCGCGCGCATCTATGCGTGTACCTGCGCCTGAACGACATTCCCGTCCCCGGTATGTACGGTCCCTCGGGGGACGAGCCGCCGATGTAGGCGAAGCGCCGTGTTCTCGGCGGCTGCGAGGGAGGTTTGAACCGTCCCCCTGCCAGCGAGTCAGTAGGTCAGGCTTTCCAGCCTGACAATCCGCGAACGAGTTAGTGAGTAGGTCAGGCTCTTTCGCCTGACGATCCACCATCCCCTCTCCTCTCGCCAGCAAGTGTCGGTTCAACCCCGAGTGTCTGTGAGTGTCTGTTCAACTTTTCGAACGCCGATTTCCCTCAAAAAGGCCGATTTTTTACGGTCTGTTCAACTTTCCGCCGAACGCCCCCCCCACCGCGTCGGGCGCACGGCATGCTTCGCAACGCCGTGCAACGCCGATCACGCAACCAAGAATCCGGCCACGACCTGAAACTCCCCTTGCCCTCATTTCGGGGATTGCCGGAGCGATTCCCATTGATTGGCAAACCCGCTGGAGTACAGCCTTGAGGCTGCCCGGCGCGTCGAAACGCGAATCGCAAGCGACGCGTCGAAACAGAAACAGGGAACAGGGGGTTGACACCCCCCGCTCGCCTTTGCGAATTTTGACCCCCCTGAAAAACGTCGTTTTCGGCCTGTTTTTGCATAGGCGCCTTTCGAAAGTGCCGGGTTTTCTCACAGAACGTCATAATTCGAATATGACGTTCTGTGAGAAAACGGCCCGGATTTGATGAGTCTTGCCACAGAACGTCATAATTCCGGCGCGACACCCCTTCGACAAAAGATTGCAAATCTGGAAACGAACTCTCCGTTTGGCATGCGATTTTGGCAAAAGCCGTATGGTGATCGCCGACACGTGCAACGTTGCGCCCAAAGACTGTTTGGCAACGGGACGCAGTACGACTGCGCACCTGACGCAGGTCGGCCTTTCCAGGCTGAGGGAATCACGTCGATTTCAGCGGCATCGGACCGTGCGCGTCAGGCTCGAAAGCCTGACCTACATAAACGGGCGCTGTTTTACCGAATCCTGGTAATGGAATCTGTGCGATGAGCCGGTTGGTTGTTGCGAGCGTTCTCTCAGTCCGTGTGAAACGCGCGAGGTAGTTCTAAAAATATCCGTGTTTTCTCGAACGAGTTGACTCGCCGCGCGGCTCGCTGGTATCGTCACGACACCCGTTATGACACCGGTTTGCCCAGCTTAACGCGGCACGGCGTCGCGATCC
>SIAF01000015.1 GCA_009691905.1 Planctomycetaceae bacterium | reverse complement strand
TTTCCTCGCGACTACGACAACACCGCCGAGTTCTTTGAACAGCATCCATGCTGGCTCCCTCCTCCTTGAGCAGAGAAAGGATGCCATATGCCTCGCTCGCCGAGAACTCGGCTTTTGTTCAGACACAGAATCCGGCAGAGTCAGCAAAATTCAACTACGCCCTCGCAGCGTGAAATCCACGGAGAAATAGGCCTTTAGTTTTCGGATAGCCTCTGAGGGCGGTGATTGGCGCTTCAACAAGGCCGAAATGCCGTCTCCCCGAGCATCCCCGCCTGGCCCCTTCGTGACGATCCCTTCTCCGGCACTCCCGGCGAGATCGCCCTGGCTGCATACCCACGCCGCGTGCGGGCGTGGTTCGAGCGGAGATTTCCGTACGGGTGCGGACCCGCACGGGTAGGTTTCAGCGTTGTGTTCGTCCCTCCTTTCGTCGCTTCACCGTTTGTTCATTGGTAGACTGAGCCTGAATCCACTGCGGCTCACGCACCCTTCAGGGGGCTCACGCCCCCCGCTCGCCTGCTCAACTATTTCTGCGTGTCAACTTAGATTTTATTTGCGAAGTCTTCCGGGCTGGCCATGCCGACACCCACCCTCAGCCCGATCATCGTTGTCGGTTCGATCAACACCGACATGGTCATTCGGGGTTTGCGGCTGCCGGCTCCGGGTGAAACCGTTCTGGGGGGAACTTTCTTTCAGGCGGCAGGGGGCAAAGGGGCCAATCAGGCGGTTGCCGCGGCCCGCGCGGCACGAGCACCGGTCACGTTCATCGGCGCCGTCGGCGACGACTCGCTGGGGCGCGAAGCGCTCGAGCGGTTTCGCGGCGAAAACCTGATTTGCGACTACCTGAAAACGGTTGTCGGTCATCCGTCGGGAGTGGCGTTGATTTTGGTCGATCAACAGGGTGAAAACCTGATTTCCGTGGCGGCTGGGGCCAATTCGCAGCTCTTGCCGGCCGATCTGGATGCGGTTCCGCAGGCGGTTTTCTCATCCGCCAAAGTGTTTCTCACCTGTTTGGAAACACCGCTGGAGACGGTGGCCCACGGTCTGCGCCTGGCCAAACGGGCGGGCCTGGTGACGATTCTCAATCCCGCGCCGGCCCCTGTCGAATCGCTGCCGGATGACTTGCTGACTCTGGTGGACGTCCTGACGCCGAATGAAACCGAAGCAGCGCAGCTTGTCCAATCGGCGGGTGCCACGGCCAGCGACCAACGGGAGTCGGCCGTGCATTCCAACACTTCTCAGCGGCGTGCCGCGGCCCTACAATTACGATCTCGCGGGTGCCGATCGGTTGTCGTCACATTAGGCGAGCACGGGTGTCTCGTGGTTGATCGCGAAATCACGGCCATCCCCGGCAGGCCGGTGGCGGCGATCGACGCCACTGCCGCCGGCGATGCCTTCAATGGCGCTCTAGCCGTGGCACTCGCTGAAGGGCAGTCGTTGGTTGACGCCGCCCGATGGGCCGGGGTTGCCGCCGCTATCAGCGTCACGCGCTTAGGCGCGCAACCGTCGCTTGCGACACGAGACGAGATTGAGAATATGCTTCGATAGCGCGAGCCTGACACATAGATCGGCGCGAAGAGGGCAAGCTCGATTGAGCGCCGATTGAGTGTGCCAGCGTCAATCAAACTTCGCGCGGCCGGGCTTGCCCTCTTCGCGAACTGACAACACCACCCACGATTTCTTATTCAACATGAGCCAGCAATACATTTTCCAGATCGAAGGCCTCACCAAGATCTATGAGCAGAAAGAGGTGCTCTCGAACGTCTGGCTGTCGTTTTACCCCGGCGCCAAGATCGGCGTCCTGGGGGCCAACGGTTCGGGCAAAAGCACCCTGTTGCGGATCATGGCCGGCGAAGACACAGACTTCATGGGAACGGCCAAGCCCGCCAAAGGGGTGACGATCGGTTACTTCCCGCAGGAGCCGCGGCTCAATCCCGAATTCACCGTCGAGCAGTGCATCAACGAGGCGGTCGCCCCCTCGCGGGCGATTCTCGAACGTTACAACGCGCTCAACATGAAGCTGGGCGAAGACCTCGCACCCGAAGTCATGGAAGCGGTGCTCGACGAGCAGGCCAAAGTTCAGGACCAGATCGACGCTGGCAACCTGTGGGAGCTCGATCACACGCTCGAGATCGCGATGGACGCGATGCGGTTGCCTCCGGCCGAGGCGATCGTGGAAACCCTTTCGGGGGGCGAAAAGCGGCGCGTGGCGCTGTGTCAGATCCTGCTGCGGCATCCCGACATTCTGCTGCTCGACGAACCGACAAACCACCTCGACGCCGAGTCGGTCGCCTGGCTCGAACGCTTTCTGCACGACTTTGTCGGCACAGTCGTGGCCGTCACGCACGATCGATACTTTCTCGACAATGCGGCCGGCTGGATTCTGGAACTCGATCGGGGCCGGGGCCTGCCGTTCGAGGGGAATTACACGAATTGGCTCGAACAGAAACACTCGCGTCTGGTCCAGGAAGAGAAGGTGGAGTCGAAGCGCCAGAAAACGCTGAAGCGCGAGTTGGAATGGGTGCGGATGAACCCCAAAGCCCGCGCCGTCAAAAACAAGGCTCGCCTCGAACGATATGACCAGCTCGTGGCTCAGGATTACGATGATCGCGACGAATCGGCCGAGTTCCAGATTCCCTCGGGGCCGCCGCTGGGTGACATCGTCGTCCGCACCGACAACGTCTCCAAAGCGTTGGGCGACAACTTGCTGTTCGAAGACATGACGTTCAACCTGCCCCGCGGCGGCATCGTGGGTGTGATCGGCCCCAACGGGGCTGGAAAAACGACGCTCTTCAAAATGATTATCGGCACTGAAAAACCTGACTCCGGTGTGTTGCGGGTGGGTGAAACGGTCATGCTGTCGTACGTTGATCAGTCGCGGGACGCGCTCGACCCGAAAAAAACGATATATCAGGAGATCTCGGGCGATCGCGACATTCTCGAAGTCGGCAAGACCCGCATTCATGCCCGCAGCTACGTGGGCCGCTTCAACTTCAAAGGCCCCGATCAGCAGAAGCTGGTAGGCGAACTCTCAGGCGGCGAACGCAACCGCGTCCACCTGGCAAAAATGCTGCGAACGGGGGGCAACCTGCTGTTGCTCGACGAACCGACCAACGACCTCGATGTCGAAACATTGCGGTCGCTGGAAGAAGGCCTGTCGAATTTCGGCGGCTGTGCCGTCGTCATCAGCCACGATCGCTGGTTTCTCGATCGCATCGCCACGCACATCCTGGCGTTCGAAGGCGATAGCCGCGTCTACTGGTGCGAGGGCAACTACCAGGTCTACGAATCCGAACGCAAACGCCGGCTGGGAGTTGACGCCGACCAACCGCATCGGATCAAGTATAAACCGATCAAACGGTGAACGTCGTTTCCTTAACTGCCGATTGATGTGCATGTCGTCCGAGGTGACTCATCATGAAGGTTGTAATAACCTGGCTCGTGCTGTCGCTGGCGATGATTCTCTCGAGCGACCTTGTCGCGGCCGCCAAGCCGGGCCTGCTCGGGCATTGGAAGCTCTCGGGCACAACCGACGACGATTCGGGGCACAAGCGGCATGCGGCCAATCACGGCGCCGATTTGAAAGCCGCCGGTCCCGATGGCGAGCCGGTCACAGCAGCGGCGTTCGACGGACGCAACCAGTTGCTCGAAGTTCCCGCCGACAAGGCACCACGGCTGGGGAGGGGCGATTTCTCGATTTCTGTTCGCCTGCATACGGCGGCTGAACTCGACGACTTGCCCGGCGACATTCTGAGTCAATACGACCCCGCCGGCCGCCGCGGTTTCAGCCTGGGAATCACCAACAACGCCGGCGTGACGACGAACCAGGCCAACTACCGCAACATTCACTTTGGAATCGACAACGACCGGCTCGAACCGCAGTGGACCGACCACGGCCGGCCGGGGAAGGCACTGTTGATTTTTTCGCTCGCCGTATACAAGGGCGAACTGTTTGCCGGCACATGTGAACCCGGCGCTGGTGAGGCCGGTCACGTTTATCGCCTCGCCGCAGATGGAAACACGGACGCGAAATGGATCGACTGCGGAAGCCCGCACCCCTCGAACTCGGTCTCGGCACTGGCGGTGTTTGACCGAGCGCTGTATGCGGGGGTCTCGAAGTATCGTGTCGCCGGGTCGTCGCTTCCCGAATCCGAGAATCAGAACCTGGGTGGCAAGGTCTTTCGGTATGACGGGGACGGACGGTGGATCGACTGCGGCCGGTTGCCGGGGGCCGAAGCGATCGGCGGTCTGGTGGTCTATCGCGGCAAGCTGTACGCGACATCGCTTTACAAGCCGGCCGGGTTCTACCGTTACGAAGGGGGGCAAAACTGGACATCCCTCGACGTCCCCGACGGCAAACGGGTGGAAGCCCTGGGAGTCTATAATGGGCAACTCTTTGCGACGAGCTACGACCATGGGCACGTCTATCGCTATGACGGCCGGTCGTGGACCGATTGCGGCCAGGTCGGCGACGAGAAAAACACACAGACGTATTCGTTCGCCGTCCATTTCGGCAAGCTGTATGTCGGCACCTGGGCGACCGGAAAAGTGTTTCGTTACCAGGGTGACAACGACTGGGCCGACGTGGGCCGACTGGGAGAAGAACTGGAAGTGATGGGCATGATCGTCCATAACGGCCAATTGTTCGCCGGCACGCTACCTCTGGCGGAAGTCTATCGCTTCGATGGCCGCGAACACTGGCACAAAGTCGGCTGGCTCGACCAGACTCCTGATGTGAAATATCGCCGCGCCTGGACGATGGCCGAATACCGGGGTCGCCTGTTCTGCGGAACACTTCCCGAAGGAAAAGTGTGGTCGATTCAGGCTGGATGTTCGGTCACGTACGATGACGAACTGCAACCGGGCTGGCGGCATCTTGCGGCGGTCCGGCAGAAAGATCGGTTGAAGCTCTACATTGACGGCAAACTGGTCGCCACGTCTGCTGCTTTCGCTCCTGAGCAATTCGATTTGACCTGCGACCAGCCGCTGAAGATTGGTTTCGGCCCGCATGATTATTTTCAAGGCCGCCTGAGCGACTTGCGTCTGTACGGGCAGGCACTCTCGGCCGAGGAGATTGCGCGGCTGGCTGGTCGCTGATCATTGCCCTCGATCCCGACGACGAACCGACACGCTGCTTCACGGTATGGGTCGTCGTGGTTTGACGACGGCGGCCAAAACAAAATCGGCAAAGCCGAGAGCACATCTGGTGCGATTGAGCGGCGCCCCCATCCGTTTAGCCGCGAGCCGCAGGCGAGCCGTGTTCAAGAGGTCGGCGCAGCCCGCGCCACAATGAAATGAATAGACATCGTAAACTGCGACTACTGCTCGCCTGCGGCTCGCGGCTAAACCGCTCACGCGAACCAGGTTTCGCCCGGCTTGGCGTATTTGCGCGCGACCTCTTCGTTGAGTTCGCAGCCCAGGCCGGGGGCATCAGTCAGCGGGATGCGGCCCTTCTGGATCACCGGGCCTTTCACGTCGGGCCGGGTGATCAGATCGTTCCAGAACGGCACATCTGAGCCGTGAAACTCCAGCGCGACAAAATTGGACATCGTCGCGCACACGTGCGCACTGGCCATGGTTCCCAGCGGAGACGAAATGTTATGCGGCGCGAAACGAATGCCCTGCATCTCGGCCAGTTCGCCGATCCGCACGGCTTCGAGCATCCCCCCGCATTTCTGAATATCGGGCGCCACCAGGTCGCAACAGCGGTTGACGACCAGATCCCAGAAACCGTGGCGGCGGTTGAGGTTTTCTCCGGTGAGAATCGGCACGATCCCCAGCGCGCGGATCTCGCCAACGTCGCGGAAATTCTCGGGGGGACAGGGGTCTTCCAGCCACATCAGGTTGTACGGCTCCAGCGCCCGGGCAATGCGGATCGCTTCGGTCGGGGCGAACCGCCAGTGGCAGTCGACCGACAAGTCGACGGCATCGCCGGCCCCTTCCCGGGCTGCCGCAACGCAGGCGACCATCTTGTCGATTTCGGCCCTCGTCAGCGGCCGATTCAGTTCTTCGCCGGTCAACACGACGATCGAGTCGATATCGAACTTCATTGCGTCGTAACCGGCGGCGACCATTTGCTTCGCCCGATTGAAATACATCTCGGGTTCGTAGCGCTCTTCGTGCTGAGGCTTACCGGCCAGCGCCGCCTTGAGCCAGGCCGGTTCGCGCTCTTCGAGCATCGTCCCCCAGCTTTCGGTGTTGTCGCCGGCGTGACAGTCGACGTAAATTCGCACCTCGTCGCGAACCTTGCCCCCCAGAAACTGCCAGCAGGGAACTTCGAAGCTCTTTCCCACGAGGTCCCATAGCGCGGCCTCGATCCCGCTGATGGCATTGTAGAGGTATCCGGCGACCGCCCCGGCCCCTGAGCCTTTCCTCCATAGAAATCGGGCCAGCCGATCGACCTCACGCGCGTCTTTACCGATCAGCAGAGGCAGCATCTCTCGCAGTGCGGCCGACAATCCCGGAGCGAAAAAACACTCCCCGGTGCCGTACACGCCATTGTCAGCGAAGATGCGAACATACGTGTAATCGTAATTGGCTTCCACCACGGCTGTATTGCAACGGGTGATTTTCAAGGGAGGCTCCGGGTCGGGAAGTCGATCGGGCGGGTTTGGCCCACCACGGGATTGAAACAACGTTCTACGCGAGGCGGGCATAGCCCGCCCTACAACGGATAAATCGGTCGATGCACGCGCTCGAAAGGAAACAGCTTCAGGTTACTCGAACAGGGGCCGGGAGTCTCGACCGTGTAATGGGCGGTGGCAATCGGGTCGTATACCTTTCGATGCGCGACCGCCGCCTTGACGCCGATCACCGCGAGCTTCTCCGGGGCAATTCCCTGACTCCGCCATTGCCCCAGATCGAACGGCGGGGTTTTGCGGCTTGTCAGCAAGATCAGCACCCCGGCATGACGCACGACGGCGCACCGACCCATGTCGAACCGGCTCCCCGACATCGATGCCAGGTGACTGTGCGGGTCTTCGAGATCAAACCGCCCGTCGCTGGTCGACACCAACGTGACTTCAAGCCGCAGCGGTCCTCCGCCAAGCGGACTCCCCCGACCACCGATGTCGAGTGTCGTCTTGTCACCCGGCTTCAGGTTCGACACGGTTCGCACGGCCGCGGGATCGCAGATCGCTACGGCGGCGTTTTCAAGCCGGTGGTCGATAAACGCCTTGAGCAGCCCCGTTCCATCGCCCGGCGCTCCGCCGCCGATGTTGTCAGAGGGTTCGGCAAGGACGGTTGGACCGGGAGAGCGTGCACTTTGCGGCGCGACCCCCCCTGCCCCCCCCTTGCTAAGGGGGGGAGACGCGAGTGCGGACATAACTTTCGCCAAGGGCTCTTCGAGGACGTTGCCGAGTTGACGGTTCTGCACGGTCCAGTCCGACAGTTCCTCCAGTTCGGCCCGCGCATAGCGCGGCTCACCCAGCGTGATCGCGGTAAAGCTGACGCCTGTGTCGGGGGTGTCGGCAAACGAGAACCCGGCGAAGACGTTGACCACCAGAATCTCTTCGTGGACTTCTTCGATCTGCCGGGCCATCGCTTCCAGTGTGCGCATCGGCTCGAACGCCGTCCCCGTGCCGGTCGGAGGCCACATCACGGGCGGATGCTCCCACACCGTCACGGGCCGTTCGCCGCTGCGGATCAGCCGATCGAGCAGCAGCGCCCCGTCGCGTGCCGCGGCACACGCGTCGGCGTGCGGATTTTGTCGGTACGCGACCAGCCCGTGACTGTTCGCCGCCATGCGGGCGGTGATGTTGCCGTGCAGGTCGAGCACGCCGCAGACCGGCACGTCGGCCCCGATCGCATCCCGCATCCGCGAGAGAATTTCCCCCTCGACGTCGACCAGCGATTCAGAAACCATCGCCCCGTGCAAGACCAGGTACACGCCGTCGAAGCCCTCATACTTTTCATCGCTCAGGACCGCCGCTACTGCCGACCAGAAGTGTTCGACGACGGCATCGTCGACCGTCGGCCCCGGCGTAGCCCGCAGGTCGATCACCGGGACGACGTCCCAGCCCGCCGATCGCGCGACGTCGAGTGCCCCTGCCAGCGGAGATCCGTCGCGTTCGGCCGTCCACAATTGATCGCCGACCCGCATGTCGAACTCAGCCAGCGTCGTTCGCCCGGCGAGAAACGTATGCGTTTCGTGAAACAGGCCGGCGAGGAGGACGCGAGGAGGCATTACTAAATCCCCTTCAAGACATTAAACGCTGTCCCTACGCACTGCTCGATCTCCTCGGGCGTGTGGGCTGCCGAGAGGTACCACAGCCCGCGGCCGATCAGCCGAATCCCGCGATCCTGCATGCCGGAAACGAACGCGGCGTACAGTTTCTTGTCGTAACTGAGCGTCTCGCGAAAATCGCGCACGCGCTTGAGGGGGGTGAAGCCGGCGTGGAACATCGGCCCCATCCCCTGAACGAGCAGCGGGTGTCCCGCGCGCTGTGCCGCGTCGCGCAAACCCGCCATCAGCGTTTGCCCCAGCTCGTGCAGCCGCGCATGAATCGGTTCTCGCGCCAGCACGTCGAGAGTTGCCAGAGCCGCGGCAATGCTGGGCTGTCCCGAATTCATGGTGCCGGCATGAATCACCTTGCCATCGGCAATCGGTTGCATGAACTCTTTCCGGCCGGCCAGCACGCTGATCGGATACCCGCTCGCCATTGCTTTGCCGAACACCGCCACATCCGGGGTGACGCCGAAGTGTTGTTGCGCTCCACCCAGCCCCAGTCGAAAGCCGGTGATGACTTCGTCAAAAATCAGCACAATTCGATGCTGGTCGCACAACGCCCGCAAGCCTTGCAAGAAGCCCGGTTCAGGCGGAATGCAACCGTTGTTGCACATCACCGGCTCGGTGATGATTGCGGCAATTTCATCTTTTCGGGCGGCAATCGTTCGCTCGATTAGCGCCAGGTCGTTCCACGGCAGGACGATGCACTCCTGTTCAATGTCGGCCGGCAATCCGTCGGACCACCGCAGGGGTGTCGGATGTTCGCGCGGCCCTAACGCCTCGATCGACGGTCCGGCGACTCCTACTGACACGTTGTCGAACCAACCGTGGTAATGTCCCTCGAATCGAAGGAATTTCGGGCGGCCCGTGATCGCCCTGGCCAGGCGCAATGCCGCATGATCGGCTTCCGAGCCCGACAGACTGAAACGCAGCAACTCGGCACAGGGAATCAGCCGCTGCAGGCGTTCGGCCAGATCCAACTCGAGCAAATGCTGTCCCGCGAACAATTGTCCCTGCGCGCTGGCGGCGGCGACCGACTTGAGGACGTGCGGATGAGAATGCCCGAGGATCAACGGTCCCTGGCTGAGCGTGAAATCGAGGTACTCGTTGCCATCGACGTCAAAAATGCGACTTCCCGCGCCACGGGTATAGAACAACGGGTGCGGCGCGTTGAACTTGCGAAACTCGCTCGACACGCCGCCGGCCAGCACGCGGCAGGCGCGGTCGTGCAATTCTCGCGATTTCTGGTAGCGGCTCATAACAGCGTGTTGAAAAAGGGGGACAGGCACCTCGAAACGCGTGAGATTCAGCGGTTTTCGTGCTGTGGACCGGAGCCAGTCCCCGTTTTTCAACAGCCTGATCGTGGGAGAGAGCAAACTTCGCCGGTCAACCCTGTCGCATTTTCCGGCAGATCGCGTCGGCCATTTGCGATGTCCCGACCGCAGTCGGGTCGTTCCGGTCGGGCTTCATGTCGTAGGTAACGTCTTTTCCCTCGGCGATGACGGCGGCAACCGCCCGTTCGAGTTTCTCGGCGGCCGCAGTCTCACCGAGGTGTTCGAGCATCAGCTTACCCGAAAGAATCAAGGCGGTCGGGTTGACCTTGTTTTGACCTTTGTACTTCGGGGCGCTGCCGTGCGTGGCTTCGAAAATCGCCCCGTCGATGCCGATGTTCGCCCCTGGGGCGACACCCAGGCCCCCCACCAGGCCCGCGCACAGATCGCTCAAAATGTCGCCGTACAGATTGGGCAGCACGATCACGTCGTACAACTCGGGCTTCTGCACCAATTGCATGCACATATTGTCGATCAGCCGTTCGGTGTACTCGATTTTGCCGGCGGTGTTGGGGACTTTTCCCGCGAGTTGCGGGTCGGCGACAACTCCTTCGGCGAGGGATTTGTCTTCGAATCTGGCACCGTAGGCAGCCGCCACGGCGCGACTTTCTTTGTACCACAGCCCGTCGGTGAACTTCATGATGTTCGCCTTGCAGACCGACGAGATGCTCTTGCGGCCGTGCTTCACGGCATATTCGAAAGCATGGTTGACAATGTTTCGCGTCCCCTCGATCGATATCGGCTTGATGCTGACGCCGGTGGTTTCCAGCGACGTCGAGATTTTTTTGCCGGTGGCGATGGAATTGATGAATTGAATCAGTTCGGCGGTTTTGGGCAGGCCCGCCTCGAACTCGACGCCGGCATACAAGTCTTCGGTGTTCTCGCGAACGATCACGAGATCGATGTTTTTGTAGTGGCTGCGAACGCCGACGTAGCTTTTGCAGGGGCGGACGCAGGCGTACAGGTTGAGCGCCTGCCTGAGGAACACGTTGACGCTGCGAAAGCCTTTGCCGATCGGGGTCGTGATCGGCCCCTTGATGGCGACCTTGTTCCTGCGAATCGAATCGAGCACCCGCTCGGGGACTTTGCCCTCGCGCTGGATCACCTCGATGCCGCACTCCTGAACGTCCCAGTCGATTTTCACCCCGGTCGCGTCGATGCACTTGCGTGTGGCTTCGGCGATTTCCGGGCCGGTTCCATCGCCGGGAATCAGTGTGACGTTGTACATGGCAGTCTCGTCGGTCAGGGGGGGAATCAGGCAGCCATTGGAATGACAAACGCCCACGGGATGCAACCCGTGGGCCAATTCGCTGCAACCTTTGTTGCGGTGCGACCCTAACACAACAAACGCGTCAATTCAAGATTCAGGGCGTCGGGGTGGTGCTACATTTTGCGTCCCGATCGCACTTTCGGGGTGGGGGGCGGAATTGACGTAAGTCAGATCAGTCGGAATTCGAGTTTTGAATCGCGGCGGGAAGGCTGACCGCTGATTGCCCAGAGCGGCCGGGCACTGCCGCATTGAACGCCGCCCAACAACACATGGCAACGAATCCGAATGCCATCGCGACATTGACCACGAGAAGCAACGGAGAAAACCAATCGCGACGCGGTGTCTGTTCGCTCATTCCGGGATTGTACCGCGGTGGGCGGGAGGCGGGAATTGACGTCGGGAAGGCGCGAAAAAAGCGCGAATTTCCCGGCAGCAAACGGATTCGGTGCGCCTTGAGCTATACCACGAGCTTGATCTGCTTTTCGTGTCCGTGATATTCGAGCTTGCAATTGGCCAAAACATCTCGGCCGAGCAGCCCGTCGAACACACAACCGAGAAATGAGCACTCGACGATGTTCATTGTCGTGGCAAGCGAATGCAAGTCCGGTCCATCGAGTGGCAACCAAAGCGACACATCGTAGGTATTGTGCAGCTCTGGCTTGCCTCCGGTTGATGCCGATTGCATCCAGGTTTGATTGATTTTCGGTATCTCCAGCGCTGCGATAATCCGCGAATCAACGCACGTGCAAGACGCTCCCGTATCGACGAGAAAGCGCACTGACAAATGCGCCGGAGGAACCTGACCGTCGCCGATCAGTGCGTTCCTGCGCGGATCGCTGAGACCAATCAGCAGCGTGATTATCGGACCGTCATTGTCGAACGGCACAGTCAGGACGGGCACGCCGACGATCCCTGCGTAATGAATTGCACGCGCTCAACGGCACAAATCTGTTTGACCAGAAACGGCTTGCTCAGGCCGCACTTTTCGTAGCCTGATTTCACAGCGTCCTCGTAGGTGTCACATGTGCCGAGAACTTCGGTGCCATGAATCAGGACGAACTTGCCGGCGTTCTGAGCGACCAGTTCGTCTTTGCGCTGCTCGTAAGTCGCTAGTTCCACCTTGAGTCTGTCTGAAGCCATTGCAGGAGCCTCCGTGCCCGATTTTCGTGGCGCTCAGCCGCAAATCATACGGCGACGGCTCCTGAAATACACGGGCATAAGCAAGAAGTCAACTGAACCTGCATCCTTGCGATCGATTCAATTATCCGATGTCGGCGCACGAAGTAAAGCCGATGTGCGTTCCTGCCCGGGATCACTCGGCGGCGAGCGAGGCGCAAATCAGTTCTTTGTCGTTGCGGGCGAAAACGCATTTTTGCGCGAAGGCGGGGTGGCTCCAGACGACTTCGCGGCCGAAGGCCGAGCCGGTCGGTTCGAGCATTTTCCAGCGGCTCAGTTCGTCGTAGCCCTCGGGGCTCAGCCGGGCGATGATCAGATGTCCCGTTTCGCCGGCGAGAAAGAAAACGTCGCCATTCTTGACGACGAAGGCCGTCCCCGAGCCGACCGGTTTGCCGCCCGATTCGCCGGTAATCGGCAGGTTGGTCTCCCACAGGCGCTCGCCCGATTCGAGTTTGACGGCGCGGAACTGTCCGGGCTGATCGGGTCCGTACAGCACGCCCCCTTCAACGAAGGGGGTGGCGTTGATGGCGTACAGCGAAGTCCGCGGGTCGCCGCGATAGACGACCGTGGCGTCAGGCTTGTCGGCTGCCAGCTTGAGCAGCGCTGACTGGTTGCCGATGCCGCCGGCGAACAGAAATTCGCCCGACTGACGAGGGGCCATGATGGCCATCCCGAAGCTGGGCTTGAGGGGGATCGTCCAGTACAGTTTGCCGGTCTCGGGGTCGAGCGCGTTGATCGCGTCGGCATGCCAGATGATCAGTTGCCGCTTGCCGCCGGCTTCGATCATCGTCGGCGCGGAGTACCCCGGTTCGCTGGCTTCGAGATTATGCCACAGGACTTTGCCGGTGTCTTTGTCGAAGGCGTAGACGACCCCTTCTTCACCGCCGACGATGCAGATCAGCTTCTGCCCGTCGACGAGCGGATGTCCGCAGAAGCCCCATCCCGGCGTTTTGGCTTTGTAGTCGGTCTTGAAATTCTTCGACCACAGCACCGTCCCCCTGGCGGCATCGAGGCACAACAGGTTCCCTTCGGAGCCCAGCGTGTAGACCTTGTCTTCATGAACGGTCGGCGTGCAGCGCGGGCCGGCGGGATACGCAATCGAATACTTGCAATCGTAGGCGTACTTCCACTGCTCCTTGCCGGTCTTGGCGTCGAAGCACAGGACGCGCTCCTGGCCTTTCACCTCGGGCCGCGACTGCGGGGCACTCAGCTTGCGAAAGTCGGCGTCGGTCGCGAAGTCGACGACGTACACCTTCCCGCCGGCGACGGCCGGCCCGGCGTAGCCGCCGGCGATCGGGACGCGCCACAGAACCTTCGGTCCCGCGTCGGGAAACTTGCGGAGGATGCCGGTCTCACGCCACTGGTCGTCACGCTGGGGACCCATCCACTGCGGCCAGTCGTCAGCACGGGCCAAAGAACTCGTCGCCGCAAGCAGGCCGACGGTGAGGACGAACTTGACGATTCGCATGGCGACGCCTGGGGTAGAAGAGTTCAAAAGTCCAAGAGTTCGAAAACCCGTCTCACGATCCACAATCTACTATCTACCATCCACTATTCACCCCCCGCCCCTCAGTCCTCCATGATCTCTTTTTCTTTGGATTCGGCGAACGCGTTGACTTTGCCTTCATAGGTTTTGGTCAGGTTCTGAACCTGCTCTTTGAGCTGGTCGCGTTCGTCTTCGGTGCAGCCTTTGTCTTTCTGCAGCGTGTCGGCATGTTTGTTGCCGTCGCGACGCACATTGCGGATCGCGACGCGGGCCTCTTCGGCCAGCTCTTTCACGCGCGAGGCGAGTTGCCGGCGGCGCTCGGTCGAGAGCGGCGGGACATTGACGCGAATCAGCCGTCCGTCAGAGTTGGGCGTCAACCCGACTTCGCTGGTCTGAATCGCCTTGACGATGTTGCTGACCGCTGTGGCGTCGAAGGGGCGAATGACGATCTGTTTGCCTTCCTGGACGGTGACGCTGGCCATCTGCTTGATGGGGGTCTGCGAGCCGTAGTAGTCGACGCGAATCGAATCGACCAGACCGGGTGTGGCGCGACCGGTGCGAATGCCCTGCAACTGGCCGTGCAGGACTTCGGCGGCTTTCTCCATCCGCTCTTCGGTGTCGAGTAGAATTTCGTCCTGATCCATGATGATCTCTCTGGGATGATCTCTCTGGTTTTTGTCCGTCGACCCGTGTGGACTTTAGTCCACCTGAACTATCGTCTCGTCTCGCCAAAATTCAACACGATGGAATTCTTCGTGTGGACTAAAGTCCACACGACGCATCGGCACCAATCGTATTTTCCAACGGCTCGGGCCGCGCGTCAATTGCCCGCCGCCTCGGCGCGGGTGGCGGCGACCTGCGCGGCCGACATCACGCGTGTGCCGATCTTCTCGCCGGCAATAGCCCGCTCGATGTTGCCGGCGCGTTTGAAATTGAAGACCAGAATCGGCAAGTTGTGCTCTTTGCAATGATGAATGGCGGTGGCGTCCATCACCTGCAGGTTCTGACTCAGGACGTCCTGGTACGAAATCTCTGAATAGCGAACGGCATGCGGATTTTTCTCGGGATCGTCGGAATAGATCCCGTCGACGCGCGTCGCCTTCAGCAGCACGTTGGCGTCGATCTCGCGGGCGCGCAGCGCGGCGGCCGTGTCGGTGGTCACGAACGGGCTGCCCGTCCCCCCCGAGAGAATCACGACGCGCCCCTTTTCGAGGTGCCGGATGCAGCGCCGGCGAATGAACGGTTCGGCGACGTTTTCCATGCGCAGCGCCGTCTGCAATCGCGTCGGCACGCCGAAGCTTTCGAGGGCATCCTGCAGCGCCAGGCCGTTGATGACGGTCGCCAGCATGCCCATGTAATGCGCCGTCGCCTGTTTGATCGAGCTGCTGACGGCCGAAAATTCGCGGCCGCGCAGAATGTTCCCCCCGCCGACGACGATCGCCAGTTGCACGCCCGACGAGGTGACATGCTTGATCTGCTCGGAGATCGAGTTGACCGCCGACATGCTGATCCCCTGCTCGCCCGGCCGGCAGAACCCTTCGCCGCTCAGCTTGAGCAGGACGCGGCGATACGCCGGTGTAAACGTCGGAGCCTTCGCCGCTTCGGTGCCTTCCGTCATTTCAAGAATCCTGGGACAAAACGGTCAAGGAGGGATTGCGTCGGCTGGAGTTCAATCGGGTCGAACAAGATCATACAGGGCGTTGCCCGAGAACCGACCCAGCCGCGATCGCGGTGACAGATTGTCGTCGCCTGGCTGCTGGCGCGAAGGATTGATCGTCGATGACCGGCCCCGTTCATCATGGCTTGCCGAGGCGCCAACGGGTGAACCCGGTGGCAGTCAGGCCGGCGGCCGCCAGAGCCTGAGCCACCGTTTTCGATTTTGTCTCGTCCTTGGCGAAGGGCTGGGCCACCAGCACCCCTTCGTTGTCGTAAAACGTGCGCATCTTGCCGTCGACGATTTTCTCGATGATATTGTCGGGCTTGCCGCTTTTCTTTGCCTCTTCAGCCCGGTGGGCGCGCTCGTCGGCGACTTTGGCCGGGTCGAGCTGCTCGGGCAGGCAGACGACAGGATTCATGGCCGCGATGTGCATGGCCACGTCGCGCAGCACTTCAGCCGTCGCATTGGCGCCGGCGGCCTGAATCAGGACGCCGATCGTCCCGTCATGGTGCGTGTAGGCGCCGACCGGGCCGGCGACTTTGAGAATCCGTCCGACTTCGATTTTCTCGCGAATCTTATTGAGCAGCTCTTCGTGCAACTCGCGCAGCGTCCCCGCGGACTTGTCAGGGACAGGCTGCGACAGCAGCTCGGCCGCATTGGCGGCACCGGGACCGTCGAGCAACTGCCTGGTCAACTGATCGCAGAAGTGCAGAAAGTCTTCATTGCGGCTGACAGGCGCCGTTTCGCACAGCACTTCGACCATGGCCGCCGACGTGCCGTCGGGCGCGACCAGTGTCGCCACCTTCCCTTCAGACGCCGTGCGGTCGGCGACTTTGAGGATCAGGCCCTTGACCCGCTCCTTGAGAATCTTTTCGGCTTTGGCCTGGTCGCCGTCGGCTTCCATCAGGGCACGCTTGCAATCCATCATCGGCAAGTCGGTCCGCTCGCGCAAGGCCCGAACGGCTTCGGCTGTGACTTCCGCCATAGTATTTTGCCTCCCGTAGATTGTGAATTCAATGCGAGCCGCGCTGCGAGGCCGCTTCAGTCTGACACCGTCAGAGCTTGGGCCGTTCGTCGCAACACGATCTCCAGCGACCTGGTCCTGATGTCGAGCGAGTATTCAATGCGTCCGCGTGTCCCAGGATTGAAGAATCGGGCCTGACCGATTTTGGAGGCCTCGATCCAGCGATCGGTGGTTACAACGACGGTCCCTCTATTGTTACAGAGAAGGCACGGGCGCCGGCCCGGGAGCCTCTTCCTTGGGTCTCTCGGGAAGAGTCGCCTTCCCGGCGACGATCGACTCCGACAAATGCTGCAGCACCAGGGCGATCGAACGAATGCTGTCGTCGTTCCCGGGAATCGGCAGATCGACCACATCCGGGTTTGAATCGGTGTCGATCAGCGCCACAACCTTCACCCCCAACAGCCGCGCTTCTTTGACCGCGATCCCCTCCCGGCGCGGATCGATCACGACCAGCGTTTCCGGCAGGCGATTCATCGACCGCATGCCCGACAGGTTGGTGAAGATCTTCTTGAACTCGCGCATCAGCGTCGACTGGCGCTTCTTCGAGTAGGTGGCCATCTCGCCGGTGGTTTGCAGCGATTCGAGTTCTTCCAGCCGCTTCAGGCGGCTGCGAATCGTGCGGAAGTTGGTGAGGGTGCCCCCCAGCCAGCGCTCGTTGACCCACGGCATCCCGCAGGCCTTCGCCGCGGCTTCGAGCGGCTCGGCCGCCTGCCGCTTGGTCCCGACGAACAGCACCAGGCTTCCCTGGGCCGAAACCTTCTGCAGGTACTTCTTGGCCCGAATCAGGCCGCGCAGGGTCTCTTTCAGGTCGATGATGTGAATTTGATTGCGGCGGGCGTAAATGTACGGCCGCATCTTGGGGTTCCAACGACTGGCACGATGCCCGAAGTGAACTCCCGACTCCAGAAAATCCTTGACGACGATTTCAGGCACGTGTGCGTTCTCCTACCCCCGATCAGGCTCAGGGTGCCGCGATTCGAATTGAAGAGGTCAGAAACAGGGGCCGGCTCACGATGAGCCGTGCGAAACAGGGAAGATGGTGATGGTATCGGGCGCGGGCGGATTCGTCAAACCAGCGACCCGGGCGACTGGTCTTGGCGCACGTTTGGCGTTTCAGATACAAACCGCGCGGTTCGTTGCGGCGTAAAGCCGTGGCCTGGTTAGACCTCGGTACACAATTTCGATCGGCAGGGATGCCATGCTGCGTCAATGGATTGCGCGGTCTCTTCGCAAGGCGCCCGGGGTGCTGCACGACCCGGTCAACGGCGGGCTGATGGCGATTTGCCTGGCAACAATCTGCCAGCAGCTTATCGTGATGCTGGGGACGTCATTACCGGTCTGGGTCGCGCTGGTCCTGGCGGTTTCGCTGGGCTGTTCGGCGGGACTGTCGCGTCGCCTTTGGACCCGATCGCATTCGGCACTGCCGGCCGGGTCGGCACTGCTGCCACTGGCTCTCACCGTGTGGATGGTTGCCACTCCCTGGGCTTTGCAACTGACCGACTGGCTGCTTGCCCGCCCCGGACTGCTTTCCGCCTCGACCGGCCCGCGCAATACCGCGTTGCTGCTGGCCGTCTGCCTCGTCTTGGCGGCAATTCCAGCGGCACTATGCACCCGTCTGGCTTGGCGCAGTGCCACGGCAAGCCCTTCCGCGACTCCTGCGGGAATGCTGTGCGGCGCGGCAGTCGGCCTGACGCTGTGGGCGTTCGGACTGGCGCAGGTGACCGGGCCGTGGTACTGCGGAATCGCCGCGGCCGGCCTGAGTCTGGCGATTGTTACCGTGCGGCTTTTACGCCAAAGCGACACCAACGACGAGCCGCTTACCGAAGCGACTCGCGCTGCCCGCAATCAGCCTGGCTCTGCGGCCGGTCAGTTCTCACCCGTCGCGACTTGGGTTGCAACAGTTTTTGAACTACTGCTCGCGATCGGGTGTGGGGGATTGCTCGCAGCCTCCTCGCAGATCCTCGATCAACTGCTTCCCGGTACCGTGTATTTGACGAGTGCTGAAGTCATCGGCATCCTGATTGGGCTGAGCCTGGGGTGTCGATTGGCATCGTCGCGGCTGCCGGGTAGCGCGAATCCCGAACAGCGTGCGCTGCTGGCCTCTTGCGGACTGGCGCTGCACAGTGTGTTGCTGGTTGCCGCCTTCCCGTTGCTCGTGCTGACGGCGCTGTGGCTGAATGCCTATATCGCGGCGACGCCGCTGCTGTTGGCCGGGCGCGGGTTGATCGCCGGGCTGGTGATGCTGCCGATTGGAGTTGTGGCAAGCTTGTGCGTTGCAGTCAGGTCAACGGGCACAGCGGGTAAGTCGTGGAACCAACGTGGCGGCCGAGTGAGTTTATGGCTGATCGGCGGTGCCGCCGGTTGCTGCGTCGTTGCACCTTCGGGCGAATTGGGTTTCTCTCCCGAAGGCACGATCATCGCGCTGGCGTGGGGAGTGGCGCTGACGGCCGCGCTGCGGTACGCCCGTCGGCACACGATTCCGACCCGTTGGCCGGCGCGGGGCGTTTGCACCGGTCTTGCCGCGCTGATTGTTGCTGCACCGCTGTGGCGTACAAACTGTGACCCGCGGCTGTCGTCGCGTCTGTTGTTCAACACAAATGTGTTCGTCGCCTATCGCATGGGATATGGTCCCGATCTCTTGCCCTGTCTCGACGAGGGGCGCCACGTCGCCACACTTTACGGAGCGCGGGGAACGACCACCGTCTGGAAGTTCGGCGGGGCGCAGCTCCAGATTCGTGAAAACGGCATCCCGACCGGCGTGATCAGTTGCGATCCGCAGGTTTTCCCGCGATTCGCAGCCGAAACGCTGCCGGCGGCGTGGCCGATGATTCTGCACCTGAAGCCGCAAAGTCTGCTGCTCTTGGGTCTGGGGAGCGGCGAGTCGCTGTCGGCGGGATTGAGTTTTCCCTTGCCCGAGATTTCCTGCTGGGAACCTGATGCCAGCCACGCTCGCGTTTTGAGCGAAGTCGTGGCCGCGCATTCGGGAGTCAATTTGCTCGACGACGAGCGGGTGCGGCTGACCATCGCCGACCCGGCCCTGGCCCTCGATGCCGAGCCGGGGACGTTCGACGTCGTTGTTTCGTCCCCCGGACATCTGGCGCTGCTCAGGGCGCAGCCCTATCTCACACAGACATTTTATCGGCGCGTCGCCCGGCGGCTTGCCCCCGAAGGGGTATTCTGCCAGCGATTGCAGATGATCGACCTTGGACCGCGACCCCTGCAAAGCGTCGTCCGCACGATGCAATCGGTGTTTCACGAGGTGCTGGCGCTGGAAGTCGCGCCCGGCGAAATGCTTCTGGCCGCGACCAACAATCGGCAGGGTTTGATTCAACCCAAACTGACCGAACGGCTGCAACTGCCCCACGTGCAATCTCTGCTGGGACAGTCGGGGGTCGATTGGTCGGTGCTCGTCAACTTGACTGCCTATCGGAACGACGGCCTGGCAGAGTTCGCCGGCATGGAGAGCCGCCGACCGAACCTCGCCGACAACAGCCGGCTTCCATTCTCGCTGCCTCGCGAAGTCATGCGCTGGGCGCCGAAGTACGACGAAGTTCATGCCGCGCTGGCGCCAATCGCCGGCCGGCTGGTCGCGTGGATCGGCGACGAGGGAACCTCGCCCATGCTCGTGCGGCGGCTGGCGGAAGTGTCGGGCCAGCACGACCTGATGACCAAATACTCCGATCAGTACTGGTCGTACCGGGCCACGCTGCGGACGCAGATCACTACAAAACCGCGATCGAAAGTCGAACAGGCGAGCCTCACCAGCGATCGCGGGCAGATGCACCCCGAAGACCGTCGGCGGCGAGATTACTTCGTCGCGCTGGGTCGCGCGATCAAGACCCGCAACGTCTTCGACGTCCAGCGGCTGGAACGCTTCGAATTCCCGTACGATCCGCTGCTGAGCTATTTTCTGCATCAGGAGGCGGCCGAGCTGTATGCCCGTGCCGGCGACCGCGATGTCGTTCAGGAATTGCGACATCGATTGCATGCCGTCTGGTTTTCGTCGCCCCGCGATGCTTCGCTGCAGAACGTGATCGCCACGCTGCAACTCTTGCGCGAGTATCCGGCGGCAGAACCCGACCCGGCCCGCCGCTGGGACACGCTGAACGCCCTGCTGCAGGCGCTGCAGCAACGGTGGGAAGCCCGCGCCAACGTCACTCCGACCGACGTCAAGGCCGTCATCAACGACATCGACGCGACCGTCATCGCGACGGAAAAGACATTTGCGACTCTGGACGATTTGACCCGCGAGGTCCAATGGCCTTCTGAACTGTGGGCGGCCCGTCGCAGCGCGCTCGAACGAAACCTGATTCGCCCCGTCAAGTCGTATCGCAGCGACCTGCTTCCGCATTTGCACCGCAAGAAAACCGCGGCGGCGAAAGAAACCGACGACTCGCCCGACCGCGCTGCCGCACCCACGGGCAGCGTCCCGGAATAGCCTGGCTCCCCAAATCACTTTGACCCCGGCACCCTGCTCCGGCCGGCGCCAGGTTTTGCGCCGAGTCATCGCCCGGCAATTGCCTGCATCCCTGGCGGACCGGTCTTGACCGATGACCGACCCCGAGATTACAAACCCGCACTGAACAATGCCGGGGGGCCGGCTGGAGACTTGCCGAACGGCCCCACGGAATCTTCCGGAAGGTAGTCTGGCATGGATGCCCTGGGGCTTTTGACTGAACGCTTTGACGTCCCGCCCGGGCGTAAAAAATGCTTGCCGATGCGTCGCGGCACTTCGGCCGGCGCGGCGATTTTGGCGGTACTCGTGGGGGGTGCCGTCGTCTGCGGCGACGAGCGCGCGGTCCGATTCAATCAGGACATTCGCCCGATTCTGTCGGAGCATTGTTTCACTTGTCACGGCCCCGATGCCCGTAAGCGGCAAGCCGAACTTCGGTTGGACGTCGAACACGATGCCAAGTCGGAACTCGGGTCTGGCGCCAAGGCGATTGTCGCCCGAGAACCTGATGCGAGTGAGATGATTGCACGCATCGACAGCACCGACGCCGGCGAACAGATGCCGCCACCAGAGACCGGCAAGCCGCTTTCGGCCGAGCAAATCGCGATTCTGAAGCGCTGGATCGCCGAAGGGGCCGTCTGGGAGCGACACTGGTCGCTCGAGCCCATCGGCCGGCCGGCTCCCCCGGCCAATGCCGACCCCCAGTTCGTGCGAAATCCGATCGATGCCTTCGTCCGTCAAAAGCAAATCGAACACGGTTTGTCTCCTTCCGGGCCGGCCGACCGCGTGACGCTGCTCCGCCGGCTGTGTGTCGACCTGACGGGGCTGCCCCCGACCCCCGGCGAGGTCGCGCGGTTTCTCGCCGACGAGGCCCCGGATGCTTACGAGCGGTTGGCCGATCGACTGCTTGCGTCGCCGCACTTCGGCGAGCGGCTGGCGATCGCCTGGCTGGACCTCGTGCGCTATGCCGACAGTGCCGGACTGTATGCCGATCAGTCGATCAAGGTCTCCCCCTACCGCGACTATGTGATCGCCGCCTTCAACGCCGACATGCCCTTCGATCGATTCACGATCGAGCAATTGGCGGGCGATCTGCTGCCCGAGAAGACAACCGAACTGCGCATCGCGTCGGCCTACAATCGCCTGGGACGAATGAGCACGGAATCGGGCGTGCAGGAGAAGGAATACCTTTCGAAGTACATCGCCGAACGGGTCCGCAACGCGGGGACGACCTGGTTGGGCGTCACTCTGGGTTGCTGCGAGTGCCACGACCACAAGTACGACCCATTCACGGCGCGCGACTTTTACAAAATGGCGGCTTTCTTCGCCGACATCAAAGAGCGCGGCGTGTACGACAAAGATTCACCGACCGGTATCGACTGGGGGCCGGCGCTGCAACTGGGTTCGCCGGCGCAGATGCACGAGTTCGCCCGCCTTTCGCAGGAAATCGCTGCGCTGCAGGACAAACTGGACAAGGTGAAACAGGAATACGCCGAGCCGACCATGCAGCGCGCCGCCGAGCAGGCCGCATGGGAGCAGAGCCTCGAGCACAATTACGACTGGAAGGAACTGCAGCCTCGTTCGGCGATTTCCGTCTCCGGGGCTGCATGCAAGGTGCTGCCCGACAAGTCGATCGTCGTGGGAGGGGCTCGTCCTGAGACCGACCGCTACCTGATCAAGGCCAAGGCTCCGCTCGGGAAATTTACGGCGGTGCGGCTCGAAGTGCTGCCCGACCCTTCGTTGCGAGGCCAGGGGCCGGGGCGAGCGGCGAGCGGGAATTTCGTCTTGACCGGATTCACCGTCAGCGTCGATCCCGCCGGGACCGGCAATTCGCAGCCCGTCTCGTTTGGTTCGGCGAGTGCCACGTTCGAGCAAACCGACGCGCCCGGCGACATCGTGTCGCGCGTCTGGAGTGCGTTCTCGGCCGTTCGGCCCGATCCGAAGCATCCGCAGCTCGGCTGGGCGGTCACCGATCAAACCGGCGTGGCGCAGCAGGCGATTTTCGAGACCGAGCACGACCAGCATTGTCACAGCGACGACGAACTGTCAATTACACTCGTTCACCAGCACGGGAAGAGCCATGCGCTGGGCCGATTCCGACTGTCGATCGCCGACGCCCAGCGCCCGGTTGAGACATTCGGCTATCATCTGCTCGCCAACATCCGCAATCTCCTCAACAAACCCGCCTGGCGGCGCAACGACGAACAGAAACGGGAACTCGCCGAATACTACGCCGTCAACGTTGCTCCGGCCGGAGTCGAGCTGAAAAACCGCAAGGGCGACCTCGAAGGGCAGCGCGATCGGCTTAACCACGAGATCCCCAGCGTGCTGGTCGTCGAAACGGTCGAACCTCGTCCCATTCGCGTTTTGAAGCGGGGTGACTGGCAGGACGATCGCGGCGATCTGGTCGAACCGGGCGTTCCCGGCGCGCTGCCCGCGCTGGCAGAGGGGTCAGGCCGACGAACGCGGCTCGATCTGGCGCGGTGGCTGGTTTCGGCGGAGAATCCGCTGACGGCACGCGTTCTCGTCAATCGTTTGTGGAAGTCGTACTTCGGGGCCGCCTTGTCGCGCAAAAGCGACGATCTGGGTTCGCAGGGCGAGTGGCCGACGCATCCCGAGTTGCTCGACTGGCTGGCCCGACGACTGATCGATTCGGGCTGGAGCGTCAAACACATCATCCGCCTGATGGTCACGTCGGAGACCTATCGGCAGGAATCAACGGCCTCGCACGAGGCCCGCGAGCGAGATCCCGAAAACAGGTGGTTGTCGCACCAGTCGCGATTTCGACTCGATGCCGAGCTGGTTCGCGACAACGCGCTCGCCGTGAGCGGGCTGCTCGCGCCGCGCATCGGCGGGATGAGCGTGAGGCCTTACCAGCCCGACGGATACTGGGACATTCTCAACAAACCGCCGCGAGTCTGGACAATCAGCCCCGGCGACGATCTTTATCGCCGTGGGTTGTACACCCACTGGCAGCGGCAATACCTGCATCCCATGCTGCTGGCATTCGACGCCCCCAGCCGCGAAGAGTGCGCGGCCGATCGCCCGCGCTCGAACACGCCGATGCAGGCCCTGGCGTTGCTCAACGACCCGACGTTCGTCGAGGCAGCGCGGGTTCTGGCCGAGCGGGCTGTTCGCGACGGCGGGATTACGCCCGACGAGCGGATCGGCTGGCTGTATCGGCAGGCTTTATCCCGCGCGCCGCAGCCCGCGGAAGCAGCGGTGCTCGAAACGCTGTTGCAGCGGCACCTGGCCAACTATCGCGCCGACCCCGCCTCGGCGGCCGACTTACTGACTGTGGGTCGCTCGCCGATGCCGGCGAATTGCGACGTCGTCGAACTCGCGGCCTGGACCAACCTCGCACGGGTTATTCTGAATCTGCACGACACGATCATGCGAAAGTGATGCCGCCGTCAACTGAGCCTGCCCCATCCCGATCATGCCCAACCCAATACCCGATTTTCTGCTGCCTCGCGATCAGGTTAACCGCCGCGCGTTTTTGAGTCGCGCCTCACTGGGGTTGGGGGCCGTCGCCCTGGCCGCCCTGGTTCCGAAGAAATCCCTTTCGCCGATCGTCGAGCCGCGCTCGCCCAATTCCGGTGACTTTCGCGGAATGCTGGTCCACGCACCGCGTGCAGGGATCAAAACCAAACGGGTCATCTGGTTGTATATGGCGGGGGGCATGAGCCATATCGAAGGCTGGGACCCCAAACCGGTTCTGGCTCGGATGAACGGCGAAAAGATGCCCGAATCGATCACCACCGGGCAACAGATCGCACAGCTTCAGGGGGCTGAACTCAATTGCCTGGGACCGCAGCACCCCTTCAAAAAGTGGGGCAAATCGGGCCTCGAGTTCAGCTCGCTGTTTCCCGAGATTGGTTCGCAGGCCGCCGACGACCTGTGCATTGTTCGCTCGATGCACACCGATGCGATCAATCACGACCCCGCCCACACGCTGATGAACACCGGCTCGATGGTTCCCGGACGACCCTCCATGGGTTCGTGGCTGCTGTACGGCCTGGGAAGCGAGTGCGACGATTTACCAGGGTTCGTGGTCATGGTCTCGACCGGAAACTACGGACAAAAGCAGCCGATCGCGGCGCGGCAATGGCACTCGGGATTTTTGCCCAGTCGCCACCAGGGGGTCGAGTTTCGCAGCCAGGGTGATGCCGTGCTGTATGTGCAAAACCCCAAGGGCGTTTCACGCGAACAGCAAAGGGACGTAATCGACTCGATCAACCAGATCAACTCCCTTTCGAGCGACGCGATTGACGATCCCGAGGTGGCGACCCGCATCGCCCAATATGAAATGGCGTTCAAAATGCAAAGCAGCGTGCCGGGGCTGATGGATCTGTCCGACGAGCCCAAGCACGTTCTCGACCTTTACGGCACGCAGGGAGCCGATGGCTCGTTCGCGGCCAACTGTCTTCTGGCGCGGCGGCTGGCCGAGCAGGGAACGCGTTTCATTCAGCTTTATCATCGCGATTGGGATCACCACGGACAGGTGAAATCGAATTTTGCCGGGACGGCCGCCGAGGTCGATCGCGGCACGGCAGCCCTGCTGACAGACCTCAAGCAGCGCGGGATGCTCGATGAGACACTCGTGGTGTTCGGCACCGAGTTCGGCCGCACTCCGATGGCGCAGGGCCTGGGCCGCGACCATCACCTGGCCGGGTTTTCGATGTGGCTGGCGGGCGGCGGCGTGAAGGGGGGCATGGCGTATGGCGCAACCGACGAACTGGGCTACCATGCGGTCGAGAACAAGACGCACGTGAACGACATCCATGCCACCATTCTGCATCTGCTGGGAATCGACCATTTGCGGCTGACGTATCGATTCCAGGGACGTGACTTCCGGCTGACCGACGTGGCGGGCCGAGTCATCAACGAGATCATGGCGTGATCCTAACCTCCCCTCCCGCTTGACGGGGGTGGGGGTAATTTTGTGCGTCAAGCGACGTTCAACCCGGGAGTGGAGGAATGGAGTTGCTCGTCGTGACCTTTGGCGCGGCCCTGGCTTCAAGCTGGGGGCTGACGCATCTGGCGTCGTCTGTCGGGCGGCGCTTCGGGATTCTCGATTACCCCGACAAAGAGCGCAAATGGCATGCCCGTGCCACCCCGCGAACCGGCGGACTGGCCGTTTGTGCCACGTTGCTGGCCGGCGCCGTGCTTCTGATCGCGTTCGGGTCTCGCTTGAGCACGTTCGTTCCCCCGCCGTCGCAATTGACAACCTGGCTTTCCGTATCGACGGCTCTCCTATGCGGTCTGGGACTGTGGGATGACAAATGGGGCATGCAGGCCCGGACCAAGCTGCTCTGGCAAATCATCGCCATCCTCCCCTTTGTTTGCTGGGGACGCTCGTCATCGGCCGTCTCGCTGTTCGGATGGCCGCTCGATTCAGCCGTCGTGACGGTTCCGCTGATTCTGTTCTGGCTGGTGTCCTGCACGAACTTCGTCAATTTGATGGACGGCCTCGACGGGCTGGCCGGATCAGTCGGCGCAATCATCGCCCTGGCCGTTGCGGCGTTGGCCGGCTGGAATCAACAGGCCGAGGTGGCGCTGCTGGCGTCGCTGCTGGGAGGATCGCTGCTGGGCTTCCTGTTGCACAATTGGCCCCCCGCGCGGGTTTTTCTGGGGGACTGCGGCAGCCTGCCGCTCGGCTTTCTGGTCGGCGCCTTGTCGCTCGAATCGGCCGCGAAGAAAGCCGCCGGAATGACGCTGGCGGTACCGATCGTACTGCTGTGCATCCCGATGTTCGACACGTCGATGGCGATTCTGCGCCGCAAACTCAACGGACGTCAAATCGGTCAGGGTGATCGGGCCCACATTCACCATTGTCTGCGCGATCGCGGGCTTTCGCCGACGCAAACGCTGCTCGCGCTCGGCGGGCTGTGTGCCGTGACGGCGGCGGCGGCGATCGCATCGACGATGCTGAACAACGATTGGATTGCCGTCGGGACCGGCGGCGTGCTGCTCGCGTTTCTGATCGCCGGCCGCGTGTTCGGGTTTGACGAAACCATGCTGCTGGTGCGGCACGTGCAGGCGGTCGGCAGCATGCTGCGTGCCGCGCCGCGAGCGCTGCGCGCGCGGCTGTTCGTCGTGCGACTGGAAGCGTCGGTCGCTTCCGACCAATCCGAGTTGTGGCAGAAAATCGTCGCCCGGGCGAAACAACTCTCGAGAGTCGAAATCGAGTTTGTCTGCGAAGACACGACGTCGGGCCGCAAACTCGCGCTGCTGAACTGGAACTCGACGCCCCGACCGACCGACGACGTCGATTCGTGCTGGCAGGTGTCGTATGCGATCCCGCGCGGCGAGGGGATTCGCGCCCGGGCGGAAGCCCGCGGGGCGCTTCCCGGCGCGGGAAACGCCCACCCCGATCACGAGTTGTCGGAACTGCTGGCGGCCTTGTGTCGCCATTGGCCATTGGGCGAGGCGTCGAACACCCAACCGAGCGATCGCCTGCCGATCCAACCGAAGTTGTTGGCGCCGAACCGGCCGGCAATTCGAGATGCAGCCTGACGGCGTGTTGAAAAAGCGGGCAGGCACCGCCGAAACACATCAGATTTCCCGGTATTTATCACTTCGCGTCGGAGCCAGTCCCCATTTTCGAAAGGCTGCCCATGGTCGGAGCCCGCGGTGTGGACGTAAAGTCCACACGACGAGCCACACGACGGGTTGGTACAGTGATCTCAAATCTCGGGTTTCAATACGGCCATGAACTCCTCTCGCCGCTTCGTGCTGCTCGATCGTGACGGAACAATCAACGTCGAGCGGAACTATTTGTCTGACCCGAATCAATTATCGCTGTTGCCCGGGGCAGCCGCCGGTTTGCGCGCGTTGCGTGAACTGGGTTTAGGGCTGGTGGTCGTGACCAACCAGTCGGGGATTGCCCGCGGGTACTTCGATCACGGCCGCCTCGACGCGATTCATGATCGGCTGCATGAACTGCTGGGGGCAGCCGGTGTCGAACTCGATGGCATTTATGTCTGTCCGCACGGTCCTGACGACGATTGCCGCTGCCGCAAGCCGCGCGACGGCATGGCCCTGACGGCGGCCCGCGAGCTGGGGTTTCGCGTCGATCGGAGTTTCATGATCGGCGACAAACCGTGCGATATTGAATTGGGCCGGCGGGTGGGAGCCACGACACTGCTGGTCCGCACGGGACACGGCGCGAAGTCGGCCGAGCCGTCGACTGAACCGGCAGCCGCGCAGGCGACGCCCGACTACATCGTTGCCGATCTCAAAACGGCCGCCGCGGTGGTACGCAAAATCCTGCGCAAAGGGGACGCGGGCGGGTCGAGTCGCCGGGCTGCGTAGATGCCAGCCATGCAGAATTTACTCGGCCAACTGATGGGGCAACGCTCAAATCGCAGGGCGACCGCCATTTCGGAATTGAACGCGAACGCCTGTTCAACTTTTTTGGTTGCGGCCATAGGCCGCGCCAGGCGGTCAACGCGAAGTTTGACGATCATGAATCGCCGCGGCCTTGTGTGGCCTCCTGCCTGCGAAGTGATTACAGTGTCGGCTGGCTGCCATGTGCCATGTTCGACGACAATTCGCGGAGTACCACCGATGCGACGATCGAGTGTTTGCCTGGGGCTGTTCCTCTCCCTGACGCTGCCCGGCTTTGCCGACGAACCGAAACAGAAAGTCTTCACTGATGCCGCCGCGGCCGATGCCGACTTTCGCATTCAGGGTGAATACGAAGGTCGAATCGGCACAAACGCGCTCGCCGGCGTGCAGCTCGTGGCGCAGGGCGACGGCAAGTTCGAAGGAGCCATTTACGCCAAAGGGTTGCCCGGAGCCGGCTGGGATCGCACCAAGGTACCGCTCAAGGGCGAGACCAAAGATGGGATCGTGAAGCTCTCCGGCACAAACTTCGAAGGCCGCGTCGAAGGGGGTAAAATCATCGGCAAGCTCGATGACGCGCCGCTGGAACTGAAGCACGTCGAACGTCGCTCGCCCACAATGGGCGCCAAGCCGCCGGCCGGCGCGATCGTGCTGTTCGACGGCACCAACCTCGATCAATGGGATGGCGGCCGTATTCAGGAAGGCAACCTGCTGGCGGTCGGCACGCGCACGAAACGTCCGTTCAAAAAGTTCACGCTGCACGTCGAATTCCGCACGCCGTATCAGCCGTACGACCGCAGTCAGGGTCGCGGCAACAGCGGAATGTATCTGGGCGATCAGTACGAATTTCAGATTCTCGACTCGTTCGGCCTGGCGGGCGAGAACAACGAGTGCGGCGGCTATTACTCGATGGCCAAACCGGCCGTCAACATGTGCCTGCCCCCCTTGTCGTGGCAAACGTATGATGTCGACTACGCGATGGCGACGTTCGATGCCCAGGGAATCAAGACGAAACCGGCGGTCGCGACGGTCAAACTCAACGGTGTCGTCATTCACGACAACTACGAGATCCCGCGCTCCAACGGCGGCGGGGGCCTGATGGACGAATCGAAGGCAGGAGCGATTTTCTTTCAAGACCACGGCAACCCGGTCAATTTTCGGAATATCTGGATCGTCGAGAAAAACTGACATCATCGAGTTGACCCCGCTGTACCAAAGCAACAGAACGGCGCTCAGCTGCGCCTTGCGGCTAAACGATTACTGTTTCACGATTCGACACTGATACTATGCCAACCACACTTGCGCCCCTTTCAACCAGCCAGCTTCGCAACGCCATCGCACGCCTGCCGCGGTACGCGCTGGGACATTTTCCGACACCGCTGGAACATCTTCCGCGGCTTTCGAAGGCGCTCGGCGGACCCGAAATCTACATCAAGCGCGACGACTGCACGGGGCTGGCGTTCGGCGGGAACAAGACGCGGCACAACGAGTTTCTGATTGCCGACGCCCTGGCGCAGGGGGCCGACATCATCGTCTGGGGAGCCGGCGTGCAGAGCAACAACTGCCGCCAGACCGCCGCCTCGTGCGCCAAAGCGGGGCTCGATATTCATCTGGTTCTCGGTCGCGGCGGACCCGCCAAAGGGCCTGACCTGATCCAGGGAAATCTGCTGCTCGATCATCTCGTCGGCGCCCACGTCGACATCGTTGAAGAAACCATCGGCGTCGACCTCGACGACCGCATCGCCCTCGAGGCCGAAAAGCACAAAACGAACGGTCGCAAAGTCTACTCCTGGGACCGGCACAAGGTGAAGCCTCTGGCCGCCGTCAGCTATGCCCTGTGCGTGGCTGAAATTGTCGAGCAATCGGCTGCCGCCGGTTTTGAGGCCGACGCGATTTACGTCAGCTCGGCCGGTTCGACCGGGTCGGGGGTCGTGCTGGGCCAGAAGATGCTGGGCCTCGCCTGTCCCGTGCTGAGCGTGGCCCCCATCAAATGGCCGTGGGACACGCAGGCCGACATGGCCGAAATCGCCGACGCCGCCGGCACGCTGTGCGGCCTCACACCGGGCATCACGCGCGACGACGTGGCGGTCACGTTCGACTACATCGGACCGGCCTACGGAAAATGTTCGCCCGGCGGTTTGGAAGCGATTGCCCTGCTGGCGCGGACGGAGGGCATTCTGCTGGATCCGATTTACAGCGGCAAAGCGATGGCGGCAGTGATCGACGACATTCGGCAGGGCCGCCGAACCGCGGGCGAAAAGGTCGTCTTCATTCACACGGGGGGCACGCCGGCGCTGTTCGCCTACAATAACGAACTGGCGCAGGGCATCGCCCCCAGGCGGCTGGAGCGCTAACGTAGAATGTCCCCCCCTTTGTTTTTGTTTGCCTGCGTGCGGGGTGAATGAACTGCGCGAGCGGGTGCTTTGCGATTATCAACCCGCCCGGGTCAGCCGCATCACCGGTCTCGATCCGGATGAAATCGAGCACCTGCCGCGCGAGTACGCCCGAACGCAGCCGGCGGCGATCCGCGTCAATTACGGCCTGCAGCGGCACTATGGGGGCGCAATGGCCGTGCGGACGATTGGCTGCCTGCCGCCGGTCGCCGGCGCTCAACGCGCAGGGATGGGATCTGCCGGGGTGCTGGCATCAAATTGACCCAGCACCAAAAAACCCAAATTCATTAATTTTTCATATTTCGTTTGCATTTCGGACGAACCCGCGTGTATCGTACACACGGGCTTGGAGGGCACATCGGTGTACGGGGTACGTTCTAATTTTCGATGGAGGTTAAGCAATGCTCACTTCTCGAGTCCAAAATTGCCGTAGGGTTTCTGTCGCCGCCGTCACGGCATTGGTCCTTCTGGCGGCGACACCCGCATGGGCCGGGTCGGTTCGTACGAGTAGTGGGCCATTCGTCTTTATCGAGTTCGATACCCAGCTTACGTCGCTGAACCTGACGGGTGGGCCTTTCCTGATGCCGCTGGCCAGTGATCCGACGAACGCCCTGGGCGACAGCATCGAAGGATTCGGACTGGTCAATTCCAGCGTCGGGATCATGTTGTCATCGATGCGATCACCGACACCCGGCCCGGCGACGCGCGGACATGCGACCGCGTCTAATGGAGGGGAAGGCGTCTTGGGTGTTGGCAGCCCCGGCAGCGACCCGATCAACCCCGACCAGTTGGACGGCCAGATATTTCAGGTCAACAGCTTCTTCGACGTGTTTTTCGACATTACCGTCACCGACATGGATAGTCGCCTGGGACGCGACTTTGCGGGCATGCCCGATGGCGCGTCGATTATGCTGTTCGACAATGGGCCGGCGAACATGCAATCCTCCTACAGTGCCATCTTCGACAAGGACGCACCAAATTTCGGGCTCATTCCTCCTCCCGAGGCCGACCCGTACCGGGTGCGATTCACTCAATCCCACGAAAAACAACGCAAAACGACTCTCAATAGGACTTGATCGGCGGGGTGCGCGACGCGCTTTGTGAATTACGTGACTGAACGGGAGTACGTGCGGTAGCCGGTCATTCGGGCAGCACGGCGGCTCCAGAACGTATCCAGTGGACGGGAGTCGGACAGCAGGTCAGCCGACAGTTGCAATAGAGCCTCGACT
>SIAF01000433.1 GCA_009691905.1 Planctomycetaceae bacterium | reverse complement strand
GAACCGCCCCCGTTCGGACGAACCCGGAGCCGAAACGATCTGGAAGGGACTGCAACGAATGCACGACATGGCCCTCTGCTGGGAGACCTTTGGCCCCGGCGATGATGGATAACTCAAAGATGTGTGTAACAACGAGGGGCTGACGCCCCCGTTGGCTATGATCAAACTGACCCACGAACCGATCGACTTCGCGGCACTCACCGAATCGGTGCGCTCGGACCAGGCGGGAGCCGTCGTGCTGTTTCTGGGGACGGTCCGCGAATTGACCGGCGGGCGGCAGACGGTGGCGCTCGACTACGAAGCCTATCCGGAGATGGCCGAGGCCAAGCTGGCCGAGCTGCTCGCCGAGGCCCGCGCGAAGTGGCCGATTGTTGGGGCGGCGATCGTGCATCGGCTCGGTCACCTCGACCTGGGCGAAGTCAGCGTGGCGGTTGCCGTCAGCACCCCCCATCGACATCAGGCCTTCGAAGCGGGACAATACCTGATCGACCGTTTGAAAGAAGTCGTCCCGATCTGGAAGAAAGAAACCTGGTCCGACGGCAGCACCGAGTGGGTGCATCCCGGTAGTAAAGAAAGTGGATAGTGGATGGTAGATAGTAGATGAAAGAAATTTGATCGTCAGGTCATTTGCTCACCCCCCCTAACCCCTAGTACCCCAGTCCCGTAGCGCCCTAGCTCCCCCCGCCCCCATGTCCCCCCTGATCGACACCTTCGGCCGCGTCCATACGAACCTGCGGATCAGCGTCACCGATCGCTGCAACATCCGCTGCTTCTACTGTATGCCCGCCGAAGACGTGCAGTTCATGGATCGCAAAGAGCTGCTCACGTTCGAAGAGATCGAACACTTCGTGCGGGTCGCCGTGCCGCTGGGCCTGCGCAAAATCCGCCTGACCGGCGGCGAGCCGCTCGTCCGCCGCGACCTGCACGTCCTCGTCCGAAAGCTGGCCGCCATTCCCGAAATTGAAGACATCGGCCTCACGACCAACGGCATCCTGCTGGCCGACCAGGCGCAGGGCCTTTACGACGCGGGGCTGCGGCGCATCAACATCAGCCTCGATGCGCTCGATCCCGCGAAATTCGAGAAAATCACCCGCCGCCAGGGGTACGACCAGGTCATTGCCGGTATCAACGCGGCCCAGGCGGTCGGTTTCCATCCGGTCAAAGTCAACGCTGTCGCGGTCCGCGGGTTGACCGAAGATGAGATCGTTCCTTTCGGCCATTTCGCGAGGAAGACGGGGGTCGACATCCGCTTCATCGAATTCATGCCGCTCGATGCCGACAACGCCTGGCAGCGAGAGAAAGTGCTGTTCGCCCACGAGATTCTGGAAACGCTGTCGCGCGAAATCATGCCGCTGGTCCCCTGCCCCGACCAGGATCCGCATGCACCGGCCAGCGAGTTTCAGTTTGCCGACGGCCTGGGGCGCATCGGCATCATCGCCTCGGTCAGCCGGCCGTTCTGCATGAGCTGCGACCGGTTCCGCATCACCGCCGACGGAAAACTGCGGAACTGTCTGTTCAGCCTGGAAGAAACCGACGTCAAGGCGATGCTCCGCAGCGACGCCCCCGATTCTGCCATCGCCCAGGCGATCCGCGACAGCATCGCCGCGAAGAAGGAAGGGCACGAGATCAACACGGCCCGGTTTATTCAACCCGCGCGGCCGATGTACTCGATCGGCGGGTAACCAATCGCCTCTCGCTCAGTCCCGCGAGCCGTAACCTCGACCAAGCGAGCCGCCGGGTTTACCCCGGCGGTGCACAGCGCCGATGGCATTCCTGAAGTCCGCATTGTGCACATTCTCGGGTGCCACGGACAGTCCCGGCGCGCCGGGAGGAGTCGTCCGTGCGCGCGCCTGACACCCTGTAGTTCATTCACGAATCCGGGTAAGCCGCATTGGGTCCCGGACCGCCAAATTGGCAGATGATCTGTCAAAGTTTCTTAGCGCCCCTCTGGACGCAGACCTGTCCCTGGTTCCACGCAGCCACGTTCAGATCGTAGGAGGCGCCGAGATTTGCATACCAGCCGATCATGTTCCTGATTGGATTTGGGCCGCGATGCCACCCCCATAGGATGGGCGCATAGAATTTATCAGTCAAATTCCAAATATCCAAAATATCAAAACGTTCCGTGTCAGAAAGACCCTGGATAGACCTCTCAATGGCAATTTCCACTGCGGAAGATCGGCTAAATCCCCAGCAAACCGGACCGAAACTCCAGACGTAGAGCGCCACCGCGACCAGCGGTACTGCCGTCCAGAACACCCGGCCGGATTTTTTGCGGGGTTCTGTCATCAATCGACCAGTGCGTCCTGGGTTGGCGCGGGAGAGTCATCAGCATTGTACACTACCGGCCCAGCTCAATTCCGGAGACTAACCAGTCGCGCGGCCACGGCTATCGAGTCGCCGGGGGTTCGAGCGTTGTGACGGTGATTGTCTCCTGCTCGAATTCGGCCCCGTCGGCGAGCCGCACCGTCATGCTCAGCGACTGCTCGACCCGCGAACGGGCCGGAAGGCCGCTGCGGCGGTCGATGCGCAGTTGTCCTTTGAGCCAGCCGTCGCGAATTCGCACGCCGACCTGACCGGGCAGCGCGGCCTGGGCCTGATCAGCACGGGCCTGATTCTCGGGGGGGCCGAACGTCCCGGTCGATTCGATATCGACGAAGTCGGCCGTCATCTGCGCGAGACGGTAACGTGTTGTCGCCAGATATGGCACCGGCTGGACGGCTTGTCGCGTGCGCATCCACGAATCGCCCGCCTGCGCGACTTCGGCCGGAATCAGCCCGATCCCTTCCCCGACAAAAGCCGTGAGCGCCTCGGTCGACGAGCCTTGGATCAGCGCGGCTCGCATCTGGTCCTGGTGTTGCGCGGCGACGTGACCCAGACAACGATCGAGAAACGATTCAAACCCGACGACCTCGACGAGCTGACGATTGCGGTCCAGCCAGAATTCAAAGCTGTTCCCTTTCAATCCCTGATAGGGTTGCACTTCGTCCGGGATGCCGGCGGCGGTCTCATCAGAGTCGTACTTGAGCGCCGGTTCCCCGGCCAGTTCCTGAATCAGTCGCACGCGGTCGAATCGAAGCTGATAGCGCAGGCTCCGCTCGTGGGAAGTGCCTTGTGCTGCCTGCCGCGCTTTGGTCACGGTCTCTTCGAGACGAAACGAGAGCGTCAGCTCGAGCGTCAAGCGACTCGTTTCGATGCCGTCGGGGGTCGTCTGCCGCAGTTCCTGGACGACGCTGTTGACCAGAGAAATTCGCGGCGCGGGTTCGGCGGCCGATCGCTCGCGGGACGATGCCTCGGGCGATCGCGGCTTTGGGGGCGACGATCGGTGGGCAGGTTCGTCCACCTCCTGGGCGAATTCGGTATTGCCGGTTTCTTCCTGCTCGTCGTCGCGCAGACTGTTCCACCAGCCGCACCCGGTGAGCCACAAGCACCCGGCGCAGCACAGGCAAAGTCGTCGGGCGAAGCGGCCCCCAGCCATTAAGAACGATCTCCGCAACAAGCCAGCCTGACGCGCGCACGCGCAGTATTCGCGAGGAGAAAAGCGGGCGGAGCATAACACGCGCGACAAAATGGGGGAATGGCGAGTTTGCCGGCGCGTTTCGCATCGTACTTTTGAGAGAGATGGGAATTTCGTGGAAGCCTCGTGATCTGAGGCGTATGATGAATCAGGGCGCAGGGTCCGCGCGCCTGCGAATGGTCTCGAATTAAACCTGACTTGCAGCCGATGTCACGACCGGAGAGGTATTTCGATGCCCAGTTGTCCGAAATGTGGTTGCCCGCTGTGGTTCGCTGAAGATGAGTGTCCCGATTGCCGCACGCAGAAGCTCGGTGATCGGGCACCTCGGCCAGCATTGGAAGCGATCGCGACCGACCCCGCCGAGGTCGAAGACGCCGTCGCTGCGACCGACGAGTGGCAGGTGCCGATTGCCCGATTTCAGAATGGTGCGGAAGCGGGATATTTCTGCGACGAGCTGAGTCGCACCACGGGAGTCGAAGTTTGTGTCGTAGTGCGCGAGCGATTCGATTCGGTGCATGCCGGGTGGGGGATGGACTACGTGCTGACGGCCCCGGCCGAACAGGCACCCGCGGCGGCGTTGGCGCTGCAGAAGCTCGTCGACGAGTCGGATGACGCCGGCGGCCCGGCACTCGAATCGGCCGCCTTGCATCGCCGCGAGTTGCCGGTTGGGAAGTGGATCCCGTTGATTTTGACGCTGGCGGCCGGTTCGATTGCCTGCTGGGGGGTCGAGCAGGTGGTCGAGCGACCCCGCGCGCGGCCTGGGGCACTCGTCGATCGCGACCCGCGAATTCCCCCCCACCTGTGGCACGTTCTGGGCGGCACACCGGGACCCTGGATTCAGAAGATGCCCGACGGGCCGGGGACACGCGAGTTGAGTATCAGCGCCAGGCAGCAGATGACGATCCTGCGGGAAGACGGCGACGGCGACGGAAAATTCGAGCGCGAATGGCGATTCGATTGGCGACGCGAGTGATCAAGGCGCGGCCCGCGGCCACAACCAGAATGAATTGAACCACGGATTACCTGATGGCACCGATGGGCACGGAACCCAGTGCAAACCTGTTCGAATGACTCAGTTAAAGAACGACCGGCTCAGCCGGTCCTCTATTTCGTATCTGTGGCATCCGTGAAATCCTTGGTTGAATTCGTCCTGGTTTTGGCAACCATTGCCCCCGGACCTCGAACTGGTTCAAGTCTCTCGGCGGGTTGCTATACTGCGTGCGATTCGATCGTCGCGTGAATCATTGCTCGTCCCACCCCACCCGATTGCACACGCAAACCCTGAAATTGAACCCTCTGTGAAGACACCCCCGCCGCCTTCGCGCTGCACGCGTCCCGAACATGATTCCAAATCATCCAAACACGGCTGGGAAATCGCGCTCGCCGGCGACCTGACCGAAAAGCAGACCGAACTCGTCGAGCAGCTGATCGAGCTGCCGGCGCACAGCCGGGGGACGATCTACTTCGACTCGTGCGGCGGAAGCGCGTACGTCGGCCTGTCCCTGGCGGCACTCATCAAACTGCGGGGACTGGAAGCGACTGGTGTCGTGCTGGGCGAGTGCTCGTCGGCAGCCCTCGTACCGTTTGCCGCCTGCAAGCGGCGGTTCGTCACCACGGCCTCGTACCTCTATTTTCACCCCGTTCGCTGGTCGAGCGACGAGAACGTGAAAATTGAAGAGGCGGCCGAGTGGACGCGACACTTCGGCGTCCTGGAAGTCGAGATGGACAAGCTGCTCGCCCGGATGTTCGACGTGCCGCTGGACACGCTGATTGCCTGGACGCGCCCCGGCCGATTCTTCTCGGGAGCCGAACTGGCCCAGGCAGGTCTGGCGAAACTGGTCGACCTGTTCGCCGGCGACCTGCGGCAGCAGTTGGCCGCGAAAGCAGTGCCTGACGGCGATGGAGCGCTGCGCATTCGAAGGTAATGAAACCCCTTAAAATCGGTTTCGAGCAACGACGATTCGACGGCCGCGCCGAACTCAGAGGCTATCCGAAAAGTTGACGTGCGTTCAGGTGAAATAGCCTGAATTCAGTGTACGAATCGCTGTTTTATAGTGTACAGATTGGACTTCTCGGACAGCCTCTGAGCCTCTGGAACGCACCATAGCTCGCCGCCGATCGGTCAACCGGCGACGTCTTTCATAGTCGCTTTCCACTACAATCCCGGCGGATTTCCGTTCGTCCCCCGTTGTCAAAATCAGGGTCGAATGTAAACATTCGTCCAACCCGTTGTCCGAAGCAATGGACGGACGGTCTCCGGCCGTTTCGGTGGGGAAGATCTGGCAGGACAAAAGAGAGGATGACGCGTGTTGGGGCCTTGTTAGGAACTGTCGGTCGGTTCGAGAGCCAAGTCCCGG
>SIAF01000432.1 GCA_009691905.1 Planctomycetaceae bacterium | reverse complement strand
ACCAACCTCCGCATCGGCCAACAGCCGCTGCTTTCGGAGCTCGAATCGCCGTTCCATCGTGCATCTCCTTAAAGGAAATCCATTTCCCGCAAGGGGTCTCTATAAAACAGGTTGCAACTCGTCAAGTACAATCGACAGTAGAACTACACCTGGCGCCTGCTGTGGGGAGCGCTCTTCGACTGGCTGATCCCCTGGCTGGGGGGCTCGTACCAACTGCGGCTGCGGCTGGCCAAAGGAGGCCGCGTCCTGGTCTGGCAAGGCAACAGCGACGCCAATTTCGAAGCCAACCTGGCGTTGCTGCAAACGAATACCGGGCTGCCGCTGCGAAGGGCGTGATGCCTGCCACCCGGTGCCGGATGCCGTAGAGCAAGCGTCCCCGCTTGCTCCGATCGGTGGGCGGCAGCTTCGGCAGACTTTGGCTGTCCGCGATTTCAATTTCGGCCACAAGCGAGGACGCTTGTGCTACGGACGATCGGCACCCGCCATTGCCGGGCTGTCAGCTTGAAAAAGCTGACCTACGTGGGACGGCAGTCGATCGCGGCGGCCGACACTGGGCTGTTCCCACTTGTCGGTTGTCGGCCGCAGCGCGTCTGAACCTTGCGACACCGGCAAGTGTCCCATAAGATTCGGCAGGTCTTACCGGGTAGTGTAACGGTAGCACAGCAGGTTTTGGTCCTGCTCGTCTAGGTTCGAATCCTAGCCCGGTAGTTTGTGCCGAAAACGGTTCGGCACAATCCGTAAGTCAAGCCGAACACGACAATTGTGTACCCGCAGATGTTCTGCGGAGCGGCCCGAAAACTGACGGCGGAAAAGGGTAAATTACCCTTTTCGTCTTTTTGGGAAAGGTCGCTTCGATGAACGTCAAAAATGGTCGTGTTCCACGTCAGCAGCATCACAAAGGGTCCGGGCAGTCCCGAGTTCGGATCAATGGCCGCGACGTCTACCTGGGCCCCTGGGGCTCCGAAAGGGCCGAATCCGAGTATCGCCGGGTCATCGCCCAGTATCTGATCACCGGGCAAGCCCCGCTCCCCGCGACTGATGATCCGCGGATCAGCGTCAACGAGTTGATGCTGGCATTCCTCAGGCACGCTCAGCAGCATTACCGCAAAAACGGCAAATTGACGGACGAGTACCACTGCTACACTTCGGCGCTGCGGCCGCTCAAAGAGCTGTACGGCAACACTCCCGCGGCTGACTTCGGGCCAATGGCGCTGAAGGCCGTACGAAATCAGTTTGTCGAAAAACGCTGGTGTCGCCGATACGTCAACAAGTCGGTCAGCCGAATCCGGCACGTCTTCAAATGGGGGGTCGAAAACGAACTGATCGCCGTGACCACGCTGCACGCGTTGCAGGCCGTCCAAGGGCTGCAGGCGGGGCGTACAGAAGCCCCCGACCACCCTCCCCGACAACCGGTTCCCGCGGAACATATCGAAGCCGTCAAGAAGTCTGTGCGCCGGCAGCGGACTCGCGACCTGATCGATCTGTTACTGCTCACCGGAGCGCGGACCGGTGAATTGCTGTCGCTCGCGGGCGGAATGCTGGACAGGACCGGCGAGGTGTGGATTGCCAAAATCCGAGATCATAAGACAGCCCATCATGGCAAAGACCCAGTTGTGTTGTTTGGCCCGAAAAGCCAGTTGATCCTGCGTCAATACCTGGTTGCCGACCCGGACTCGCGACTATTCAAGATGTCGGGCGACAGCCTGCGACAGACGATTGCAGCTGCCTGCCGTCGGCTCAAAATCCCCCACTGGTCGCCCCACTGGCTGCGCCATACTGCCGCCACCCGAATGCGGGCGGAATGTGGCCTTGAGGTCGCCCAGACACTTCTGGGCCATTCCAAAGCCGATATGACGCAGTTGTATGCCCAGAAGAACCTCGATGCTGCCATTCGGTCAGCGGCTCTCGTCGGGTAGTCGAAAGGTCGAATCGGCCGGGGGTCAATCCCCGGCCGACTTCGACCGAGGAAGAAACACCTGCTGGCACCCCCACCAGTTCGCTACAACGCCGCGATACGCCTGCGAAAGGAACACGACGTCGAGCTGGCCCGAATCGCCCTGGGGCACAGCACAGCGTTAACGACCGAGATCTACGCCGAAGCCGACCGGCAGCAGGCGGTCGATGTGATCTCCAAGATCGGGTAGAGCGACGCCGACTCGCTGGTCACCTCGCCAATGCCCCGATTCGAGCCAGGTGGCGAGGGGGCCGACTGAGGCGTTTCCAATCGCGACCCGGCGAATTCGCGCGAACGATTCCCACGATTGTGCATGATTTGTCGTCCAACGCTGATTAGAATGGTCCGGAATGCTTCGCGCGCTTCAACTGAACCGCGGGCGTCATCAAAGCCGTTCCGGTAATGGACGAGTAGTCGCACGCGGATCGCGGTTCATTCTGTGCGATTCCGTCGAAGCCATTCATTGCCAAGTGCTGAGGAGACACGGGAATTTCAACGGCAATCGCAACTCTGCCAGAACAGGGCCAACTGGTCAGCGTTCGATCACGCCAATGGGTGGTGACCGAGATATTGCCCAGCGCACTGCCGCAAAGCCGCCTTCGGGCCGGCCTCGAAGCCCCGCAGAACCTCGTGACATTGTCGTCGGTCGAAGATGACGGGCTCGGCGAGGAATTGCAGGTCCTCTGGGAACTGGAGCCAGGGGCCAGGGTGGTCGAGAAAGTCGCCCTCCCCGAGCCGAATGGCTTCGATCGTCCCGAACTGCTTGATGCATTTCTCGATGCTGTCCGTTGGGGTGCATCTTCTTCGGCCGACATGCGGACGATCCAATCTCCATTTCGCTCCGGCATCGACATCGAAGACTACCAGCTCGATCCCGTGGTGCGGGCGATCCAGATGCCACGGGTCAACCTTTTGATCGCCGACGACGTGGGCCTCGGCAAAACCATCGAAGCGGGCCTGGTGGCACTCGAACTCATCATCCGACACCGCACTCGAAAGATCCTCGTCGTCTGTCCTGCTTCGTTGCAGGTCCAGTGGCAAGAGCAGATGCGCGACAAGTTCGGCCTCGACTTTCGCATCGTGAACTCATCGATGATGCGGCTGCTCCGCCGCAGCCGGGGAATCCACGTCAACCCGTGGAACCACTTCCCACGGCTCATCACCAGCATCGACTTCCTCAAGCGCGAGCGACCGCTGCGGCTGTTCCGGGAACTGCTGCCGGGTCCGGACGAGCCAGCCTTCCCCCGCAAGTTTGACATGATGATTGTCGATGAGGCCCACAACTGCGCCCCATCGGGCCGGGGCCGGTACGCCACGGACTCGATGCGGACCCAGGCCCTTCGCCTGCTCGTGCCGCACTTCGAACACAAGCTGTTCCTCACGGCCACGCCGCACAACGGCTACCCGGAGAGTTTTTCGGCGCTACTCGAATTGCTCGACAACCAGCGGTTCGCCCGCAGCACGACACCCGACCGCAAGCAACTGGGCGCGGTCATGGTCCGGCGCATGAAGTCGGAATTGCCGCCGAAGTGGGACGGCTCGCCAAGGTTTCCGAAGCGGATGCTGGACCCCATCGAGGTTCCCTACACCGACGAAGAACGGGCCATTCACGCTGCGCTTCGGCAGTACGCCGAACTGCGGGTCGAGCGGTCCCAGGACAACGCCGAGAAGCTGGCGACCGAGTTCGTTCTCAAGACGCTGAAGAAGCGTCTCTTCTCCAGCCCCGCTGCCTTTCTCAAAACGCTCGATCAACACGAGAAATCTCTCCGACAGGCCAAACGTGGCAAGGCCGTCCGCAAGCCGTCGGTTGGCATCTTGAAGCAGGAACTCGACCGCATTGACGAGGACTACGCCGACGACACGGAGTACGACGAAGCCACCGCCGACGCCGTGGATGCCGCCTCATTGCTGTTCAGCGAACTGTCTGCGAACGAACTGGCCCTACTCAAGACGATGCGACAATGGGCCGAAAAGGCATCGGGCCAACTCGACTCCAAGGTGAAGTGCCTCATCGACTGGCTCAATACGCACATTCGCCCCAACAAGAAATGGGGCCACGAGCGGGTCATCCTCTTCACCGAGTACCGGGCCACGCAGAACTGGCTCAAAGAAATCCTCGCACAGCATGGCTTCACCAAAGACGACCGGCTGTTGACCATGTTTGGTGGCATGGACCTGGAGGAGCGGGAAGATGTCAAAGCCGCCTTCCAGTCGGCCCCCGACGTCAGCCAGGTGCGTATCCTGCTGGCCACCGATGCCGCCGCCGAAGGCTTGAACCTCCAGAACCACTGCTATCGACTCATCCACTACGAAATCCCGTGGAATCCGAACCGCCTTGAGCAACGCAACGGGCGCATCGACCGCCACGGGCAGAAGGGTTTTCTCGCGGCCAACGGCGAACGACAAGTCTTCGTCTACCATTTCGTAGGCCAGGGCTACAAGCAGCGCCAGCAGTCGTCGAACTCCAGCAAGGCTTCAGATCTCGATGCCGACCTTGAGTTCCTGATGCGGGTGGCGCAGAAGGTCGAGACGATCCGGGAAGACCTGGGGAGCTACGGCACTGTGTTGGCCGACGACGTCGAGCAGGCAATGCTCGGTCGGGGGTACGCAATGCCGGGGGTCGGTCGAGCCGACACCAAGGTCGAGCCCGTGCGAAAGATGCTCAAGTTCGAGCGGGACCTGGCGAAGCAGATCGACGAACTTCTCAAGCAGTACCAGGAAACGCAGCGTGAACTTCGCTTGTCACCCGACAACATCCGCAAGGTGGTCGAGGTCGGCCTGGCGCTGGCCGATCAGCCGGCACTGGTTCCGATCCACAATTCATCCGGCAAGCCGGTCTTCACGCTTCCTGCCTTGAAGCACAGTTGGGCAGCCTGTGCCGAAGGTCTGGAGCATCCCCACACCAAGGACATCCGCCCGATCACGTTCGACCATGACGCCGCCGACGGCCGGGACGACATCGTACTGGTCCACTTGAATCACCGCTTGGTTCAGATGAGCCTGCGTTTGCTGCGTGCTGAAGTCTGGTCGGTCAAAGGGGGCAAGCGTCTGCATCGCATCACGGCACCGCTGGTTCCCGATCACGTTCTCAGTGCCCCGGCCGTCGTCGCCCACGCCCGCCTGGTCGTGATCGGCGGCGATAGCCATCGGCTGCACGAAGAAATCATCACCGCGGGCGGGATGCTGAAGGAAGGCCGGTTTTCGCGGCTCAACGTCGGCGAAGTCGACGCCTTGTTGGCCGCGGCGACAAATGACGAAGCGTACGAGCCGATGCAGCAGGCACTTCTCAAAATGTGGGACAAGTTCGCCCCGGCGCTGGCTCAATCGCTGGAAACCCGCATGAAGGACCGCACGAGCGGACTCCAGAAAAAATTGACCGAGCGTGCCGCGAAGGAATCCGATGATATCCGGACGATCCTGCTGGAACTCAAGAAGGCCATCGATACCGAACTGGACGAACCGGAATTCGAACAGTTGTCGCTGTTCGACGATCTCGAAAAGGATCAGTTCGAGCGGAACAAGGATTTTCTCCGCGACAGGTCAAAGGCGATTCCTGCTGAGATTGAGCGGGAGACGGCGGCGATCAAATCGCGATATGCCGACCCGCAGCCCCGGATGTTCCCTGTGGCCGTGACGTTTACGGTGGACCCCAGAAACTGGACCAGCGGTTAAGATAGAAAACCGAGGTTCAGAAAGGAGGGGAGTCAAGGATGGGAAGGACACGGAAGTTGCACACGGCGGTGTTCAAAGCGAAGGTGGCGTTGGCCGCGGTGAAGGAGCTGGAGACGGTGAGCCAGTTGGCGTCGGTTCATGGGGTTCACCCGACACAGATCCATCAGTGGAAGAAGCAGTTGCTGGAGGGGGCGGAGGGAGTGTTCAGCCATGGCCCAGGACCGAAGCGCTCGCGTGCCGAGGAGGAGCACGCGGCGGCAGAACTGTACGAGCAGAT
>SIAF01000431.1 GCA_009691905.1 Planctomycetaceae bacterium | reverse complement strand
CCAGTCAACTTCAAGCCCTCGCTCGACGCAAACTCATGCGCCGCGCCCGCTCCACGAAACAACGCCCTCTCCTCCTTGCCGAACTCGAGGACCGCTACCAAAATACCACATAGCCTCCAAGCGGGCCGTTGTTATTTAAGGCCTAGAGGCATTGACTGAGCTTTCAGCCGTCGCGCCGATGACCCCGGTTATCCCGAGTCGATCCGCCAGCCGCCGCTCCGTGTCGCTTGCGGTTTTTTTGATCGCTGTTGCCGCGGCTTTGGCCGTCGGTTGGTACGTCCTGCCGCGCCGCGAAGCGCCAGCCAATATCGCACAACGGGCAGCCGCGCCACGCAGCGACGGATACAAAGAGGTCTCTGCGTGGATGAAGGAAAATCTCGACAGCCCAGAGTGGGATAAAGTCCGATGGTGGCCATCCATTTCGCTCGTAGAGAAGCGCGATGATTTAATGCGGCCATTGGAAGAGAGGCGCAAAACGAATTCAGCCGAGATGACGGAGGTTAAAGAAAAATTCGACGATGTTCAGAGACGCATTAACACTGCCGGCATTAGCGATGCCGAGAAACTGCTTGACGAGATGAAATCCTTACAGGCCCTCTACGAAGAGGACCGGAAGATCGCTGAATATCTAGTGAAAATCCTGAATGTGTATTCCAGTATTCCTGATTCGGCCTGTCGAATGAAATTCAGAACGAAAAATCGGGCGGGCGCTTCCGAGTTGCGGGACACCTTTTTTGAGATCAGCAAGGGACGCGCAAAGCCTCTTGGCGATGCAACAGCGAAAGCGCTTTTGTCTGAATTCCCGGAGTGAATCCTTGATATCAACAAGGTTCGCACGCACCAAAAATCCGGCGCAGTCATTCCCAGAAATCCGCACGCACTATACGCCCCGCCACGGCGCAATTCCGCAAGACGATGGATTGCCCGGCCGACGTGTCGCGCGTTCGCTGGGCGCAATCGTGGTGAGCCGTTTCACTTGCTTTGCCTGTGACGGCGCGGCAGACTGATGGAACGTTCGCAATCACATTTGCCGGGGCAGGCACCATGCGATCTTCGATTCTCTGCATTACTCTGCTGTTCGCATCGATTCAGATTGAGGCCGCGGACAAAAAGGCTAAGCCCCTGAATCCGGCCACGGCGCCAGGGGCAAAGTTTGTTGCCTCGCTGGACCTGAAAGAGGCAGAGGTTCAGTCGGTTGAAAAGCGGGTGCGCATCCTCGTCACTGGCGAGAAGCAACCGATATTTCTGACAGGCCGGTCATGCTTCCTGATCGACGAATGGAAAGTCTCGCGGGATTCTCGGGTAACTTTCGCAGAGAATTCGTCCCTGAAGGTCGGAGACATCATCCGCGTCGTCAAAGTCGGCAAATCGACGTACATCGTTCGATCAAAGCCAATCGAGGAAGAGGAGCCGGAAGAAAAGCCCGCCTTTGTCCCTGCCCACGATACAACACCCGAAGAGGTCAAAGACGTTCTCTTGCTCGATACAAAAGAGCGGAGGGATGAATTCGAGTTACTTGACGGGGCGACGCGACAGAAGCTCTTAATTGTCGCTGGAAACATCGCTGGGATAAAAAACGTCGTGCGTGTGTACGGCGACGTCGGTGGATTTCGGGCCGACATTGCACTTCACGCGGATCTGTTCGACAAGAAAAAACTTCGGCAATGGCTGATTGCCCGTGGATCTGGTGCGACTGGGATCATTGAGATTCTGAAAATCCCTGACGAAAAACACGATGCGGTCAAAGTCGAATATGGCTGGCTGGACATAGAGAAGCATTACGCTATGGACGTGGCGCGGGCTATTGCGAACAAGGGTATTTCCGGTCTAAACGAGACCGAAAAGGAATTCGTGCGAAACAATCGGGTATTGTTTGGACGTGATTGAAGGAGGACCGCACCTCATTCATGCGCGCCTGATTGTCGCTCATAGATTGGGACCGCCGCGATCAACGCCCGAGAATTTGCCCAACCACGCTCGCCCGCCACGGCCCGCCGGACCTTGTAACCACACCGTCGGCATTCAACCGATCAGCGATAGCGGCATAGCTCAATACCTCGCCACCCCGTGGCTTCCGGCGTAAGCGGCAGATCGTCGCGACAACCGCGGCTTCGCCCGGTCGATGCCCAAAGGGTTTGCGTCCCTCACACCGGCCCGACTTGTTCCGCTGGCGGACCCGAGCGCCCCGCAGCTTGGCGACCAGTACTGATTTCTCAAACTCGGCGACCGCGCCCAAAATCTGGCGGATCAGTTTGCCGGTCGGGTTATCATCTCCCACTGTCAGGTCGTTGCCCGCGTCGCACTCAATCACCTGCACCCCGAGCTTGCGGAATCGGTCCAGAATCACTTCGCCGATCAACAGGTCACGCGCCAGCCGGGTGGCATTCTCGACCAGAACGATCCGCACCCCGTTCGATTCAATCCGGTCAACCAGTGCCCCCAGCCCCGGCCTGTCGGCCAGTTCGTTCGTCCCGCTCACCCCCTCGTCGCGAAATTCATCGACGACAAGCAGACCGGAGCGCTTCGCGTAGGCGTCAATCGTTTCCCGCTGGCGGGTGAAGCCGTCCCCATCGACCTGCCCCAAGCCAGACACCCTCAAATAGGCCACGGCGTCGGACTTCATTTCGCGTATCTCGATAGGATGCTGAATTGACTGTTCAGCGTTATTCTATCGGCAGTTGCGACGCATAACAACCGTAATTCCGTAGAATTACGGTCAAGTCAGGGAATATAGAAATCCAGCAATTGGCCACGACGATCCCGCAGGACGCTGCGGGTTTCACGCAAGGGTAATAGAACCCGATGGCCAAACCTCTGGGCCGAGCAGGCGGAGCCAGCAAGCATCGGTCGTCAATCTCCCGCGAACCAGATACACCGGCCCCCCGAACCCCCAAGCCGCATCGGCCCGACGATCCGGGGCAATCACCCCCCATCGGCAAATCGACCGGAGTGGCCCAATCCAAAAACGCAACCGTCTGATTCTAGACCGCCACGCGGAGTTAATCTGGAAACGAATTCTCTGAGGATTCTGACTCGGGAAAACCTCTCGACCGAATCACCGTTGAATAGCCCCCCCCAACCCCCCGGACGCTTGGCCGCGGGTTTCAGGCCGGCCGCGTCCGTCTGGGCGATCTGCTGACTTTTGTATGAAACGCCCGCTATCGGTTCCCTGCCGTCCTGCGGACTGACGGGATTCCTCGCGGGTAAATAACTCTGTCCTTAATCTGTCTATGGGTGCCGTGGCCGCCACACTCTGGCCTGCCGATGTCCTGATAGCCGGGATGGATTCGAAATCGTGGCGCATTGTACTTGGCTGCGCCATTTGTCATTGGCTCTCGATGGATGTAGCCGAGCCGCTCCAGGATTCGTATTGCGGCGCATGCATAATCCTTCTTCATCCCCAGCAGCGAATCTGCGTCGCGCGACGCCAGAAACACGATTGGGTCGTTCCTAAGCCTTTCCACGATCAACAGCGTCATGAAAATCAACCGCGTCCTCAGTCCGTCAGCTTCGGGATGCATAAGCAGGCTTCGGTGATCGCCACGCTTGATGGCGGCGGCGACTTCGGCCGCGAGCCGCTGTTTGAAGTCCCCGGCGGCCAGGTTTGGATCGTACGCCTTCCACTTGGCGGCGAACTTGTCTGCGGCCATGTCGGCTGTGAAAACGGTTGTCTTGTGACCCGACAGCACCGAGAGCGCTGTGCCCGCCGCAGTCCATAGGTGCATAACGTCGATTAGGTCGCGCACGTTTGGAACCTCCGCGACGATGCGTCGAACCAGCGCGGCAGAGCGTTTTGCAAGCGTCTGGTGTTTCGGATCTGGCCTGTATCCCTGAATGATCGCCAGGGCCGCACCAAGAGTCTCCGAATGCGGCACCGGGTATCGTGAGGTCCTGCGTCGGGGGGGAACCGGGTGATCGCGGGCTGGCTCTTGCGGCCGTTGTGATTGCCGCTTCGGTTCAGCCTGAAAACTCGAAACCCAGTCAGCGGGCGGTTCCCGGTGCTTGTCCGAATGATTCCTGCCGTAATACTTCTCATCCGCCGCCAGAACGGCCGCTTGGTCCATGACCATTATTTCACGTCGATCTTCGTCTTTTGCAACCAACTTCCCTGTTCGGTCGATTCCCGCTGCGCGCTGCGGATGACAGCTTGATCGTCAGCCCGAAAACTGCGGCAACTATTCCGCAGATTTCAAAGCCCCTCTGCATCAAGGGCCGCGCCCACGCTGGCAGCTTCGCGCTCGTCTTCTCGGTCGCGCGGTGCCGTCACGCCAGACGCCTGCGTCAACTCGGTCTCGAATCTCCGCAACGAGTCTTCCGTTGTGTACCATGACTTGCCGACGCGAACGGCCCCGAGCTTGATCGTCCTGTTTCCACTGAGCCGAACTCCTCGCAGAATCCATCGAACGACCGTCGTGTTCGACCTCGGCCGACCGTTCGCCCCCGGGAACCGCCGACAGACCTCGCGACTGTGAATGTTTTCGCTTTCTCGTCCCTGAGTGTGCATCCGATCTCCAATCGACATTTACGTACATTGCGTCAACTACGTGCGTAGTGTACCGGTATGCTGTTTTTTCTGCAATAGAGAAATAGACGGCCGTTATTGCCGAAGTGACCGCTAATCGGTTAGACTCACAGAATGCCACGACAACCCCCAGAAATGCTCACTTCGCTTGAAGTGGTGGAGAGGGCGCATCAGTTGCGTTTGCTCGCCACACTGGTAGAGGGATTCGCTCAGGCGATGGACGATCTCGAAATCCCGTCGGTCCCATTCAATTACACGGCGCGATTCGATTCCGGCCTGCGCTCCGCCGAGATGTGGTTGGCCTATGGCCTGCGGCGGCTTCAGGAATGGCTGGGGCCGCGCTTCAATGACGCGCTGTTCTCGGCAACAAACAAGACAATCTTGAAGCGATACGACGATGGCCTAATGCCTCAGGGGACAGGCGACGAATACATCTCCGCTGAACGCATTATCAAGCGGCTTGTAGAACTGAGCCGGAAGCGCAAGCCAAAGGGAACCGGAACTGGGACAGGTCGGATTCTTCGGATCGGAAGCGACGGCGTTACTTCCGATTCGCCGCTGAATGAATTCATGGACGCTATGGTCTTTATGAAAAAGATTAGCGAGCAGGAACCAAAGACTGCCGCGTCTGCTAAGGCCAAAAAGCTCACGAAATCCAAGTCCCGGAAAATGAAGCCCTGAGACTACCCGGGTAGCCCGGAAACAACCTCGAATCAACGCATTTTTTGCAGCGTCTTATCGGAAATGCGCGATTTGCAATGTTCAAGAAAAGACGCAAAAACCGCAGGAAAACAGCGAAAACCAGGGGCGTCTGGGTCTTGACTCTGGATCATTCAGTCCACGTTCGAATCGTGGGTGGGGAACTTTGAGACAACCTTTTGCCGTGTCGCGAGTTGCAACAACCTGACGGGCGTAGCAAAGCGTAGAAAACAGCGGTCACTACCACTTTTTCTACCACAATTTGCCTTGGTAGCGTGGCGTGAAACCTTTGGAACTCGTTCCCAAAGGAGACCGCTGCGATGCCGACGAAGAAAAAGCCCGCGTACAGGCGTGCCTCCCGACGCTTCGGCATGTGCGGCCGGTTGCGTGAAAGGCGTTGCGAAGGGGCCGTGGGGCCGTGGCTGGACGACGCATTAAAGGTTCATTGCGTTGATAGCGCCACGAGCATTACCTGCACCACCCACCAACGCGTTTTGCGTAACGCGGAACACCAGATCAGAAAACTTGCCATAATGGCTTCCGATTACTTCGACTGTCTTAGATTTGTCGCTTACTGATGTTCAAGGGGGCCAGCCTGTTGCGTTGTTTCCAGTGGTTGTGGCGGGCGAGTTCGTTACGTTGCAGGCGTTGTTGGCAGTCGTGTTGGATGCGGGAGGGAGTACCGCATCCGCAC
>SIAF01000014.1 GCA_009691905.1 Planctomycetaceae bacterium | reverse complement strand
GGGCCCGCCCATGATCCAGAAAGGCGCCGTTCTTGCTGCGCTGGATCGTGATTGCCTGAAGCGGCTCGTCGACGAGCGGGATCTGGGCGGCGTAGACCGGCGGAGCGTCGAGGCCATCAGGATTGAACCTGTGACCTCTTGCACCCCAATCGAATCCACCCGCTCCGACACACGCACGTAAGACTGTACTGGGTTTCACGTTACCAAACCGGCGGTGGAGTTCAAGCCATACCACCGCTTCTCGCCGTTTTTAGGGGCTATTCGGCGAAGCGTGGTAGAAGCGTGGTAGAAAAGGAACACCCGATAATCGGTTTGCGACCTCAACGTACCTGATGAGTCGATTGGCACCGCAACCCACGCCGCGATTCCTTCGAAACGTACTCATCTCGGTTCGCTGCTGTCGTTAACTCCGCGCCGGGTTAACTCCGTCGGTCACGTCGAATTGCGAGAAACGCCGGTTCGCTCGTCGAGGATTTCGCCATGCCACGCGTTTTGCCATTGTTTCCCACCACTGTGATCGGCAGTCTCCCTCGGCCCCAATACGTCAAGGATTTGCTCAAAGTCGGGTCGCGCACCGGCACGCACGACGCCGGTTGGCAGCGGCGGATGGACGATGCCGTCCGCTTCGCCATCGGCATGCAGGAACTGTTGGGGATCGACATGATCTCCGACGGCGAGTGGCGCCGCGAAAGTTACGTCGACGTCGTCGCCGAAATTATGCACGGCTTCCGCTGGGTGCAGCGAGATGTGTTTCAGTACCACCAAGTGATCACGGAGAGGATGCGACCGCTCAAACCCGGCGTGATCGCCGCCGAGGCAAAATTCCTCCGCGACAACACCGATCACGCCGTGAAAATCTGCCTCCCCTCTCCCTACCTGATCGGCGAGCGGATGTGGGAGCCGGCATATTCTCAAGCGGCGTATCCCAGCCGCGAAGCGTTCTGTGAGGCGCTGGTCCCCGTCTTGCGGCAGGAGTTGCTGGCAATCCGGGATGTAGGCGTCGACGCGATCCAGCTCGATGAGCCACACCTCTGCATACTTGTCGATCCCGAAATCCGCAAGAAATTCCCCGACCCCGAGGGAGAGATGCGCCGGGCCGTCGACATGCTCAACGAAATCGTCTCCGGGGTCGAGGGAGTAACCCTCGCAGTGCATCTCTGCCGGCGCAATTGGGGTCGCCGTGGCTGGGGAGCGGCCGGTGGCTACGAAGCGATCCTGTCACACATCAAGCGGCTGCAGGTAGCCCAGTTAATGATGGAATTCAGCGTCCCGGTCGCCGGAGACATGGCGGTCCTCAAGGAACTGCCCGAAAATGTGCGGATCGGCCTGGGCTGCGTTGACGTGCGCTTCCCGGAGATCGATTCTCCCGAAAAGATTGTCGAGCGAGTCCAAAACGCTCTGCGATATGTCGCGCCGACCCGAATCACGCTCAACCCCGATTGCGGCTTCGCTCCCGGAAAAGACCATGAAATCCCTCTTGAGGAGGCGTACGCGAAATTGAAGAACGAGGTGCTGGCGGCACAGCAACTGCGGGAGCTTTACGGGACGCGGACTGCATAGACCACGCCGGCTAGAGACGTTGATTCGGGACGGCGAGGTTCGCGACTACGCCGACCTGGCGCGGCTGGGGAACGTCACTCGGGCAAGGGTCACGCAGGTCATGGATCGGTTGTTGCCGGCACCGGATATTCAGGAGGCGATTTTGTTTCTCCCTGCGGTGGAAGCGGGTGACGATCCGCTGCGAGAACGGCAATCGCGGGGGGTAGTGGGGATGGCGGATTGGAAACGACAGCGCCCCCTTTGGGAACGAATCAATTTAGCGATGGAATGAACTACTCTGAGGGATCGGGGTGCTGCACGAGTGTTTTGCTGATATCATCCCGGTATGACGTTTCTGGTTTGAAAGGGAGCAATCGAATGTCAACGAGCAAAGCGCTGGGTTTGCTGGGAATTATCCTGTTTTCCGGAATGTCGGCGGCCGCGGCACAGGACCAGGATTCTAAGAGCGGCGAGGTTACCGTGAACGGCCTCAAAATCCATTACGCGATTCGCGGCACCGGCATGCCGCTGATCCTGTTGCACGGCGGCGTTGCCGCGAGTGAAGTGTTTGACCCCCACCTGCCCGCGCTCTCCGAGAAGAGAAAGGTCATCACGGTCGATTTACAGGCCCACGGGCGTACGTCCGATATCGATCGTCCCCTCCGCTGCGAATTGATGGCTGACGACATTGCGGCACTTATCGTGCATCTCGGCATTGAACAAGCCGATGTCATGGGCTACTCGCTCGGCGGTGGTGTCGCGCTGCAGGTTGCAATCCGGCATCCCAAATTGCTGCGAAAGCTTGTTATCATCTCGACGACCTTCAAGCGTGACGGATGGTACCCCGAGTGCCTGGCTTCAATGGACCAATTGGGTCCCGCGCTCGGCGAGTCGATGAAGCAGACGCCGCTTTACAAGCTCTATCCGAGTGTCAATTGGTCGAAACTGTTCACAAAACTCGGTGATTTGCTCAGGCAGGATTATGATTGGTCACAGGACGTTGCGGCGATAAACGTGCCTACGCTGCTCGTTTTCGCGGATGCCGACGCCATCCGGATGACGCACATTCTGGAATTTTTCGCGTTGCTCGGCGGTGGCCAAAAAGATGGGGGCTTGGATGGATCTGGGAGACCGACGGCACAGCTTGCCATCTTACCCGGCTTCACACACTACGACCTTCTCTCGTCTCCCGCGCTCGTGTCCGTGGTCAATCCATTCCTTGACGCGTCCATTTCTGAGCTCGGCGAGCCGAAGGACCGAAAGATAAAATAGCGTTATTGCTCCCAAGGCCCTCGACGGAGGCGCGGGACCGGAAATCGAGCACCCAATGGTGAACCCAAACTAGCGCACTGGATTCAGCAGTCAAGCCTGCCTCTCGGCGAGCCACGCAACCTGCGCATAAAAGTTCGAGGGCTGCACGGTTCGGTCGCCCGAACCCAACCGCCCGTTGTACGAAGCCGCTCCGCGAAGCTTGATCGGGCTTCGCTCTGCCGCCGACGCGCCCCGCCACATGCTGGCCGATGCTTGCACTTCGGCCCGCTCCGCCGGGCGGTAGGCTTCGCCCGGTGGTTGCTGGGCAACACGAACATCTCGACTACCCAGCGGTACATGCACTTGGACGACCGGGAATTGGCGGAAGCGCAGGATTTGGTAGAATAGGGGAGCGTGTTCACAATTCACCATTACAACGAGTGGCGCATGGGCTGGAACGCTGGTCGAAATCCAGAAGTGCCGTCAACTTACCGCGACGAGCTTGCGGAAACCAAGCGTCAGCTCAGGAAGTTGGGCCTCAATCGAAGCGTTGCGTGCGGTATCTTCGTCTTCCTTGCGATGCTCCCGCTTACGTCAATGCCATTCCCCTTTTGGACCTAACTACTTACTTGCAGCGCTCATCGGAGCCTTGGCGGCTGCGATCACCAGCATTGTCATGGCGGCTCGTGCTTTTTTGGCGATTCAACGAATTTCAGCGGAAACGGCCGGATCGACGCTTTCGTACCAACTGGGTCGTTGGTTCCGCGCTCGCGTGGCGAAGAATCTATTCCGGTGAATGACTGGGATTTAACCTGACGGGGCCTGACGGGGATGGCTGTAGATTGACGACATGTCCATTGCTTTTGCCAGTCCGATGCCCCCTGAGCGCCGCCGCTTCAAATCCGCCTGCCGGGACCCTTGTGGATCGGGATGGCGGCGACCGTGTTGATGGTCGCCGACATTGGCCTGCGTTTCGGTGTGGCGGCTTGCCACCAGCACGTGGCAATTAGGAAGGAGTAAAAGTCCATGTCGTACGTCGATGGATTCTTAATACCGGTGGCCAAGAACAAAGTGGCAGCATACAAGAAGCTGGCTGCTTGGGGCAAAAAGGTGTGGATGAAGCACGGAGCGCTGCAGTACTTCGAGTGCGCCGGCGATGACCTTGTCGTACCGCCAGATTGCGGCAAAGATTTCAAGACACTGCTCAGCCTGAAACCCACAGAAACCGTCTTTTTCTCGTTCATCGTTTACAAGAACAAGGCGCACCGCAACGCGGTCAACAAGAGAGTCATGGCCGAAATGACAAAACAGTCGAAAGTGATGCCTTTCGATGTCAACCGCATGATCCACGGCGGCTTCAAAACGCTGGTGCAAGGCTAAGGCTTGTGGTCCAGAATTTGGCGGAAAACTGGGTGAGGAGGGTACGTTCAATGTGACTCTCGCGAGCCTGATCCGCTTAGTTGACGGGCAAATTCAGCGCGAAACCGAGGCGCACAAGGATGTCGCCTTCGGAATGTTCGGACGTCACGTGCGCGCGGGAGGGTGCGCGCTGTTGGCGACTTTTCCATGCGCCTCGCGGTAGAACGAGTTGCGAATTTGAAGTCCTGCTCGGTGGGTCGAGCGATCCGTACGCTCTTCAAACTTTGGGGCCGGGTGGTTTACGGGCAAAGAGCATTTCGCGCGACAAAGAGATGGCGCCGCGTCGGCCACCGCTCAATTCGGGCGGGGGATGCTCTGAACCCCGATTACCGAAAATGCCTGACCTGTACCAGTCGTGAATCGTGCGACCAATCGTTCCTGCGCGAAGGCAACTCGGGTAGAATCCGGAAACGTTGTGTAACTCGCGCGCAACGTGGGAATTGAAAGCTGAGGAGATGTCATGCCGGTCCGGATCGATCCGCCCGATCGAACCTCGCTCGTCGAAATGGCCCAGGGATACTTTCGGGGAAAGGTGCTTTGCGCTGCGGTGCGCCTCGGGGTCGCTGACGCGTTGGGGAATGGCGCGAAAAGTCTGGACGAGCTGGCCAGCGCGACCGCGTCAAACCCGGATTCCCTGTCTCGGTTTCTACGAGCTCTCGCGAGCATTGGAGTAGTCGAGGAGTTGTCTCCGGGTCGTTTCGTTTTGACGCCATTTGGCCGGCCGCTGTGTCGGGATGCACCGGACACCGTCTGGGCCTCGATGGTGTTCTGGGCTGACCTGTTGGCCGACTCCTGGAACTATCTGGCCGACTGCGTGCGGGCCGGCGGGAACTCGGGCGCGACGGTTGCGATGGAACGTGAAGGGGTCAAGTCCCGTTGGTCAAGGAACCCAGACGCCAAGGCGATCTTCCACGCGGTGTTCGCCGAAACAAAGGCCGACGACATGGCCCCCTACGTCGCCGCACACGAATTCTCTCGGTATCAAGTCGTGGCCGACCTTGGCGGTGCGGGTGGTGGTTTGCTTGCCGCGATTCTCAAGGCAAACCCGCACATACGGGGAATTCTAGTTGACCGGAAAGAGGCCGTTGCGGGCGCACTCCCAAAGCTCAAAGCCGCCGGACTCGCTGATCGGTGCGAGCTCCTGGACGGGGATCTCCTGGAGAGCGTTCCCCTGGGCGCCGACGCGTATTTGATGAAGCACGTGCTCCATGGCTACGACGACGACCGGGCGCTACGCATCCTACAGAATTGTCGCGCCGCAATGTCGGCGAATGGCCGCCTGCTCGTCATCGAGGCGGTGCTGCCGGAGTGGATCAACCACTCCGATCGAGCGCTCGAGAGAGTTTTGATGTCAGACCTCAACATGCTTGCGGTCACCGGAGGCCGCGAACGCAGTCAGACCGAATGGGCTTCTCTGCTGTCATCGGCACGTTTCGAACTGCGCCGGTTGATCTGCATTCCCGATTCGACCTGCAGGATCATCGAGGCAGTGCCGTGCGATTGATCGAGCGCCGCACGAGTACGATCGCCTCGGTATGAACTCAAGAGTTTGCTCCAATGACTCCAAGCCCAGGCATCAAACCATGACGCGCCATGTCGCATTTCTGCGTGCAATCAATGTGGGGGGCCATACCGTCAAAATGGTTGACTTGCGCCGATATTTCGAATCGATCGGCTTCGCCGGGGTGGAGACCCTGATCCAAAGCGGCAACGTCATCTTTGAATCATCCGCTCGAAATACAGGTGCACTTGAGCTCAAGATCGAAGAGCGACTGCAAAGCGTCCTCGGATATCCAGTCGTCACATTTGTGAGATCAATTTCCGAACTCGTCGAAATTGAGCAACACCGGCCGTTTCCGGAGGCCGAGTTCGATCAGGGAGCCATACTCTATATCGCCTTTCTGCGAGCGGAGCCCAGTCGGAAGTCACAACAGGAGTTGATGTCAATCAAAAGCGAGATTGACGATTTTCACATCCGGCAGCGCGAGGTCTATTGGCTCTGCCGAAAGCAAAAAGGCAAGTCCCCGGTTTTCGGCGCCGTCATCGAGAGGATCCTCGGTACCGCAGCGACCCTGCGGAACGCGACGACGATTAGAAAGCTCACCGTCGGGTATTCTTTGCGCAGCGATTGAAGCGGCCTCAATAAACAGGCCGCGATCGATCACCGGCGGTGAGGATCGGGCACATTGCCGACCAGGCGGCCCCGTCGATGGGCGCTCTCGACGAAGTGATCCGCCAGAATGTACCCCCAGGCACCGCTCGACTTATCGACCACCTGCAGGCGCGCCTTCTGTCCCAGGAGGTCGCGGACATCCCAGCTCGATTGCTCCAGTTCGTCGCTGTTACGACCGGTCGCGGTGCGAACCACCTTGTCTCCCACGAGCAAATTGACGCACTCGAGCGCGGGACGGGCGCCGCCGCCGATCAGAAAGTTGATATAAGCTCGCGTGATTTCGAACTCCGGCGACGTCAGCGTCCCCTGCGTTTTGTCGCGCTGGACGAAGCTGTTCACCAGGCCCTGTCCCTCGAAATTCCCTACCGGTCCCTGAGTCGCCAGCCGACCGGGCGCCGGTCCGAGTCCGAAGGCCTCGCCCGCTGTTTGCCAGTCGCCGTAGCTCCAGTCTTCGAACTCGGCGAGTACCAAGTCGGCGGCGGCGGAAGGAGACGGCTCCTCCAGCACCTTGACCGTCGTCGCCATTCCGACCAGCGAATGGTCGGCGAAGTTCCAGACCACTTTTTTGTCGCGCGTGATCTCGAAGGCATGCGCTCCCCGGCCTTCCTGCCCGCGCAGGAAGTTGCAAATCACGTAATTTCCGTTCTGCAGAACCTGCAGGCTCGTGATCCAATTCAAATTGACCTCGGGAACGTCGCCGGCCGTAAGTTCCCAGACGATTTTCTTCTGGGGAGTGACTTCGATCACTCGTTTGTCGGTTCCGCAGCCGATTAGCGTGTTGCCGCTCTTCAGCCGGATCGCCTCATAGACGAACTTTCCGGCGGGGCACTCCCAGACGACCTGGCCATCGGCGTCGATCTCGCGGACAACGGCATCGTCTTCGTTTGCCACCAGCAGGTGCCCGTTGTCGAGCGCGTGAACGCAACGCATCTGGTTGTGCGCCGAAGGCGCCTTGACCGGGACATTGACGGCGAGAGCGATTTTGCCCCGGGGATCGACTTCGACGACACGACACGGCCCCTGCTCGGCTACGAGCGTGTTGCCGCCGGGCAACCGGTCAGACGTCATAATCTGTTCGCACCGGCCGAAATAGTTCCAGACGACCTTGTGCTCGCGGTCGACTTCCTGCACCCTGGTCGGTGATCCGCCGCAGGCATAAACCACGTGCCCGTTGGCAAGAGGCTGGCAATGAACGCAGATGCTCTCGGGGCGATGTTCCCAAACCGGTTTACCGTCTTCAGCCACTTCGAGGATGCGATTCTTGCCCGTGCCGTATTCGACGAGCATGATCCGATGCCGAACCGGCGACTCGTCGGCGCCCATCGCCGCCGAACCACTCACCAGCATCATTGCCGCAAAAAGCTGTCGCCAGGACATGAAAACTCCTCGTGAACCAGGAAAAGCGAACCAATATGCGGGGTCGCCAGGGAAACAAGCGGGGAAACAAGTGCCACTCATGCGAGGATTGGCTGAATCACCTGTCCGGAAACGTCGGTGAGGCGAAACTTTCGGCCCTGAGACGTAAACGTCAGACGTTCGTGATCGAGACCCAGGAGGTGCAGAATGGTCGCCTGGAGATCATGCACATGCACCGGATCTTCGGCAATTCGAAACCCGATGTCGTCGGTCTTGCCATACGTGACACCACGTCGAATCCCGCCGCCGGCCAACCAGACTGAAAACGCCTGCGGGTGGTGATCGCGTCCCGCCGGGCTTTTGGTAAGTCCCAGGCCCGATTGCACCATCGGAGTGCGGCCGAATTCGCCCCCCCAAATCACCAGCGTTTCGTCGAGCAGCCCCCGCGCCTTGAGATCCTTGATAAGGGCCGCGGCGGGTCGATCGGTCAGCCCGCATTGGGTGCGGATGCCGCCGACCAGGTCGGTGTGATGATCCCAACCCTCGTGTAACAGCGAGACGAAGCGCACACCCCGTTCGACCAGGCGCCGCGCCAGCAGGCAATTGGCGGCGAATGAGGGTTTGTTCGGTTCGACGCCGTAGAGTGCCAGCGTCTCGGGCGTTTCAGACGAGAGATCCATGAGCTCGGGTGCGCTGGACTGCATGCGATAGGCCATTTCATAGGCGCTGATCCGCGTGGTGATCTCGGGATCGCCGGCCGCGCCCAGGTGCTCGCGATTGAGCGACTCGACCAGGTCGAGCGAGGCTCGCTGCAGTCGGCGGTCGAAGCCGGCCGGGCTCGATACATTGAGAATCGGATCCCCCTGCGATCGAAAGGGAACCCCCTGATACAACGATGGCAGAAAACCGTTCGACCAGTTCGACGCCCCGCCGCTGGTTCCCTTGAAACTCGAGAGCACCACGAACGACGGCAACGAATCGGTCGCAGCCCCCAGGCCATACGTGACCCAGGCGCCCATGCAGGGCCGCCCGGGTTGCGGCGCACCGGTGCTCATCAGCAACTGGGCCGGGGCGTGATTGAACTGATCGGTATGCACCGATTTGATAATCGCAATCTCGTCGACGATCTCGGCCAGATGCGGCAGCGCCTCGCAGATCTCGGCACCGCTCTGGCCGTGGCGCGCGAATTTGAATTGCGGAGCGAGCATGGCCGCATCGGGACGAATAAACGCGTACCGCTGGTCTTTGATGATCTCCGGCGGAACCGGTTCACCGGCATGCTTGACCAGCGACTCTTTGTAGTCGAACAGGTCGAGCTGGCTTGGAGCCCCGGCCATGAACAGGTGGATCACGCTTTTGGCTTTCGCCGGGAAGTGCGGCGGTGTGACGGCGAGTTGACCAGTCGGTGGAGGCGTCGCAAACGCTGCCGCGCGCGTCCCCAGGCCGGTCAGCAGCGAGGCGAGGGCCATCTTGCCGATGCCCAGGCCGCAGTGGTCGAAGAAATGGCGGCGGGTGACGGCTTCCCGAAAAGACGCGAGGTTTTGCATGGAGTCATTCCCTGGTGATCGTGGCGTCGAGATTGAGCAGGACCCGTGCGAGGGCGGTCCAAGCGGCCAATTCGGTGAGATCGACGTCGGCCGCAGGCAGCCGGCTGTACGACAGTTCGATCCTGTCGATTTCCGTTTCGCCGGGCTCGCTCCCCAGCGCGAGATGCAGTCCGGTGATGTCGGATTTAGCGGTGAGGTCAAGCGTGTATTCGTGCCAAACATCGCGCTGGGGTTCGATCACGACCGAATTCGACTCCACGGGCTCTTTCTCTTTCTCGGTCAACCAGTAGATCCGGGCATTTCCTGGAATCCTGAACCGGGCTCGCAGCTTGAGTACGGCGGGTCCCGCGGGAGCCTGGAATGCCGCGGCGATGCGGGAGTCCTTACCGGTACTGGTGACGTGAATCAAGCCTTCGGCCGCGGCAAGCTGACACTGGTCTCCCGCCGCCCAATTCTCGGCATCCACATCGAATGTCCATTTCCGCAGCGTCCCGCCGCCGACGACCGCGGGATTCAACTCGCCTGTGCGGAACCGCGAGCGCATCGCGTCGAGAAAGGCCTCCATTTGCGCCAGTTCGCCGGCAGTGGGGGGACGGGTGAGGCACAGCCGAAAGAGCGCAGTCAATCGCACCGGGGAAGAAATTTCCGGCTCGTGCCAGACGCGGCGTGCCAACGCCTGCGAGGCTTCCACGAAAACTGCATCGTTCAGCAGGGTTAGCGCCTGCAAGGGGGTGTTCGATCGTTCGCGGCGCACGGTGCAGAAGTCGCCCGAGGGAGCATCGAATGTGGCGAACGCGGCATACGGTGCAGTTCGCTTCGAGAAGGTGTAGAGCCCGCGACGGTAGCGGTTCTCGCCGGTTTCGGTTTTCCACGCGAGCGCGCCGAACGCCGATGATGTGATCCCTTCCGGTTGTGGTGCAAATACGCTCGGCCCTTCAAGTTTCGGATTCAACAGACCGGCGGAGGCGAGGGCGATGTCGCGCACGATTTCGGCGTCCACTCGAAACCGCGCACCACGCGCCAGCAGTAGATTCTGTGGATCGCGATCGAGCAATTCCAGCGGGGCCTGCGACGACTGTCGATAGACCGCGCTCGTGACGATCAATCGGTGCATGACCTTCTGGCTCCAGCCGCGGTCCATAAACTCGGTCGCCAGCCAGTCCAGAAGTTCAGGATTGGTCGGCGCTTCACCCTGCATGCCGAAATCCTCGATGGTTCGCACGAGCCCCCGCCCGAACAGGGCGTTCCAGTGGCGATTCATGACGACCCGCGCCACCAGCGGGTTGCCCGGATCCACCAGCCAGCGGGCGAAACCGAGCCGGTTGTGCGGCACGTCGGCCGGCCACTCGTGCAGAACGCGCGGAACCCCTGGTTCGACCGCAGCCTGCGGTTTTAAGAACTCGCCGCGCTGGTAGAGCCGGGTCGTGCGGGTATGCTGCGGCAGGCGCTGTTGCATCACAAGGGTTGTCGGCAAGGCTGGGCGGCCGCCGCGCAGCGCGGCGATCCGGGCGTGCTCTGCCGCCAGCTCCGGAGCGTTCAATAGGTAATACCGTCTGAGGGCTTGTTGCTGCGCGGGAACCCGCTCGGCGGCAGGCACCGTGAGCGCCGCTTCAATTTCGGCAGGAAACGTCGAAAGGTCGGCCGGCGTGGGATCGCGCGCGATCGAAAGCCGAAACCGGCCAAGGCTGCCGGGGTAATACATGGCGTGAGTCAACACCACCTTGAGCCGCGTGCCGGGGCCTCCCGGAATCGGGGTCTTGAACTCGAACACGCCGACCTGTTCGCGGCCCGTTCCGCCGGTGATGTTCCAGGATGTTTGTTCGTCGTCGTCGATCGCCATCTCCGAGGGAGCGCCTGAGCGGGCGAAGCTATGGGCGGCGCGGTGGAATGGGGCACCCTCAAACGCCTCGTCTCCCATGCGCCGGGCGCTGACGGCCACAGTACTCAGGAAAAAATCGCCGGGGTTGTCGATCACTTCGCGGCCCGGGCCCCCTCCAGGCAGCCCAGGATGCAGGAGCGCGTCGACCCGCAGCGCGGTGATATCTGAAACCGCCGTCTCACATTCCAGCTCGAATACGTCGCGTTTTGTGGCGTCTCCACCGGCAAGCACCGACGAATCATCCAGCAAGGTCAGCGTCGCGGCGTTGGACTGGTACGTCGCAGGCTGCAGAACCGTCCATTTTCGGGCCTTGATCGCGGCTTCGCTTTGCCAGCGGGCAAAGCGGCGCTCGACGAGATCGTGCCGTCGCTCGGCGACGGGTCTGGTCTCGTCAACGGGCTGACCGACCGAGATCCGAAACCGTCCCAGGTTGTGGTTTCTTCCGAGTTGCTGGTGAATGGTTAACGTGATCCGCGCCCCTTGTTGGGTTCTCAAGGGGTTTTCGACGTCGAACGTCGCGGTGCGGTTAACATTCCAGGGGCCGGCGCCGGAGAAGATCGCCCAGCCCGAGGCGCTCCCTTTGTCGCCGTCAATTGCCGCGGCGACGGCGAAGTTGTCCTGTGAAAAATCAGCCTGGGCGTTGCGCAACCGCAGGGGGGCGGCGCGGTCGGGGGTGCCCAACCCAGCGACCGAGACTTCCAGTTCACTCACCACGAAGTTGCCGTTCTCAGCGCGACCGGGCCCCGAATTCGGCAGGGAGGGATCGGTCAAGACTTCCAGCCTGATCGCTACGACCGCCGTCACCGCCGAGTCGACCACGATGGTGTAGACGTCGGTCTCGGGATTGGCCCCGGAGGCAAGAAACGAACCGTCGGATTGGGGGACGAGCACGGCTCCGCTGGCGGATCTTCCTTCCACCGGCCTGGCAACCTCCCATTCGACGATCGCAGGAACGGGAAAACGGTTTTCGAGGTCGGCCTCGTTCGCGACGATTTGCGCGTCCACCTCGCTGCGGCGGGAGGCCACCGACGAATCCGGGACGGGCATCTCCAGTTCATTGGCGTTGTTCAGCAGGGCGTACATCGCGTAAAACTCGCGCTGCGTGATGGGGTCGTACTTATGGCTGTGACACTGCGCGCAAGCCAGCGTCAGCCCCAGCCAGGTCGCCCCCGTCGTGCCGACGCGATCCACAATCCGCTTGAACCGGTCCTCCTCGGGGTCGATGCCCCCTTCCTCGTTGAGCATCGTGTTGCGATGAAAGCCCGTGGCAGTCCGTTGCGAAACGGTGGCGCCGGGCAGCATGTCTCCGGCGATCTGCTCGATCGTGTACTGGTCGAACGGCATGTCGGAGTTGAGCGCGTCGATCACCCAGTTGCGATACGGCCAGATCGAGCGCGGGCGGTCTTTTTCATAGCCGTTGGTGTCGGCATAGCGGGCCAGGTCGAGCCAGCGCCGCGCCCAGCGTTCGCCGTAATGTGGCGAGAGCAGCAGTCGATCGACCAACTGTTCATACGCGTCGGGCCGCTGGTCGCCGACGAAGTCGTCGACCTCCTGAGGGGTGGGGGGCAGGCCGATCAGATCGAGGGACAGCCGCCGCGCGAGCGTGTAGCGATCGGCTTGGGCAGAAGGACGCAAGCCTTCGGCCTCGAGGCGCGCGAGCACGAAGCGATCGATCGGGTTCTTGACCCACGCTTCGTCCTTTACCGCGGGAAGCGCCGGCTTTCGCGGGGGGCGAAACGACCAATGCTCGTCTTCCGCTGGGCCTGAGGCCCCCTCGGGCCACCGGGCACCGGCGTCGATCCAGCGTTTGAGCGTGGCGATCTCGTCGGGGGCGAGCGGCTCGGCATCGAGCGGCATCCGCAATTTCTCGTCGTCCGACGTGATCCGCAAGATCAGCAGGCTCTCGCTGCTGTGACCGGATTTCCAGGCCGGCCCGCTGTCACCCCCCCGCGAAGCCCGGAGCTGAGAATCGAGACGCAAGCCCCCCTCGCGCTTCTTCTGGCCGTGGCAGTGGTAGCAGTTCTGAGCCAGAATCGGTTGGACGTCGTCGACGAATTCGATGGGAGCTTTCCCCGTGTCGGCTGCGGTGGGAGCTTCCGCCGAATGTGCCGACTGCAGCGCTGCCGCCGGCAAGCCGAGAACCAGCAACGGAATCATGCAAGCCGGGAGCTTCCACAAGGATCGCTGCATCATGAGATGTGTCCCCGATTTCGCGCCCCGTTTCACGGGACGTCGAATTGCTGATTGGTTGTCGTTTCGAGACGCTCGCTTTGGCCGGCAATTTTCAGATCGAACGCGCCGAGGCTTTGAGTTTTTCGAATTGAGGCGCGGCGATTCACAACCTGTCGTGTGGACTTCAGTCCACACTCAATAAAATCACAGCCTCTGCGTGCGCGGTATCCTCGGCACTCGGAGTATGCCGTCTACAAAATCTGCGAGATCACCCTCCCGTGAACGTCGGTCAGGCGGCGATTGCTGCCGTTATGCCGAAACGTCAATCGCGTGTGGTCGATTCCCAAGAGGTGCAGGATGGTGGCGTGAAGGTCGTAGCACCAGGTCGGTTGCAACGACTTCCACGACCATTCGTCGCTCTCTCCATACGCTGTGCCCCCCTTGACCCCCGCGCCGGCGAGCCAACTGACAAACGTGCCGCCATTGTGATCGCGACCGGCCGTCGATTGGCTGAAAGGCTGGCGGCCAAACTCGGTGCTCCAGACGACCAGGGTGTCTTCCAGGAGGCCGCGGGCCTTAAGATCCTGCAGCAGGCCGGCGACCGGTTTATCGGTGACCGCAGCGATCAGCGGCAGCTCGGTGTTGATGTTCGTGTGGTTGTCCCAGTTCCCCGAAGCGCCCCCCGCACCGCTCCAGATCTGCACAAACCTGACGCCCCGTTCGAGCATCCGCCGCGCGATCAGGCACCTCCGTCCGAATTCTTCCGTCGGCGTCTCTTCGAGGCCGTAGAGCTTTCGCGTGGCTTGGGTCTCGCCCGAAATGTCGAGCACTTCGGGTGCGCTGACCTGCATTTTCGCGGCCAATTCATAAGACGCGATGCGAGCATCCAGCCGCGTATCCCCCTGCCAGTCGGAAAGATGCTCGCGGTTCAGGCGATTCAAAAGGGATAAGCCCTCGGCCTCGCTTTGACTGGTGATGAACTTGGCGGCAGGGGGTGGAAACAAGTCAGCGATCGGTGTCGCGGCCGCGGCCTTGATGATCGTTCCCTGGTGGGCCACGGGGAGGAACCCCGAGGAGAAGTTTCCCTGCTGATTGTAGGGGAGGCCGCGGGGGTCGGGCATCACGACGAACGTGGGCAAGTCGTCGCTCAGACTTCCCAGCCCGTAAGAGATCCACCCCCCGAGGCAAGGGAATCCCGGAGTGACAAAGCCCGTGTTCATCATGTAGCTGCCGGGCCCATGCACGTTTGTTTTCGAGGCCATCGACATGAGAAACGCCAGGTCGTCGACGCATTGTGCCAGGTTTGGAAAAACGCTGCTGACCCAGCGTCCGCACTGCCCGTGCTGTTTGAACTCGAACGGACTTTTCATGACCACAAAGCCCGGCGAGCCGGTGACCGATTCGACCCGCGTGCCCGGATCGAACCTGGTGCCGTGGCGTTTCTCAAGCTCGCTCTTGTAATCGAATGTGTCGCACTGGCTGGCTCCGCCGTTCATGAACAACTGGATCACGCGCTTCGCTTTGGCGCGATGGTGCAGCCCGCCGTTCCAATCGGCGCCGACGCCAGTCGTCGGTTCGGTGTCGGCAAGCAGGCCGTTTTGACCCAGAAGATGCGCGGCGGCGATGCCTCCCAGGCCACCCCCGAACTGCCACAGAAATTCGCGGCGCGGGATTGGCCCGTCTGTAGGCCGCACACTGGGTGTGCGTAAATTCGGCACACGGAGCGTGCCGTCTACAAATGCCGACTCGACGTCTCGCTTGCCTGCCGACGGCTGCGAACAATGCGAATGCGGGTTGCTGCTCATGACACCGGCCTCGCTCAATGGACGAATAGGAACTCGTTGCCGGCAGGCCGCACCCCCGTGTGCGGAGGTTCGGCACACAGAGCGTGTGTGCCGGCTACTAATGGACGAACATGAATTCGTTGCTGTTCAATATCAGACGGCAGACATTGGCCATGCCGTGTTTCATGGCATAGGCCGAGAGCGCCGATACTTCTTCGGCGGTGGGGGGCCGCCCCAGTGCCAGAAGGTAGGTCGCCTCGATCTGCCCTGCTAATTCGTTGCCGGCCCGGCCCACCCGTTCGGCGAAGTGCTCGCTCTGCCTGACGAGAAAATGGTTGTTCAACATGGATAGCGCCTGGAGGGCCGTGACTGAACTGTTGCGCGCGGGTGTGAGCTGTGAGGCATCGGCACAATCGAGCGAATCCATGAACGGGTCGGGGAGCGTCCGGAACAGAAACCGGTAGACGCTGCGGCGGTAGCTGGCCGGGTTGTCGACGTCGAAATTCTGGTAGTCCACCATGGGGGTCACATGGATTCCGGGACTTTCGATGAACTGCTTGACCGACGGCCCCCCCATGCTCGGGTCGAGCTTGCCTGTCACCTGGAGAATCGCATCTCGCACCGACTCGGCGTCGAGGCGGGTGCGGTTCATGCGCCACAGATACCGATTGCCGGCGTCGATGCTTGCGAATTCGTCTTTGGAAACCGCAGACTGCGTGTAGACCGAACTGGTCACGATCAGCTTGTGCAGCGACTTGAGCGAGCCCCCCTGATCGCGGAAGTTGACGGCCAGCCAGTCCAGCAGCTCCGGATGCGTCGGCCGGCCCCCCATCCGCCCGAAATCGTTGGGGGTATCGACGATTCCGCGGCCGAAATGGTAATGCCAGACGCGGTTGACGATCGAACGCCACGTCAGCACGTTGGCGGGGTCGGTGATCCACTTTGCGAGAGCAGCGCGGCGGCGTCCCTCGTCGTTGGGATCGGGCAGATCGAATTCGTGCTTGAGACCGGGAATGCAGCGCAGACCGCTGGGCGAAACCAGGCCTTCCGGCTGATTGACATCGCCGCGTTGCAACAGATAGATCGGCCGCGCGCCGCGGGCCGGGGTGAAATTTCCATCCGGGGTAAACTCGGTCGCTGCGGCATAAACCATGTGCGGTTTCGGCAGCGCCTTTAATTGCGCGAGAACTCGGGATTTGAGGACATACGTCGCGAGTTCCACCTGCTGTTGGTCGGTGCGCTGCTCGGAAGTGATTGCGAGGATGTGTTCGATCGCTTCGGTTGTGCGAATCGGGGGCGGGAGTGTCGTTATCGAGAGGCGCGGGCGGCCGATCAGGTGTCCGCGGCCGTGCTTCTGCTCGAGGACAAATGTGAGCACTGTACCGCCGTCAAATCCCAACGGTTCCTTCACTTCGAAAGTCGCCCAGTGCGGCTTCCCGACCTGGGGGTGGATGCCCCAGGCGGTTTCCGGCTTCGAGTCGATGGCCATGGCGACCGTCCAGCCCTCCTGATCGAAGTCAGCGGTCGGGTTCTGGAGGACGACCGGTATGCCGGCCTGCGCCTCGGCCCTGGGTGCTGCCTGGACTTTGAACTCGCTCAAGTGCAGGTTGCCGTTGTCCTGCCGTCCGGGGCCCTGGAGGTGCAGGCTCTCGTCGGTCAGCACCTCGAGTCGCACCGCCGTGATCCCTTTCAAATCGGTGTGGGCCACGATGGTGTAGGTGTCGGTTTCGGGCCGCATGCCGCCGTACAGAACCGAATCGTCCGGCTGTTTGACGGGCGTGGCCCCCTCGGCGGAGGTGAATGATACCGGATCGAGGGGCGTCCACAGGCTGGATCGGGCGGCAAAGGCCTGTTCCCACGCGGCCAACTCGGCCAATAGTGCCGGATCCTGCAACTCGTTGACCGGCACAGCGCGGCCCGCTTCGAGGTCGGCCTTCTTCCGCAGCAGACTTTGCCGAGTCAGATTTGTATGAAGATCCAGATCATACGGGCGGTTGGCGCGATCGACTCCCGCGAAGACCGACTGAAGGCTGTAATATTCGGCCTGGCTGATGGGATCAAACTTATGGTCGTGGCAGCGGGCACAGTGCACGGTCAGGCTTTGAAAAGTGGCCATCGCCGTCGTCAGCATGTCGTCACGATCGAGATTCCTGGCGATCTTTTTATCCACCGTGTCTTCGACGATGTTGACCTGCGAGCTTTCATCCCAAGGCCCAGCAGCCAGAAAGCCGGTCGCCACGATTCCCTGCGGGTCGTCGGGATACAGAAAATCGCCGGCCAATTGCTCTTCGACAAACCGTGCGTAGGGGCGGTCTTCGTTGAAGGCACGAATCAAGTAGTCGCGATAGGGCCAGGCGTTAGGGCGCGGACGGTCCTGATCGTGGCCGTGCGTTTCGGCAAAATGCACCATGTCCATCCAATGACGCGCCCAGCGCTCGCCGTACGCCGGGCTGGCCAGCAGGCGGTCGACGACATGCGCATAGGCCTCGAGCGATCCGTCGGCGAGAAACGCGTCGAGTTCCTGGGGAGTCGGTGGGAGGCCGATCAGGTCAAATGTGACGCGCCGCAGCAAAGCGCGCTTGTCGGCCGGGCCGGAAGGGGCCATCCCCTGCTCCTCCAGTCTCGCCAGCACGAACGCATCGATCGGGGTTCGCCCCCAGCCGGGCGTCTTGACTGCCGGCACCGCCGGCTTCACCAGCGGGCCGAAGGCCCATTGGTCGGCCTTGTTTTCGGGTACGGCGTCAGCGCCATCGGGCCAGTTGGCCCCCTGATCGATCCAGCCGCGCAAAATTCCGATCTGCTCGGCCGTGAGCGGCTCACCCTGGGGAGGCATTTTGATCTGCTCATCCAGTCCGGAGACATAATGTATCAGAGGGCTCTCGGCACTCTTGCCGGAAAGAATGGCATCGCCGATTGCACCTCCCTTGAGGGCACTGGCCTTCAGATCCAGGCGATAATCGCTTTTCTGCTTGTCGGCACCGTGGCACGAATAACAGGTGGAAGCCAAGATGGGCCGCACATCTTTGACAAAGTCGATGGAGCGCTCTGCCGCCGGCGGGAGCTTTGAAGGCGCGGGCTGGTCGAAGGCCAGGAGGGCCATCGCCGAAAGAACAACCGCCGCCATCCCGCCTGCCGACCAAACGAGAAGCGGCCATCGCTGCGAATCTCTTGGCATAGCGTGTGCCTGTAGTGACGTTCAGGGGTCAAGTCATTCTTCAGTATACCAAGTAATCGTTGGCGAAAACAAGTTTCTTCGGACTGCGCTCCCTGTACAGTTTGCGTGCGGAATCGCGTTTCGGCTCTTCCTCCGCTGGGGGCCGGCGAATGCCGCAGATGCTCGGAGTGCCATGTGATAGCGAATTGCCAAAGAGCGAACAGCCGCGCTGGTTCTCTGGTACAAAGAAATACGGGATGGGACTGAAGCGACGACCGGCCCGTGGGCATCACGCGGGAGCTGTCACACGATCGACGGTTGAAACCGTTCGTGGCTGCGAAGAACTCGACGAACCGCAGGGAGGCCCGCTCGCCGGCCCGCGAAACGAGCGTGGGCAACGCGCTCATATCGACGCGAATCAGAGTTGCAGACGGGGGCTTCGGGTCTCCAGGTTCCATGCGGCGAAGTCGAGCATCGGCCAGTCGGCCAATCGACCAGCCAGAATCAGTCAGCCAAACGGCATTCGCCTCTGCCGGCGTACTTCGCCGACGGCTGGTGCATAATATAACGGCGCCGCACCCAAGCTGTCGCTGACCGAACTTGATTCGCTGCTCAGCGAAAACTCCTTCGACGGTCCGACGCTTCCGATGGATTTCTCGCGGGCCGACATCTACGACGAGCATGACTGATGCTCGTACTCCTCGACACAGGCGTCCTGCTCTGGCTGTTCGAACGGCTGGACCCGAATTACAGCACGATTCAGGCGGCCCTCAAGCTTCTCTGGACACGCGGCGATAAGCCTGCGGGTTGAGCTGCGCGATCAGCCACCGTCCGAACCCGCGGGCTGACGCCGGCGGCTCGCCGAATGTCGCACTTCGGACGGCGTACTGAGATTCGGGCGCAGCGCGATCAGGGAACCTTGCGCCCTCCGGTGTTGAACCAGGCGGTGAGCCGCCCCAGCCGATCGAAAGGTCCCACGATGTGCAGGCCGCCGGTGACGATGTCGTCTCGCCCGTCGCCGTCGAGGTCGCCCACGGCGACTGTAATACGATGCGTCGGTCGAGTGTCGATCTGCCAGGTGCGGAACTGCTTGTGACCGTCGTTTTCGAGCCAGACGATGCTGGCGTTGTCGCGGTTGTCCCAGTTGTTGAACATCGACACCAGCACGGCGTCGCGGTCGCCGTCGCCGTCGAGGTCTCCGACGGCTGCGGCATAGGTCCCGCCGAATTCGGCAATTCGTCGGGGCGTGAAGTTCCAGCCGCCGAGATTCTCGAACCAGAAGCACCCATGGCAGGCCTTGGGAAAGCTGTGCGTGACTTCGAGGTTGTCGCCGACGGGCAGGATCAGGTCGGTGTCGCCGTCGCCATCGAGGTCGTCGGCGACGAGTCCGGCGCTCCCCAGATCGTAGTTGATCGTGAACCACAGCCGCCGGGGACGAAATTCTCCCTTTCCAAGGTTTTCGAAGCCCCAGAGTTCTTCTTCGTCCTGCGAGACGATGGCGGCGATGTCGAGATCGCCGTCGCCGTCGAAGTCGGCCAGCGGCACGTGGATCGTGCCAGGGGCCGACAGCAGCTCGTGCTCGAAGAAATGTCCATTGCCGCGGTTTTCCAACCACAGCACCTGGCCGCGCGCGTAACCGAAGACCGCGACGGCCAGGTCGATGTCGCCGTCGCCATCCAGGTCGCCCGCCTGGCAATCGGCCACGCGACCGACGTTTTCGAGCAGCACGTGACGCTCGAAGCCCTGTGACGTCTGTTCGAGCCAGAGCAGCCGGCCGATCACGCCGTCGTTGGGCAGGATATCGCCCAGCACCGACACGACCAGATCCCGGTCTCCGTCCTGGTCGAGATCGACGACCGTGGCGTGGGCCGGAAACAACAGATCTTCCGCCAGGATTCGCTCGCTCCAGGCGCCTTGGTCGTCGCGGCTGGCCAGGGCGATGCATTGCCGCCGCCCGTCGCACGCAAGAATATCGTTCCTTCCGTCGCCGTCGAAATCCAGAATCTGCACGTTGCAGATGATCGGCCGCTGTTCGGGCGGAGGGCCGATTTCACGGCGCTGAAAACCGAGCGGCGAAGCGGGAAATCGCGACCCGATCTCAGAGGCTGGCTCAGGCAGCGTTCTCAACTGCGGTATCGCCGGCACCGCGAAATACGTCGCAACCGGGATGGCGACGGCCAAGCTTGCAAGGAGCATCACTGACTTGCGCATCACGTTTCCTTCAATCGGGGGGGCCTCGCCGGGTCGACGAAAGCCGATCGAGTCGTGACTGAGCGCGGCCATGCCATGGCACGAGCTTGAGGCAGCGCCGATAGGACACTTCTGCTTCGCGACCGTTCCCCAGCAATCGCTCAGTCTCGCCGAGGTAGAACCAGACGTCGGCCAGTTCCGGATCGCGGGCTGCGGCGCGCTGCAGCGCTTGATGCGCAGGTTCGAGCCGGTCGTTGCGAAGATGCTGCATGCCGGCGTATTGGTCTGCCAGGCTCAAATACCGCCGCGATTGGAGCTGGTCACCGGCCTGCTGTGCCGCCTCGGCGAGCTTCGGATAGTCGATGGTTTCGGGCTGCATCCGCAGGGCATGACTCCAGGCGGACCAGGCCGCGTCCGGTTGATGATCGTGGAACAGAACGTCTCCGCGCAGTTCCCAGGCGCGCGCGGTCGGGAAGCCGTATTCGTCGATTTGGCGATCGAGCAGCAACCGGGCGACCGGCTCGTTGCGGGCGTAGACCAGGTATTCGGCCGCTTTCTGGAGCAGCAAGGGATGGTGATTCTCCCCGTGCATGTCTTCGCTGACCAGCAACGGTAGGCGCCGGGACACCGCATCGAACTTTCGTGCCTGTAACTGCTCGTAGACGGCGGCCATCTCGCGGCCAAGCCCAAACCGATCCTTCCGAGAATGCAGATCGAAGGGCGGGGCATCGACTGACAGCGAAACGAGAGCGCGGTCGACCGCGTCGCGAAATCCGTCAGCTTCTTCGCTGCGACCCAGTGCAGCAGCCGCAGCAGAGCGCAACTGCAGCACGCGCGGGTCGCGGGGATGTTCGGCCACGAGCTTCGTCAGCAGGGGCTCCGCCTGCGCTGCCTGGGCTCCGCGTACGAGCAACCGGGCGCGCTGGTAAAGGCTGGGAAGATGGTCGATGCCGGCGCGTTCGAAGGCGTGGGCCGCCTCGGCCGCCTGTTCAAGTTTCAGAGCATTGCAACCGATGCAATACCAGGCTGTTTGCGCGGATTGTCCCGTGATCTGCTCCGCGACCCTGTGCAGCACCGCGTTCGCGTCATCGATCCGGCCAAGTCGCTCGAGACAATACGCGCGGCTGAAGGCGATCGAGGTTGACAGCGGGTTGCCCTCCATCGCGCGGCCCAGGCACGCGTCGGCCTTCGCGAAATGGCCGAGCGTCATGTAGACCTCCGCCAGCTCCCGCCACTTTTCGGTGCTGTCGAACCAATACCGGTCGGGCAAATCCAGCAATTCGCGACTCGTGAGGGAATCGTGGTATTGCTCGGCGTGCGGCGGAACAATGTGGGTTGAATTCAGCCGGCGGCCGACGACAAACGCCACCACGATGATTTCGATCCCGAACGCGACCGCCAGGACGTTTCGGAGCGTTTTCAAGCGAACGGCCGTCAGGCATCGGAAACAGGGCACAAGTTACTAGAAACCAATTTACCAGCTAGCTGCTGGCGGTGCCACTCTCACCCGAAGCTTGCGACACCGGCGAGACTTTTCGGTCCTGCCAGTCGAAGAGTGGGCATTTAGGCTGACCTACCTGGGTACAACCCAGGTACGCAGCATGACCGGTTGTGCCCGGCCTTCAATGACCAGGATTTCCTGGTCGGCCTTAAGCCGCTCGAACCGCTGTACCGCGCCGCCGGGCCAGGTGATGGTTAGTTCGTCGACCGCCTGGGCAGCACCCAGTCCGAACCAGAGCCTCCGCTCATTGGCTGCCATGTAGCCGCTGCCAGCGATGAGCTGCCTGGTCATTGTTCGCTCGCCGGCACGAACCGAAGCGATAGCGCCGAAAGCATCGCGGGCGCCGCGGATGCCAACGAGGAGCACGACCAGCCGGTGATCGTCGGTTGCCGACTCGTTGGTCGCGAGCGCGACAGGCGAGTGAATGTACGACACGCAGAAATCCTGTCGTCCGTCACGGTTCCAGTCCAGTTCAGTCAGCCCGCGTCCCAACGCCTTGATCTGGAAATAGGGGCCGAGCGTGTCGGCCGAAACTTCGGTGAACGTCCCGTCGCCGAGGTTCGCGAGCAGTTGCGTGGGCATCTTGTCGCTCTCGTCGTCGGGCCCGTCGGGAGTCGGCGGGGTGACGTGGCCGTTGGTCACCACCAGGTCTTCCCAACCGTCGTTGTCGACATCCAGAAACTGCGATCCGAATCCGACGTAGTTAAACGTCGGTCCGTGCAGCCGGGCCTGGCGTGTGCCGTCGACAAACGAGCCGTCGGACTGCTGAACGAACAGCGTGTCGGCATCGTTCATGTAAGTCGACACAAATAAATCGAGCCGGCCATCGCCGTCGGCATCGCCGCAGGCAATGCCCATGGAAGCCAAGGCGCTGCCGCCGGCATTGAACGCGACCCCCGCGACCATCCCCTGCTCTTCGAAACGGGGGTGCCCGTTCGCATCGGTCCCGGAGTTTCGAAACAGAAAGTTGGGGGTCGTGTCGTTCCCCACGAAGACGCTCAGACGCCCCTCACCGCAGAAGTCGGCGACCACGAGTCCCAAACCGTTGCCTTGTTCCGCGAGAATTCCGGTTTCGCGGCTGACATCGGCAAACCGCCCGTCTCCCAGATTCACGTACAACCGGTTTGTGGCCGCGGGCAGCGAATCGGGCGTGCAGGCCATCTCGATGCCCTTGACGAAGCACGGATTCTTGACGACGAAATCCCGATCGAGGTAATTCACCACGAACAAATCGGGAAGGCCGTCACCCGTGAGATCGGCCAGCGCACAACTCGTCGACCATTCGTCCCCCTCGGTTCCGTTGGACGCCGAAATCTCAGTAAACGTGCCATCGCCGTTGTTGTGATAGAAGCGGTTTGGTCCCAGGTTGGCGACGTAGAGGTCCGGCCAACCGTCGTTGTCGTAATCGGCGACGGCCATTCCGTGGCTGAATCCCGGGTCTCCCAGGCCCGACGCTGCCGTCACGTCGACGAATTCTCCCGCACCGGTGTTACGGAACAGGCGATCGATCGAGGTGGATTCCGATACGGGGCGGCGCCAGTCGTTCGCCTGCGTGAGATACAAATCGGGCCATCCGTCGCCGTCGAAGTCAATGACCCCCGCGCCGCCGCCCACCGTTTGAATGACGTGCCGCATGCGGGACTGCATGCTGGTCCCGTCGTAGTACGCGAACTCGAGTCCCGCCGCCCTGGCCCGGTCGGTGAATCGCCATGCGGCGAATCGGCCGGTGCCGTCTGTTGATGGCCGCGGCGGGGCCGTCGAATCCGCATGCCGCGGCCATTCGGGAAGTGGAAACTGGCTCAAATCCAGACGCAGGGCCGGTTGAGAATCCCGAGCGGTGAGGCCGGCTGAGGCGATTAACTTCTTCGCCTCCTCGAAGTACACCGCTTGCGACCAGCCGGCTGGTTGTTCAAACCGGGCAGCCAGGTGCGCCCAGCCTGCTGCTTCCCAATGCCGCCCCAGTTCCTGGAGCAGACGGATCAGCCGCAACGCATTTTCCGCCGTCGGAGTTTTGCGGATCAGGTTGATTTCGATGTCGATCCGATTTAGCAGCGGGACACGATCAGCAAACGTTTTCGCGAAATCCGGCTGACCCATTTGCAGCAGGCAACCGCTGATCTGGTGATGGGCCGCGAGATGATTGGGCGAGCGGATCAGCGTCTCAAGGAAACACCGCACCGCCGCCGGCCGCGTTCCTTCGCGGCGTGCGAACAGTCCCCGGACGAACCAGATCTCGGGATGAAACTCGTGCTCGGGGGTGACTTCCGCGTTCCATTCCAGAAACTCGCCGCGATCGCCGGTCTCGGCGATCAATCGCCCCAGGCGCGCCCGGGCCTCGGCGACCCAGGGGTAACGGGTTACGATTTGTTCCAGCAGCGGCCGCACCTCGCTTTCGCGTCCGCTTAACAAACCCGAGCGCACTTCGGCCAGGCGAATCAGCAGGTCGCCGGGAACCGCGTTGTGCAAAGTCCGTTCCAGCTTCTGATCGGCAAAGAAGTAGCGTTCTGTTGACGAGACGCCCAACAGCTCATCCCCTTTGAAATCCCCCTGGAAGAGCAGCGGGGCCAGGCAGGCCTGCGACTCCCACGTGCGCCCTTGGGCCTGCAGCATGAATCCCAGCCGCCTGTTGGCTTCAAGATGGCCGGGATCCCGCGTCAGGATCCGTCGATAGAGTTCCTCGGCTTGTTCTACTTTTCCCAGACCAAGCCATTGTCGCGCCAGCGCCAAATCGGCGTGGAACGCCTGGGAGCTGTCGGCCCCAACGCGCTGGAGCAGCCCGACCGCCGTCTCATGCTCCGATCGGCCGGCGGCCGCGAAGCCGGCGAGCAGCAACGCCGAGGGCGAGCTCGGATCCCGTTCCAGCAGCCGGTTGGCGGCGGCCTGGGCGACATCAAACCGATGTCCGGCCAAGGCCCGGGCGGCCACACGCATCTCGTGCTGGCGGCGCGTCGGAAACGCGCGTGGTTGAATCACCCACCCGGTCCCCAGTGTGATCAGCAAAACCAGCCCGATCCGGAGCTTGCGGTCGTCGATCGTGTCAGTGCTGTTGACCATCTTCGTTTCCATGACTCAGCCGGCCTTGTCGGCCCGAGGGCGGGCTGGTTCGGTCAGCACACCCCAGACCAGAAACACCAGGCCCAGAGCCAAAAGAACGACGCTGGCCGGCACGAATACCTGCGCCGCAGCGTCATGGTGTGGAAAGGGGACGAGACAGGCGTGCGCGTAACATTGCTCGGCCGCAGTCAGCAGTATGGCTCCCGTGACGGTCCGCATCATCAGTCCCTGGGCATGGTTCGATCGGGAAAGAAACGCCCTGCAACAAACAGCAAAAAGCACATTGAACCGCCCGACGACGATGAATTCAACTTGCTGGAGAATCTCGCATGTCGCACCGCGGATCCAAATACATCCGAACCAATCCAATCTGTGAAAATCGGCGAGAAACAGTGGAGAAACAGTGAATTATTGTACCAGACGCACGGGCCTCGAAGCCCCCTCGATCAGCAGAATTTCCCGACCAGCCGCAATATCGCGAAACGTCTGTTCCAGTCCCGAAGGCCAGCGCACGGTCAACTCGTCGGCAGCCTCGCTGTCGCCCAGGCCAAACACGAGTTGTCGCTGGTTGCTGGCTTGATATCCGTCCCCCGCCGTCAGTTGCCTGACCAGGTAGGCAGCACCCGTCGTAACCCGCACTGTCGTGCCAATCGCGTCGCGGTCCGATTGCACGCCGCGAAGCCGAACCGCGAGAAAGCGTGAAGGGCCGCGCGTTTGATTCGTCAGCAAGGATGCCGGAGCATCGAGGTGTGAAACGAGAAAATCTTCCCGGCCATCGCGGTTCCAGTCGAGCCGCGCCAGTCCGCGACCCAGGTAGACGCCCTCAAAAAACGGTCCCAGCGATTCCGCGGGAAGCTCTCGAAATCGTCCGTTCCCGATGTTACGGAAAATCTGAGGCCGCATCTGATACGGCAGCCCGGTGGCCGCATAGTTGTCGATGTGTCCGTTGGTCACCACCAGGTCGAGCAGTCCGTCGAGATCGGCATCGAGAAATTGCGTCCCGAACCCCAGCATCGACAGGCTCGGTTCCCGCAGTCCGGCCCGCCGCGATTCATCGACGAAGAAATGGCCCGGCTGCTGAGAATACAGCGTGTTGGATTCCTGATGGAAGTTGGTGACGAACAGGTCCAGCAGGCCGTCGCCGTCGGCATCTCCGGCAGCGACCCCCATGCAGGCCTGCGCCCTGCCGTCACGGTCGAAAGCCAGACCGGTCTCGAGCGCTCGCTCGGCGAATCTCAGCGGCCCCCCCCGGGATGCCGTTTCGTTGACGAAATAGAAATTGGGAACCGCGTCATTGGCCACAAACAGGTTGAGCTTGCCGGAGCCGTCGAAATCGGCAGCCACGATGCCCAGACCCTTTCCGTCAGGGACCACGATGCCCGCCGCCTCGGTCGCCTCTTCAAACCGGCCGTCTCCCAGATTCAAGTACACCCGGTCCTGCTGGGCGGGAAACTCTCGGGGAGTACAAATCCCGAGCGCGCCCTGTTTGGCTTCGAGGTGGCAGAGTTTCGTAAACAGGTCGCCGCCTGCCAGATAATTGACGGCATATAAATCGGGCCATGCGTCGCCGTTGAGATCGGCCATGAGGCAGCTCGTGGTCCACTCGTCGCCGCCGGTGCCGGTGTGCTCTGTCACGTCGAGAAACGTTCCGTCCCCTTGATTGTGGTACAGGCGATTGCTGCCGATATTGGCGATGTACAGATCGGGAAAGCCGTCGTTGTCGAAATCGCCGACCGTCGCGCCCTGACTGAAGCGATCGTCGCCGACGAGAGCGCTCGCGGTGACGTCTTCGAATTCTCCCATACCCAGATTGCGGTACAGCCGGTCGAGGTGCTGCGTTTGACCGGGCCTGGGGGGCCAGACGCAGCCCTGAGTCAAATGCACGTCGGGCCAGCCGTCTTCGTCAAAGTCGAGAACCGCGACGCCGCCGCCGGAGAATTCGTACATCTGGAGGGCGCCGTTTTCCGGGTCTCCACCGTTAAAATACTGGAAGCGGATGCCTGCCGCCGCGGCCACGTCTGCGAACGCAATCCGGGCGCCCGGCGCGGCCGCCGGTTGTTCCCATCCAGGCTCGCCGCCCGACGCATCGCGCCCGGGTAACGGATACATCGACAGATCGACGTGCAATGCCGGGTTGGCAGAGGCCAGGACGCGCGGCGGATCCGTCTCGAGCAACGGCAGCAGCCGGTCGATCCCTTGCAGAACCCAGACCAGCCGGGGACTCCGCTTCAAGGCGGCGCGGCACCAGGCGTGCGCCTCCCAGATCCGGCCCAGCGACTCGGTCAGCTCCGCGGCGCGCCGCATGCGGACCAGGTCGTTGTGGTCATTGTCCAGAATGTAAAGAGCCGATTCCAGTTCCTGCAGCTCGCGGGCGCGATCGAGAAAGAGCTGCGCCTGGGCACGCTCGTCCAACGTGACCAACACCTGCGACAGGCGATAATTGGCCGTGCGGTGATCCGGGTCGCGTTGGATCGCTTCGCAGAAGCACCGGGCGGCGACGCGCGGCAATGCATGGTCTTGAAACCAGATGCCGCGAACGACCCAGATTTCAGGATGTTCGTCGGCCGCAGCGGGAAGTTGCGAGTGCCATTTGAGCCAGTGCGAAGGCTCGCCCGCGTCGAGCAGCGCATGGCCAAGCCGGGCCTGCGCCTCGATCAACTCGGGGGCCAGGGTCAGCACCCTGCGCAACAACGCTTCGGCCCGTGCGGCATCGCCGTCGTGGCCTGCCTGATGGGCCTGCCACAGCAGTATCAGCGGATCGGGCTGTCCGCCGGACGTGCCCTTCTCGAATTCGACGGGCATGTCGACCGCCAATTCAATGCCCCCCAGCAGTACCAGCTCGTCGACATCGGCGGCGTGGCGACGCACGAGCTCGAAAAAGAAGGGGACGGATTCCCAGCGTCGTCCTTCGAGACGCAGCACGCGGGCCAATTGCGCAGTCGCTTTGAGATGATCGGGGGCTTTGAGATGATCGGGCTGCAAATCGACGAGATGGCGCAGGTATCGCTCTGCCGTCTGCAGACGTCCTTCGCTCAAATCACGTTCCGCGGCCACCGTGAGTTCAGCCGCGGTGCGCGGATCGCTGCCTGCCCGCACGGCCGACGCGCGCTCGCCCTTACGTCCCGCCTCGTGAACCGGACGAGTCGCCCGACCGAAAAACCAGAACAGCAGCCCGAGCCCTGAGATCGCGATTGCGCCCACGACCAACGTCATAGGTTGTCGGCGCAGCATACCGCGCGAACCGATCGTGTACGGGAACAGCCGGAATCTCACACGAACGCTCGAGAGATTGCGAGTGGACTATTCCGCTTTCAGGTCGAAGTCGACCTTGGGATTGTCTCCCGCCTTGATTTCGGCCGTCAACGTCGACTCGAAATTGTACTTCGTCGGGATATATTCTTCCATGACGTCAATCATCGTTCCCTCGGGGGCCGGCATGATGGCGGGAATCTGTGCGCCCGACTTCCGATTCGCGTGAATCGAAACCTTGTGTTGACCGACCAGCGGGCCCGCTTCGCGCGAAACGGAGTATTTACCGTTCTTGATCTCCGCACCGGTCACGGTTCCCTCTTTTCCCACCGGAGTAAACGTGATCTGGCCTAATTCGACCGGCTTTCCGTCGAACGTGACCGTTCCGCTGACTGAGCCGTGTTTGCCCAAGTCCGTGCCGCCGCCGCCGCACCCGCAGCAAACCATCGCCGCGATTGACAGAGACAACAAGACTCTGGGAATCGTGATGGGTGAATTCATTGCAGTCTCCAGGATGTGATAGTTCATATCAAACGAAATTGTGGCTGCCGATCAGGGCCGAGAAATGCCTGGGGGCAGCCCGCACAGAAACCCGGCTTGTTCCTCAAGCCGGGTTTCTGCAACAAGACGCAAACGGCGCGACTTAGAATTCGCCAAGAATTTCCGAGCCCGAGATCGTGCTCAAGCCGCGCCAAGTGTCGATGTTGATGTTCTCGCTGATGAAACGCGCACCTCCATCGCCCAACAGGATATGGACGCCACCCGTGTGGCGGCTCCGCGAGCCGGCCGTGTCGTTCGAGAAGCCGTTGGCTCCTATCGCAGGCAGATTCAATTCTGGGTAATTGTCAAGGTAACCCCAGTCGCAACAAGGGTACAGCCGATCGGGGAGCTTGCTGTTGGGCCCCAGTTCGACGTAAAGCTGGGCGCCGCCCGGCTGATCGCCCCAGGCAAACCCACGGACTTCGTTCGGCCGGCTTCCCGTGAGGTACTCAGCAAACAGCATGGTGTTGCTCAAACCATCGGTGACGCCTGAAAAATTCGTGCCCCGATTGGTGCCGAAGGCACCTTTCAGACGCGGGTTCGTCGTGCCAATATCGCTCATTTGGAAACCGCTCATGAACGCCATATAGTTGGTCTTGTGCAGCCGTTGCGCCTGCCACGCCACGATCCACTGCGAGCCCCCTTTTCCGTCGCTGGGGCAGAGCATCACCACCGGAGTCGCTGTGTTCGTGGCCGCGAGGTTGTTGCCATGCCAGGTGATTCCCCCCGAGCTAAAATTCATCAGGTTGTAGATGCTTGACTGGTCGAAGAACGGCAGCAGAAAGGTAAGGTAACTGGTCCGCGGAATATTCCATTGGCTACCGCCGGTCCAGATCACGCCCGGCATCAAAGTCTGGTGCGTGTCATGATAGTTATGCAGGGCCAAGCCGTACTGATGCAGATTGTTACGGCACTGAGCTCGCCTCGCCGCCTCACGCGCCTGCTGCACCGCCGGCAGCAGCAAGGCGATCAACACGGCAATGATGGCGATCACCACGAGCAATTCGATGAGAGTGAAACCGCGATTCTTCCAGACAGATCTCGTTGATTCCATGACGTTCTCCTAGAAAAAGCGACACATGATAACGACCGACGGCACCCCGAATGGCAACCATCGAAAGAACGCGTCTTGGATGTTCAAATCACTGATCAATCAGTGATTTATCTCTGATGATTACGCCTGATGCACCGTGCAGAGGTGAATCAGGCATTAGATTATGCTCGCCCGCTCGCAGCTTGTCAAGCACGAGAACCGATCTTCCTTCATTTCGCCCCGTTCTTGAAATTCCCCACGCCTGATCGCATAATCGAATGCAATGCTTGGACAGATCATCTTCACTGCGCACACAAGATGCCGATCATGACAAATGACGATCTCGGTCGTTCTCTCGACTCACCCGAAGTTCCCTCCGCGAACCCCCCCAACGCTCCTGCGCCGGCGCCCGCGACGCGAAAGCCCCGTTCGCCCGTGGAACGCGCGATCGTCTGGGGCGTGATCCTGCTGCTGCTGATCGTAGTCCTCATCGAGTGGCGGGGCAGTTCGGGCATCAAGTCTGACGCCGACGCCGCGCATGCCGCCATGGAGAAATCCACGAAGGGATACCTGACCGAGTCTGAGCTGAACCAACTGGTGACCAGATACTCGCACCGCGAATCGCAGACGGGCCTCACCGCGAATGAGATTGCCGCGAGCCGCGTCGACACCTTCACCTACAGCGGCCTGCTGAAGAAGCGTATGCTCTACATCTACTTCGGCCTGCCTCGCGCCGGACACGAGCAGGAAGTGCTGCAGGTCGGCGAATCGCCGGTGAGGATGTACACTCCCGAAGATTTCGGGATGATACGACAGGACGACAGCGAACGGAAAGAGTCGGAGTCGTCGAAAGAATCAACGGAACCCGAGGCGACGACCGAACGCGAAGGACCGGCGCAGCCGGAAGGTCAGGCCGAACCCAAGGAACAGGCGGACGAATAGACGTTGAGCGATTCATGTCCCGAACGTCTTGAGTCTGTCCCCGTCTTCTCCCTCAATCGGCGGCCGATTTCGGAACTTCCTCAATGTCCTTCAGCAGCGAGTCATAGGCCAAACTCAAATGCACCCGCATCGCGGTCCGGGCCTTCTCGGGATCGCCGGCAACCAGTGCCTGGTAGATCGCCGCGTGGGACTCATCAGTCGTCTTTCGGCGCTGAACGCTGAAAGGGACCTCCACCAGATGCGGGCGAATCATCTGCATCAGGATCCGCTGGATGGAGAACAACGCATGATTGCCCGCCAGCCGCGCAATCTCATTGTGGAAACGCACATCGTAGCTGACATAGGGGGGGCGCGGCGTATCGGCCGGCAGGTGCAGCATGGCCTTGAGAGCCCGGCGCATCGGCACCAGGTCTTCCAGGCGCCGCTGCTCGGCAACTCGACCGACCAGCTCGATTTCGATCACCCTCCGGGCGTCAAGCAGGTAAAACAGATTCGGCTCGTCGTGGGCCAGCGACGTTTGAATAATACCCGACAACGACCCGTCATGCGGTGACGTGGACGGCGCGACCGGCAGCGCGCTGTTTCGCAGAAAGGCCCCGGCGCGCGGCAGCACTGTGACCAGCCCCATCGTCTCGGCCTTGAGAATCGCGTCGCGGACCGCCGATTGCTTGACCTTCAGCCGATCCGATAATTCACGAATCGAGGGAATCTGATCGCCCACTTTGAGGTCGCTTTGGCGCACGACCTCCCAGATCGAATCCAGGACCGACGTGACACCATTCGTCGTCCTGGCCGCCGACGCGACTTTTGTCGTCACTTGACACCTCCCTGAGAATTGATTGCACGAACTTGGATCTATGATAATCACTGAACAATCACGGCTCAAGTATTGATTCGTGAATCCGCCGGGCTCGCCGGTCGACAGAAATCTTGTCTTGCCGCCTGCGGGCTCGGCGAGAATTGATCCTTGGCGACCCAGTTCGCGAGCTGCGCCGACGACGCTTCCAGCGCCATTGTTACGGTCGCTGATCCACTCGCAGAATTCGATCCGCGAAAACGTCGTTCAGCGTCTGCTCGTCACCCGACGGCCAGCGGATCACCAGCACGTCGAGTTTTGCGAATTCGCCCAGACCCCAGTGAATTCGCGGGTCGCTGGAGGACAGGTAGCTCGATGCCGGGGCGACCTCGGCCAGCCAAGTGCGG
>SIAF01000430.1 GCA_009691905.1 Planctomycetaceae bacterium | reverse complement strand
CTCCAGTTCCTTCACCGCGGCCAACGCCACCTTCGCTTTGAACACCGCCGTGTGCAACTTCCGTGTCCTTCCCATCCTTGACTCCCCTCCTTTCTGAACCTCGGTTTTCTATCTTAACCGCTGGTCCAGTTTCTGGGGTCCACCGTATCCAGTGGCGCGACCCGATGACCGGGAAGAAGAAAACCCAGTCGGCAAAGACGTCGAACCATCGCGAGGCCGAACGCGAAGCCTCGAAGCTCGAAGATAAACTGCGGGCCGGATCGTATCGCGGCAAGTGCCGGTTGACCTGGACAGAGTTTTGGGATCGGTACGAAGACGAGCACCTGGCCCGCCTGGCACCGAAGACCGGAAAGAAATCCCGCACCATCCGGTCGGTTCTGATGGAGATTCTTGCCCCGCAGCGAATCACCGACCTGACCGCAGCCCGGTTGAGTCACTTTCAATCGCAGTTGCGGAAGCGTGGTTGCACGGAACAGACCATCGGCGGCTACGTCTCCCACATTCGTTCGGCGCTCTCATGGGCGTTCAAGATGGACCTGATTCCGGCGGTGCCGAAAATAGAATCGGTCGGGCGACCAAAGGGCCAGCGATCGAAGGGACGGTCAATCACCGGGGAAGAATTCGACCGGCTGTTGGCGATGGTCGAGAAAGTCGTCGGCCCCGAGGCGGCCCCGTCGTTCACAGAGTACCTGTATGGGCTATGGTGGTCTGGCTTGCGGCTCGGCGAATCCCTTGAACTGTACTGGGATCGTGACGACCGGCTCTGCGTTGACCTGACAGGCAAGCGACCGATGCTGCGAATTCCGGCTCAACTCGAAAAGGGGAATCAAGACCGCGTGTTGCCGATGGCACCCGAATTCGCCGCGTTCCTGGCAAAGACCCCTGTTGAAGAACGCACGGGCCGGGTGTTCAAACTCGCCAGACGCTGCCACGAAGGCGAACGGCTCACCGATGACCGAGTTGGCCGTCTGGTCAGCAAGATCGGCGAAAAGGCGATGGTGAAGGTCTGGACGCATCCCGTCAGCGGCAAGGTGAAGTTCGCCAGTGCCCACGATCTGCGGCGGTCGTTCGGGTTCCGCTGGTCATCCCGCGTGATGCCCGCCGTGCTGCAACAAATGATGCGGCACGAGAATATCGAGACGACGATGGAGTTCTACGTCGGCCGGGACGCAGAAGCGACTGCCGATGCAATGTGGCAGGCGTTCGATAATCTGCCCGGTAACAAATCTGGTAACAGTGACGCAAAAACGGTCAATTTCTCGGCGGAAAGATAGCTTACCAGTGCATCACATACCCGCCATCGACGTTGATCGTCTGGCCGGTGACCTGCATGGCCCTGGTCGACGACAGAAACACGACCATGTCGGCGATGTCGGCGGGCTGCTGCCAGCGACCCAGCGGCACGATCTGGCGGACTTTATCGCCGGCCCACTCTTCGTACGTCTGCCGCTTGTCGGCCGGTTGCAGGTTGTTCCACGCCTGCCAGACCCCTTTGTTGAGCGGCGTCTGTACCATGCCCGGGCAGACGCTGTTCACCCGAATGCCCGAGCCGGCCAGATCTTTGGCCAGGCATTGAGCGAAATTGATGTTCGCGGCCTTCGTCGCGCTGTAGGGAGGGTCGGTTTGCGAACCGATTTGACCGGCGACCGAGGCGATAAACACCATCGTCCCGCTTTTGCGCTCGATCATCGCCGGGGCGACGGCATGCGCCACATGCACCATCCCCATGATGTTGACCTCCAGCGAGCGCCGCCAGTCGCTTGGTTCGAGATTCGTGAACGGGAATCCGAACTTCCCCGAGCCGATCGCCGCCGCGTGCACCAGATGATCGATCGGGCCCAGCGCCAGGTTCGTCTCGCGAACGGCCGCTTCAACGCTCGCCTGGTCGGCGACATCGACGCTGACCCCCTTTGTCGGTACGCCGTTTCGATCGGCGATCTCGGCCGCGGCCACGGCAACCTGGGGGCTGCGATCCCAGAGGGCGACGCCGGCCCCCTCGGCGGCGAACCCCTGGGCGATGGCATAGCCGATGCCACTGGCGCCCCCCGTGACGACGACGACGTGTTCTCGAAGTTGCAAATCCATTCGATGCGTCTCAATTCATTAAAAGCACCCGGTCAAGGGGGATGTCACCGCAGCCGACGCCCGATGTATCACATCGATCGGAGACGAGCAAGGAGTCGCGTTTTCCGACGAGGCGGAGCGTGACAATCCGGGAAGTAACAGCGGCCTGATGAACGAGTGAGCCACGGATGGACACGGATGAAACACGGATAACAGACACAGGACTTCCCGGGTCCGTGTTTCATCCGTGTTTGTCCGCGGCTGGAATTGAATTCATCGGGGTTGCCTCGTTTCCAAGCTCCGACTGGGGACGCATTTTCCGAAGCTCTGCTTTGCGGCGTCAACAGGGCAGGGCACTTCGCCACAACGGGCCGAGGGGCTCGCTGCCGCTCGCGTGAAGCGGAGCTTCACAGGCGGCGTTCACAAGCGGAGCTTGTGAACGAGGGACGGTGCGACGCTGCCGCCGTGCCGGGCGGTCTCTACAATGCAATCATGTCCGGTTCACCTGATTGGAGACCGACCGCCTCGCTCGACGTGTTGCGGCTCCGCGCGCGGTTGATGGGGGTGGTGCGGCGGTTTTTCGACGACCGCGGCTACTGGGAAGTCGATACGCCGCTCGTGTCGCACGAACGGGTGATCGACGCGAATATCGAGCCGTTCGTCGCTGTGGCCGAGTCGGCCGCGGCCGTCGGGACGCAGCCTTCGGCCGGACCCGTGCTATACCTGCAGACTTCCCCCGAATTCGCGATGAAGCGTCTGCTGGCCGCCGGCACCGGTTCGATTTATCAGTTGGGACACGTCTTTCGTCATGGAGAACGGGGACGTCTGCACGGCCCTGAATTCAGCATGCTCGAATGGTACGGCGTCGGCGACACGCATCTGGCACAGATGCAGGTTGTTGAAGATCTGGTGATTGCGGTTTTCCAGTCGGTTGCCGCCGAAGGTCGTCGCGGCACGGCCAGTACGCGACCGGTATCACTGCCGCCGACCCCTTTTCTGCGAACGACCTATCGGGCCGCGTTTGTACAACATGCCGGGGCCGACCTGGCCGTCATTAGCGCCTCGCAACTGGCCCAGTGGTGCGTCGATGGTGGGTTTATCGCCCCGCCGGGCCTCGCTGCCGACGATCGCGACGGCTGGCTCAACTGGCTGTTGGCCGAACTGGTCGAGCCGAAACTCGGGATCGAGCGGCCCGAATTTCTGATGGATTACCCTGCATCGCAGGCGTCATTGGCCCGCGTTCGCCCCGAGGTTCCGCCGGTTGCCGAACGGTTCGAACTGTATTTCGGCGGCATCGAGTTGTGCAACGGGTATCACGAACTGCCCGATGCCGACGAATTGCGGCGGCGAATCGGTGTCGAGTCGAAGCAACGCCGGCGCGAGGGGCTGGCGCCCTTGCCCGAACCGAAACATCTACTCGCAGCGACGCAGGCCGGGCTGCCCGACTGCTCGGGAGTAGCGCTCGGCTTCGATCGGCTGCTGATGATTGCGATGGGAGCCGGCTCGATCGGCGAAGTCACGCCGTTCGGATTTGAAAACTACTGAGAGAGTCACTCGAGCACCAGGCGAGCGGGGAGCGTAAGCTCCCTGTTTCTTGCGTCGCGACTTTTTTCCTTCGCGACTTCGTAACCATCGACGAAGAACAGAAACAGGGGGCTTACGCCCCCCGCTCGCCTGTTTCTAGTAGTCGTCGCCGATGCGCTCGTTTCCGTCGCGCGTCGCCAACGATTGCAAAATCTGCAGGTTGATCTGCTTGTTGATCGGGCGCGCCGAACCGTCGGCCATCGCGAAAGTCACGATATCCGGGTGCTGGCTGCCGAAGCTGAAGATCAGGTAGCTGCTGCTGTCTCGCTTCTCGAGCGTCTGGATTTGCTCGCACTTCAGCGGCGTGGGGCATGAGGTAGTATACGGCAGCGGGTTGCCGGCGTTGTCGGTTCCCGAAAAGATCACCCAGTCGAGTGCCGGTCGATTGTCGGAGTTCGTGGGGACGCGGGCGCAGCAACTCATGGCATCGCCCCAAAAGCCGAAGTTCGTTTCGCCGAACATGATCGTCGTTCCCGTGCCATCCTTGATGGTGCGGTCGGAGACACTGCTGTTCATGTACATCACGCCGTTGTTGTAGTTCGTCCCCATGTTTCCGCGGTAGTTCGTGTAGGCCAGCCCGCCGTTCTGCTGGCTGGCGCTGGGGCAGACGTACGACGAGATCGTCGCCTGCAAAGCCGGGGAATTCGGCGCCCCGCCTTTCGGGCGGCGGTAGTCGATGCCCATCGTCGTGGCATCCATCTGCGAGAGCATCAGGGCATGCCAGCCCCATTCATCCGAGATCGCCCAAGGCTCGATTCCGGCGTTGGCAAACTGCGACTTATCCGACAGCTTGAATTTCATTTCGCCGCTGTTCGTCCAGTAGTGCGTGGGGGACGGGGCCTGCGTCGATCCCGATGACGAAATCCATCCCGAGGGATAGCTGCCGTGGCTCGACAGGTAATTGGCTGCGGCGATGTTGATCTGGCGGATGTTATTCAGGCACTGCGAGCGCCGCGCCGCTTCCCGGGCCATCTGCACTGCCGGCAGCAGCAGCGCCATCAGAATGGCGATAATGGCCATCACGACCAACAGCTCGATCAGCGTGAAGCCGCGACGAAGCGCATGACGGGGGGAGGCTGCCAACCGCATGGTCGAACGGGCGAACTGCATTTCGATTCTCCGGCATTTGCGGAAACGACAGGGGGACGAAACCGTCGCGCGAGTTGCCTCGACTGCGGCGCTCCAGCCACCTTTGAGACTATCCCAACCACTTCAGGAATGCAATTCTAATCGGACAGCTCGACCGTCCAGTAGGCTTCGTCCAGAAACTGCTTCCACGATTCGTATTTCACGCACGTCAACTGGTGCGACAGCATCGGGCTGCGGCGGGGTTTGACCGCCCGCTTTTTCAGCCGCATTCCCGACTCCGACGGGGTGCGGCCCCCCTTGCGGACGTTGCATTTCAGGCACGCGCAGACGATGTTTTCCCAGTTGGTCAGCCCCCCCTGGCTGCGAGGCACCACGTGGTCGAGGCTGAGTTGTTGCGTGGGAAACTTGTGGCCGCAGTACTGGCAGCGGTTCTCATCCCGCAGAAAAATGTTCCGCCGATTGAATTTGATCACGTTCTTGGGGAACAGGTCGTACCGCAGCAGCCGAATGACGCGCGGCACCTGAATTTCGAAATTGACCGCGCGGATCCAGTCGTCGTGCTCCTGGCGTTGATCCATCGCCGACCGCCACTCGCTGACTTCCCGCCAACTCTCGAAGTTGTACGAGACGTAGGTGCCGTTCTCGACGCTGACGACTTCGGCCAGGTCTTTGCACAACAGGCAGAAGGCGCGCCGCACCGACATGACCTGAATGGCCATGTACAGCCGGTTGAGCACCAGCACACTCGACTGCATTGCCGAACTCGGCCCCGACGCCATCAGACACCTCCCCCGAGGAGAACCGGCCCAAAAGAAGACAGGTCGCGAAGCCCGTGGGTTCAGGGGCACCGCCAGTGAACAACCATGCATCAGCTTCGATGGGAATTCTAGCAGTCGCCGCAGGGGGAGACAACCGCCCCGCACTGCACGCGGGACGACCATTTATCCAAATTTCACACACACACGCCCCGCGTTTCACGGAACCTCGCTTCGGAAAGCGCAAAACGCCGCCGGCTGGCGAGCGGGGCAAAAAGTTAAAGGGTTCAAAAGTTCTGACTCTGCCGGATTCTGTGTCTGAACAAAAGCCGAGTTCTCGGCGAGCGAGGCATATGGCATCCTTTCTCTGCTCAAGGAGGAGGGAGCCAGCATGGATGCTGTTCAAAGAACTCGGCGGTGTTGTCGTAGTCGCGAGGA
>SIAF01000429.1 GCA_009691905.1 Planctomycetaceae bacterium | reverse complement strand
CTGCGGCGGTCAGGTACAGCGCGATCGACTCGGACAAAAGTCTCAGCGACAGCCCGTCGACTGCGCCGATGATGCCCGCCCGGGCCAGAAGTTTGGCCAGGCGTCGCCAATGCTTCCGCGCCGCGGGGGTCATGCCGGCTGGGCATTTGGGCATTCCGAGTGGAAAACGCACGTTTCCGTGCCGATCCTGGCGGTACGTATTGGCCAAAACATGCAGTTCTATGGGTTTTTTCCGCATTTAGTCATTCACCCCCCCCCTACCCAACATTGCCAAAAAATAGACAACGCGGGGACGCGGTATGCGTTTGAATCGCGGTAGAGAAATGACCTACCCCCCCCGGCTTGGCACTCGAATCCCCTACTCGACTGGTGCAATTGCCTTTGATTCCCAGCCGACCGGCCAGATGTTCGACGTCGCTGCGAATCGACGCGGCGACCGACGCCTCCCGCAGCACCTCGATCGAGCCAGCAGTGATCGCAGCAAGGGCCTCGCTTGGCATCTCTCGTTTCCAGGGGCGCAAACAAAAAGCCCCCGGCAATTGACAGCGTCGCCGGCACATTGCCGGGGGCACGACGCTGTGAATCACCGGGGGCTTTTGGTCGGCCACCCTTCGGGCGAGTTCACTTCACACAAGCATTATTGCTGAGCAGCACTGGTGTTGTATAGGGGGGTTTTGGACGAGTAGGGATGCATTTTGCGTGCGGAATCGCGTTTCGGTTACTTTCTCCGCAGATCCTTCGTCAGCACCTCGAGCTCAACCTTTTGGGAGCTGCCAGTCCGAACGCGAAAGACTGAAGGCTGCCTGAGTTTTTCGCATTCGTCGATGATGTTGACCCACGATTTCAAGAACCTCCATGCCTGAATCCGTGCCGACATTCCCTGAAATCCCTCGGCAAGAAGGAAAAATGTCAGTCCCTGTTCACGCAAAGCGTTGACTTCAACGGGCTTCTTCAGAATTCTCCCATCGCCACTTATGACGATCGGCTTCGGATTATCGCCGCCGATTACCCGAAGCCACTCCGTGTCTTCCGTTGTCGGTCCGAACCGCCGATCATCGTCGTGGTGCGTAATCTTGTGGGATCGTTCGAGGGCGGAGACTATCCGCGCAAGCGCAATTGGAACGCAGCGGTCGAAGAAGAAATTCATGCTGCCAGGGACGATTCAAATGCAACCGCGGCATCGACATCGTCCGTGGAAACATTGAACCAATGGGCCACGAACCCAGCGTCCTGCCCGTTTGCGTAATACGACTTCGACAAGATCCGTGTTGGGATGCTGACTCGCTCCGCAACTGGCTGCCCGAAACAGATTGTCGGATTAATCACCACGGCATTCGCAATCCGCCACTTTTCAGCGAGACGGCTCGCCGCGTTGTAATCGAGGTTTCTCAGAAATGGCTTGATGATATCTGGAAAAACCTTCTGCCTGGTCAGCGCATCGCGAATCTCTTCCTGCCCGTGCTGGTCGAGTCCACGGGTCAAGATCGTATTTCCATGCAAACAAAGTTCTTGATGGCAAAAAGGATGCGTTACCTTTAGAAAATCCGTCAAGTTTGCATGCACCTTCCTGACGGTCTGCATCGAAACAGTGGCCTGCCGGAGCTGGCCGGCGATGAAAACCTCGATCAGATCGAAAAAGCTCAACAGCTTCTGGTCCGAAATGGACTCGTAATCGCTCGTGAAGATGGGCTTTTTCGATTTAGCTGGTTGGCCGCGAAACCATTCGCGCACGCGAGAGCTTCGCAGGCGAGTGAAACTCGCTGCTTCAGCGATCGTGTAAACGCCATTTCCGAGTAATGGGATCATGTCGGTAATCGTAATGGTCACTCCCGTGTGATGGCAAATGGTCCTTGGGAAAATTCTTGACAGCATTCCGCGGTGTAGCCGCACGACAGGAAAAAACGACAGAGTCACATGAACTCGCCTACTCCCCATTGTGTTCATTACGCCGAATATCTCCCGGCGCTCGGTCCCGAGCAACTCCGTGGCGAGGCCAGTCCGGCGTCATGTATCGACCTCCATCCCTACCCCCGCGGAAGCCCCCGAACCCTCGCAGTCGCTGGCGGCCCGGACGATCACCCGGTATTGCCCTCCGTGGCGCCGCTTCCTGCGGACCTCGACAATCAGGCCGTCGATCAGCGTGGGCTCGCCTTCCTTCACCGTCCGACTGATTCTGATTGGTCGGTTCGGTTCGTTATCGCTGCTGTTGTTCGTCATACCGTTCGGTCTGCGTGGGGGGGGCGTTCGTCTGTGGGTCCGGTTTGGCGACTGCATCACGCATCATGATTTTCGTTCAAAACGAGTCTCAAGAATCGCTCGCCTTCGGTACATCGAAAGGAGTGCGTAACTGTCAACGCAACAATCGCTTACGAAAAACCGGACAGCGCAAACAAACTGTCCTGAATATCGCGCGTGTTCCCCCCGCCGTTCTGAACCAGAGGGCGCAGGAAGGAACCATGAAAACTTTAAGGTGGATACCTTCCGCGGTGTTGTGGGTTTTGGGGGGCTGCCGACTGATTGGTTTCCACCGTGTCCGAGTCTCCGGAATTTTGCGTCACGAGCGTCATTTGCGTCATGGCTGCGGTAATGCCGTCATGGTTTGCGTCACAGGTGAGATCGCTTGCGTCACAGGTTTTGGCGTTGCGTCATACTGTCGCGGCGAATTTGCATCTCGTTGCATCCAGCTAGACGAGTCCGCCGCGCCGATGACGGTCGTGACGCAGATGACGCAAATTCCGGGCGGCCGTTGTGCACCTGTGTTCGTGCTACTCATGGACACATCCCGCCGCGTTAACCAATGCGGTAACGGCAGCCTTGAGCGCCTCGGGGAGGTCGGGCCACGCGGCTATAACGCGGGCCAATTCGGGGTCGGAAACGGTACCCGACCGCGTCGGCACCAATACGGGCACCTCGCCGTTTGAATCGTCGCGCAACTCTTGGTAGGGTTGGTCGTTAGGCGGATCGGTCACCGGTCTTGAAAACCGGAGTATCCGCAAGGGTACCCAGGGTTCGAATCCCTGCCTCTCCGCTTTTGGTCATTCGATGCCGGTCGATGCGGCCGGGTGCATGAAGCCGCATTGCCTTGGCGATGTTTCGCGGCTTTCGCTTCCCTCGCCAAGCTGCAAATCGGCGGCCTGCGGGCCCTGCGCAAGACCGTTCTCTCAACACGCTCTGCGGCACTGAAGCGCTGTAGGATTATCGCGTCGCAAGTCGGCACGGCGGCAGCGTCGCTCTCAATCCTGGAGGCGACCACGATGAAGTTGAACCACCTTAATCTCACGGTCACCGATGTGCCCCAGACCCACAAGTTTTTAGAGAAATACTTCGGGATGCGGGACATGGGGGGCAACAAAAACATTTCTTTCTTGTCGGACGAGAACGGCATTGTGCTCACGTTGACGAGCATGAAGGTCGGTCGCGAGACTGAAGTCAAGTACCCCGCCACGTTCCACGTCGGCTTCATCCAGGAGAGCGAGACGCGGGTGAATGAGATCAACCAACGCCTTCGGGACGACGGGTTCGTCGTGCCGCCTCCGTCGAGACAACACGGCTCGTGGACGTTTTACTTCGCGGCACCCGGCGGGTTCACGATCGAGGTTCTTTGCTGACAGGGCTGTGACCGAATCGCGGAAGTTGAAGGACGTCGACTAAGTGGACCCGCAAAGGATGGGGGCCGCATGCAAAATGACCCTTCAGGGGGCTCACGCCCCCCGCTCGCCTGCTCAACTATTTCTGCGTGTCAATGAATCTCCTCCAACCGGAGAAATCCATGAGACGATTTGCCGTCGCGACACCATTTTCAGCAGCGTTGGTAATGTGCTGCTGGTTCATCCCTCTGGCATTCGCCCAGCCGTCGCCGACTACGCCGAAGCCGGGCGAAGAACCATCGGCCCACCTGTTCAGCGAGAGCTTTGACGATTCGCAATTGCTCAAGCGAGAATGGTACGACGGAGACCGTTTCACGATCGCCGAGAAACTGCCCTACGGCGGCAAGGGTTGCATCGAGTATGCCTGGAAGGCCGACACCACGACGCCCGCCAGTTCGTCGGGGGTTCGCCATCTCTTCGAAGCGACCGACACGATTTACCTTCGCTGTTACATCAAACTGTCGAAGGGTTGGGGCTGGTCGGGGCGTTCGTATCACCCCCACCTGATGCACTTCATGACGACACAGAATGAAAAGTTTGCCGGTCCGGCTGCCAGCCACCTCACCGTCTACATCGAGCCGGTGAACGGCAAGCTGCGCCTGGCGGCCCAGGACATTCAAAACAAGGACGCCCCCCACGGCCTCACCCAGGGCCCTCTCAAGGGAGGGTACAACGGGCAGATGTTCGACAGCAAAGAAGACCTCTTTGTTGACGACCAGTGGCACTGCGTCGAGGCCATGTTCCAGCTCAACACCCTCGATCTGAAGGCCGACACGCCGAACGCCGACGGGATCGTCCGCGGCTGGTTCGACGACAAACTGGTGATCGACCGAACCGATGTGATTTTGCGCTCGACCGATTTCCCCGAGATGAAGTTCAACCAGTTTCTGCTGACCCCGTACTTCGGGCCGGGATTGCTGCCACACGCACAGACGTTGTGGATTGACGAACTGGCCGTGGGGACAAAGCGACTTGGCCCGGTCAAAGCCAGGTAAGCAAGCTGCGCCTGTCCAGTCGCTGCCGCTGACCGCGGCACCACCGGCAGTTTTCATTGAGAAATAAGCGTCCGCCGGTGCCACGCCGGCGGGTGATTTTCTACTATCCGTCGGCTCAGTCAGGTACTGGCACAATGTCAAGCGGCGCGTGGTATAGCCAACTCTTCGAGAACTCGTTCAACGGAGGGGTGTTGCTCGCCCTGACCGCGGCAACACGTAGCGGTTCCGGGGTTCAGCGTCTCGCCTACTACCGAAGACGCTGGTTGATTGCGTCGCCAGGTCGCGGTGCGGGTTCGCTACGGCCAATGCGTCACGAGATCAAACAACTTCCTGCATCGGTCGAACTCGCGGTTCCGGCAACGGACGTCCAACAGATTGAAGGTGGCGAACTACGTCTTCGACAACCTCGCACAAATCCGCGTAAACCAGACGCGGATCATCGCCATGAATTCCCGTGATCAGGTCGGGGCACTTGCCCAGGTAGGCTTGATCGTCGTCGCTCCACTCGACCCACTTGTGATACCGATCAGATGTCTTCATTTTGCACCTGTTCGATGGCTTGTCGCACTTGTCGTTCCTGATACGGCTTGGCATCGTCGCCATCGTGACCGCTGAGCGTGATGGCGCCGGGATATTTCTTGTGGGTCAATTTGCGATGCGATCCCTTTCCACCGCCGGGAATCTGCTCGAATCCGGCGGATCGCAAGTCCCCCGCCAGGTCGCGGATCTTTCGCGGCATCCTCGATTCCCGTCCGTCGAATTCACAGCACTTCCTGACGTGCCTCTACCATCGCATCTTACGATTCTACCATTGATCCGTCGCACGACAATCCCCGGGATGACGAATCAGAGGCCGCCGATTGGGCACGTTTCACCCCACCACCGTGCCACGTGAAACGTCGCGACCCGATGAGCGGTATTGAGATTCAGGGGGATCAAACGACGCGGCCCGACCGAAATGAGATTGTGCTGCGGACGATCGGCAGGCTGCAACACCCCTCCCATGCGGTTCCGGTCGATCTGGACGCTGACGGTCGGCTCGATCTGGGAGGGTTTTCCCTGCCGATCATTCCGAAGGGCGCGTCGTCTGGCTGCGACGGACCCGGGCCGGCGCTTTCGAGCCGGTTCGTAACCCGGTGTTTTGAGTAGTTCTACTGTCGATTGTACTTGACGAGTTGCAACCTGTTTTATAGAGACCCCTTGCGGGAAATGGATTTCCTTTAAGGAGATGCACGATGGAACGGCGATTCGAGCTCCGAAAGCAGCGGCTGTTGGCCGATGCGGAGGTTGGT
>SIAF01000428.1 GCA_009691905.1 Planctomycetaceae bacterium | reverse complement strand
ATCCGCTCGAACCAAAACAGATTCTAAGACCTTCGATTCGTTCAACTTTAATCGCGACATCCGGATTCCTTTCCGTGTGACTGAAAAGAAATCGCAAAAATCAAAAATCAAAGCTAGACCAAAAACCAGCAGTTAAGCGGGACATTGTTATTAAATGGGATATAACAGCCTGTTGAAAAAAGGGGACAGGCACCTCGCACCCATCGAATTCCTGCGGTTTCTCGCGGTCGTCCGGAGCCAGTCCCCGTTTTTCAACAGGCCGATAAAGACTATGAAATAAATGACTTGCGTCATTGACTCCAAAGAACTCGGCCTGATTTATTTGAACCGCGCTTCGCGATTTCGTGCTGGACATCGCGGCAGGTCGTCAGATTCTCCGGCACCTGTTTCAGCGGTTGGCGTCTTCTCCGAGACCCATTCGCTGTGCTGCGCAATCAAATCGTCAAGCGCGGCATACGGCGCGAGCTTGAACCACACCGAATCGGAGCCGGCGCGACACAGTTCGTCGCACAGTTCGGGTCGCATGAAGCCGACCGTGGCAATCAGGTGCGTTTCTGGAAGACGGGCTCGCAATTGGGCCAGTTCTTCCGCGCGCTGTGCGTCCCATGGGTCGGCATCCCAGACCAGCACCGCCGGCGCTTGCTGCCCGCTGGGCTCGACGACGTGTTGGCCGGCGGTTCGCAGAGCGCGGGTCAACATTTCCCGAAACGCCCGATCGGGTGACGTGACCGCGACACGAACGGGCGCCGCGGCCGGTGCGAGAGAAGTCTCGAAATCGGCGGCGTAAATTTCGCCGCGCGATGCCGTCAGCGGCAGGGGGCGGGCGCCCATGCTGATTTGCCGGCCGATCTGCCGGCCGTTCGGCTCGCCGCCAATGGCCGCCAGCTCGCGCTTGATTCGATTCGCTGCCATTGCGACTCGCACGCGAACCGCCAATGGCCACTGGTCGCGGGTTCGCCCGTCGGAATCGCACCAGTCTCCGTCAGCGCAAACGATGCGAGCCAGCGGCGCGAGCGACAGCAACTCGAGAACTTCGCCGCCGAAAAACTGGTCCGACCAGGTTTGCAGAACGACGATCAGATCGGGGTGTCGGTTGTCGTCGGATACGAGCCGGCGAACATCGGCAAAGGTGGCCGCGCGCCGCACTGTGCCGCACGACGCCTCAAGGCATTGGACGACCGGCTGCATCGGTGCTGCCTGCGGGTCACCCAGCATCAGGATCAAAGGGGCGGCGGCCATGTTATCGTGCGTCCGCTGGAGGAAAGCCGTGTCCGTTTGCGAGAGCCGCGTCGTATCATTAAGTCAGCGTAGAAACTTTGGCGCGGCCTTCAGCCGCAACCAAGGAAGGGAACCACGAATCGAACAAATCGCACGAATGAAAGAATTGACCGGCGAGCGCGATTTTCTGATTCGTAATACTACCGTTCTATTTCTTCGCGGGCCGCGCAAATATTGCGGGGCCAATTGGCTCGACGACGTGGAAATCGCTGTAAAACAGTAACTTCGGAATTGAACAGGAGCACGCAGAGATCGCAGAGATTCAAAGCGGGCGATCGACTTAACAAGCTTCTTCGCTGCTACCTCTGCGCAGCAAGGGGTCAGAATTTTGTTGTTGTGAGAAGATTCTTCGGCGCCGATGCACAAATCGTTTCACGCATTCCTGTTGCGGTTGAGGAAAATGAACCACGGATCACACCGAGGACACGGATACGGCACGAATTCAAGTCAATTTTTGATTGAGGATTTGATGCCTCAGCAGTCATCTGCGTTAATCCGTGAAATCTGCGGATAAATTCCTGAGAATCCCATGGCCAAAAAATAACCCGCTGCAACGATCCGCAGATTGCGCAGATTGACACAGATTGAATTCAAAACTCTCATCCGTGTGATTCGTGAAATCCGTGGTTTCTCCTTTGGTTGCGGCCGACGGCCGCGCCGTGTGCTCCTGTTCAACTTTTTGGGTTGCGGCCGAAGGCCACGCCAAGCCATTCGACCAATTCGTGGTTGAAATCGTCTTCGGTCACAAGAGGAACGTTCGCCACCGCATGCGTTTCGGCGTCGTCGAATTCTTCACGTCGTGAGAAAAACATGCAGATTTGCAGTGCCGAAAACCGATCCTTCACCGGAAGTCGACCCCGTGCCGCGGCGACCTAACTGCGAGACCGCGCATATTTGACGCACAGGAATCGCAAAACGTCACGTGCCGACAGCAGCCCGACGGGAACATTCGACGAATCGACGATCGGCAAATGGCGATAGCCGCCCAGATCCATGGTCTGCATTGCGAAACCGATCGAATCGCGTTTGGTGACGGTCACGGGCGAAGCGGTCATGAATTCTGAAACCGGGCAAACGAGCCGGCCCGGTTCACCGGCCACCTTGTTGAGCACGTCGCGCTCGGAAAAGACCCCCAGCAGCCGACCGTTTTCGACAACCAGCACGCAGCCGGTGTTCGTCGCGGCCATGCGGCTCGTGACGTCGGCCACCGACATCTGGGGGGGAACGCAAACCGGTTCTCGAGGGACGAGCACGCTGATCGGGTGCGCCTCGAGGCTCTGCTCGACTTCGTTCCCCCGGGGGTCGAACTGGCTGAGCGAACTGCCGCAACTGCGGCACTCGTCGCTGCCTTCGACATTGTCGTGACCGCAATCGGGACATCGCATGGCACCGCCCTCGCTGGAATCGAGCGAAATCGACAGCTTCAATCCACTTCAATCCACGTTCCACGTGTCTCCGCTATTGAACAACTCGTCGAAATTTCCCGCGCCTTGCTTCTTGATGGCCGTTTCGACCTGCAGCGCGACCTGCTCGTCGTAGATCGGGGCCTCGACGGCGCGGAAAATTCCCATCGGCTCGGGAAAATCGGGGTACTTCATCCGCGACAGCAGGAAGGCCAGGCTGGGCTCGGTCGCCTTCTCGTCGTGGAACAGCAAATCGTCTTCGCCGACCCCCTTGCCAAGTTCCACCACTTCGGGGTGCATCCCGTTGAGACGAACGCCTTTTTTCACGTCCTTGCCGAAGACCAGCGGCTTGCCGTGTTCGAGGTAGACGATATGGTCGGCCTTGATCGACTTGTCGGAGGCGTACAGAAACGCATCGTGATTGAAAATGTTGCAGTCCTGGTAGACTTCGACGAAGGCAGTCCCCTTGTGATGCGCGGCCCGTTCGAGAACGTACGTCAGATGCTTGATGTCGACATCGACCGACCGGGCGACAAAGGTCGCCTCTGAGCCGATGGCATAGCACAAGGGCGAGAGCGGGTTATCGACCGAACCCATCGGGGTGCTCTTCGTTTTCTGGCCGACGGGGCTGGTCGGCGAATACTGTCCTTTGGTCAGCCCGTAAATCCGGTTATTGAACAGAATGACTTTCAGGTCGAGGTTGCGCCGCAGCATGTGCATCAGGTGATTGCCGCCGATCGACAGCGCATCGCCGTCGCCGGTGATCACCCACACCTGCAGGTCGGGCCGGGCGACTTTGACACCCGTGGCAATCGCCGGGGCGCGGCCGTGAATGCTGTGAAACCCGTAGGTGTTGACGTAGTAGGGAAACCGGCTGGAGCAGCCGATGCCCGAGACGAACACGAACTTTTCGCGAGGAATGCCGAGCGTCGGCAGAACCTTTTTCATCTGGGCCAGGATCGAATAATCGCCACAGCGCGGGCACCAGCGGATTTCCTGGTCGCTCGCGAAGTCTTTGGCGGTTAAAACCGGTAACGCAGAATTTGCGATTTCAGCGCTCATAAGATGATTAGCTTTCCAACAGTTCGTCGATTTTCTGGACGACTTCGTTGACGAGAAAGGGCTTGCCTTGAATTTTGTTCAGGCCGACGGCGTCGACCAGATAGTTTCCGCGAATCAACAGCCGCAACTGCCCGGAGTTAAGTTCCGGAATCAACACTTTTTCATACCCCTTGACGATCTCGGCGAGATTGCGGGGAAATGGGTTCAGATACCGCAGATGCGAGTGGGCCACCGACTTGCCTTCGGCCAGGCACGACTGGACCGCCGTTCGCACGGCGCCGTAAGTGCCCCCCCAACTGAGAACGAGCAGTTTGCCCTTCTCGGGGCCCAGCACCTCCTGCAGCGGAATGTGGTTGGCAATTCCTTTCACTTTGTTGATGCGGTTCATCACCATTTTATGGTGGTTGGCCGGCGAATAATCGACATTTCCCGTAATGTCGGCCTTTTCGAGGCCGCCGATGCGGTGTTCGAGCCCGGGCGTGCCTGGGATCGCCCAGGGACGGGCACCCTTCTCGTTGCGGAGATACGGCTGAAATTCAGGTTCGCCGTGCCCATTGCCGGTGCCGTTTTCTTCTGACCCCCAGGCGCCCGCCTTGCCGGTCGGGTGCTCGACTTTGATCGAGGGAAAGTCAGAGAAACTGGGAATCATCCACGGCTCGGCCCCGTTGGCGATGTAACCATCGGTCAGAAACATGACCGGCGTCATGAATTCCAGGGCGATCCGCACCGCTTCCTGAACCAGGTAGAAGCAATCGCCGGGGCTGGACGCCGCCAGAATCGGGATCGGACTGTCGCCATTGCGACCGAACATGGCCAATAACAGATCCGACTGTTCGGTCTTGGTGGGCAGCCCCGTACTGGGACCGCCGCGCTGCACGTCGACGATGATCATCGGGAGTTCGGTCATCACCCCCAGTCCCATCGCCTCGCCCTTGAGGCAGATCCCGGGACCGCTGCTGGCCGTCACCGCGATGTGACCCGCGAAGGCGGCGCCGCAGACGGACGACATGGCGGCAATTTCATCTTCGGCCTGAAACGTCTTGACGCCAAAGTGCTTCAGCGACGCCAACTCTTCCAAAATGCCGCTGGCCGGGGTGATCGGGTAGCCGCTATAGAAAATCGTCTTGCCGGCCCGCTTCGCCGCCGTGACGAGGCCCCAGACCGTCGCTTCGTTCCCCTCGATCTTGCGGTACTTGCCCGGCGCGAGCTTGGCCTTGGGCACCTGATAGTGGGTTGTGAACGATTCGGTCGAAAAACCGTAATTGAAGCCGCCGCGCAAGGCTCGCAGGTTGGCCTCGGCGACGGTGGGATTTTTCTTGCCGAATTTCTCGGTAATATGGTCTTCGGTCGGCTTGCGATCGCGGTCGTACAGCCAGTAGACCAGCCCGAGGGCGAAAAAGTTCTTGCAACGGTCGGCCTCTTTCATTCCCAGGCCCAGACCGGCGACGGCGTCGCGATTCAGTCGCGTCATTGGGACGCGGTGCAGTTGGTATTTCGCGATCAGGTCGGGGTCATCCAGCGGGTTGGCTTCGTAGCCGGCCTTCTGCAGGTTTCCCTTTTCGAATTCGTCGACATTCACGATCAGCGTTCCGCCGCGGCGCAGGTCGCCGACGTTGGTTTTGAGCGCCGCAGGATTCATCGCGACCAGCGTATCGACGGCGTCGCCGGGCGTGAAAATGTCCAGGCTCGAAAAATTGAGCTGGAAACCGCTGACGCCGGCGAGGGTGCCGGCCGGAGCACGAATCTCGGCCGGGAAGTCGGGAAGCGTGCTGACGTCGTTGCCGAACGATGCCGAAACATTCGTGAATTGACCGCCGACAAGCTGCATCCCATCGCCGCTGTCGCCGCAGAACCGAATGACGACCGATTCAACCTGTTCGAGCTTCTTGGGATCTGGCCCATTCGGATCTGCGGGGGATACTTCAGCGATCGGTACTTCCGTCGAAGACATTGGAAACGTCAGCTCCTACTGTGGGATCAACTGGTCAGCCGCAAATTGCGCTCAAGCGCATCGCGGCCGAATTGGGGTGAGGCAGGGGGACTCGGGGTGGCCTGATGAAATGTCTAACTCAAGAGGTAAGAAGTTGTTGCGCATTTTGTTTGGGATTTGAATTCTTGGTAAGTGGCTTTACGCTTGGCGCGCACGGTCAGACCTAGGTTGTCGCGATTCCACTGCCTCATCTCCTTCACC
>SIAF01000427.1 GCA_009691905.1 Planctomycetaceae bacterium | reverse complement strand
ACAATTTCAAACAATTGACCACGTGCGTTGATTAGGGGCAGGGACGGCAAAACTGCGTTGCTCACGTCTGTGAAAACCACCCCGGCCTCGCGGGAAGACGGGGGTGGGACGATCTGAATATTTCTCTTATAAGCAGTGCTACCTGCACTGACACGAATTTGGGCACCGGGGCCCGAATGAAATGCCTTGGACTCGTCTCCATTTCGTGACAACAAGACATCATTGCTGAGGGGGATCAGGCAACCATGACGGGCCCCCAGATCAACTCGGGACACCTCTCTTGGAACTGTAAACCCATCTGTCTGCGAGGCAACCCTGAGAAGTACCTTCTCGAAGTTCTCGATATTCCCGTTTTTCTTGGGAACAGCCATGTGTCCGTTGGGCTTGTTAATCCCATATTTGTTGATGAAACAGATATCGCAGGCATCGTCCTTTTCGGGGATATTCAGCACGGCTACGAATTCGAGGGAATCAATTGGCCATACCGAATCACCATCGTACCAATGTTCGGTAACCACGTTTCTGTCACCATCCACGACTAGCGAGCGCTGGAACGGACCTAAACCTAACTCGAGCCGGTAATATTCCGCTGGTTTCCGGTTGGGATCATTAAATCCAACGTTGACGATCGCAATAGCGCCCACGATTGCGACTGCGAAGAGTCCGATCAAGAGCACAGTGAAACTTCCATCGCCACTCGAGTTCGCCGACGACGAAGCGGAACCAGAAGCGGCAGAGGTGGCCGACGACGGCCGCGGCCTTCCTTGTTCAACGCCATGGTGACGCTTTCGAGTTTCCGAAATTATTCCGCCGGTGAAGTCCGAATGGCCTTCCTTGTGGTCCCCCTGAGAGTAGTGATTCTGGCGGTAGTCCCTCATCAGAGTTTGCGAATCTTCCGAGTATCCGTCCTTGCTTCCACCTTGGGTCGAATGCTGTATGTACTCTGTGCCAAATTTGCTCGTCTCCTTCGTGGAGTAGCCGTCTTTTGTCCCATCCTGTGTCCAGGATTGCGTGTACGAACCGCCGAAAAGTGAGGTTTCGTTGGTGGAGTATCCGATCTTATTGTCGGAATTGTCGTAGTTCTGAATACGTGCTTCACCGAGCGCTCCACCGGTGATCTCGTAAAGCAGTGACGTTTCTTTTTTCGAATATCCAGACATGGCAGCTCCCGAATTAGGGGCCGAACCTTTATTCGACCGTCGAAGTGCGGCAGGTTTTTACTGCACTTTTACGATCGAGCAGGGATCAATCACCACGACGATGGCGAATTTCGCGGCCGTTGTCAAATTTCTTTTCGCGGGTGGCACAGGTTGGCGGGTGGCCCAGACGTCGCTTTGGACATCTGGGTTTACGAGAGGCACTTTTCAAATCGGCACCGTTGGATTTCACCTCTTGTGAACCCAGACGCTCAAAGCAGCGTCTGGGCCACCGGCGAGGAAGGAACACGTTGCCGACCTGATCAACTCAGCGACTCGTTCGATCTCGTTTCGGAGCGCGACCTCGCTTGGGCGGAACTTTGTGCGCGTGTTCCGCTTCGACTTCTTTCCAGAACGTTTCATGGGGAATGCCGCGACCCTCGCGAAAGCGCTTCCGCGCGGCTTCGAGTATCGACTGGAGTTTCGGCGAGTGGCCCATCAGCAAACGCTCAAGTTCGTCCTGGTTACGTCCCATAAAGTCATTGTCAATGGTTGGCAACCGACTGTCAAACGCTTCTCCGAAGCGTCGCTAACCGTTACACCAACTCCCGAATCGCCTCCCCCTCCGCCAGCATCGGAATCGGTCGCCCGGCGTGGTCGGGGAAGGTTTGGGTGTAGTCGATGCCGAGTTGGTGGTAGATCGTCGCGAGGATGTGGCCCGGTTTGAGCGGGCGGTCGACGGGGAATTCGGCTTTGCTATTGGTCGCGCCGATGACCTGGCCGCCTTTGATGCCGCCGCCGGCGAGCATCACGGAGATGGCGTCGCCCCAGTGGTCGCGGCCGGGGATCGGGATACCGGGCTGGCCCGTGTTGATCCGCGGCGTGCGGCCGAATTCGCCCATGACGACGACGAGGGTGTCGTCGAGAAGATTGCGAACTGACAAGTCATCGATCAGCGCGCCGACGGCTTTGTCCATCGCGCGGAAATTGTTCGCGTGGGCTTTTTCCACGTCGGAATGGTTGTCCCAGTGGGGCATGTCGACGGTGACGAACGTCACGCCGGCTTCCACGGCCCGGCGGGCCATCAGCGTGTAGCGGCCCCACGGGTTGTCGCCGTACTTGTCGATCAGCTTCGGGTCTTCATGTTCGATGTTGAACGCCTCTTTCGCCCGGCCGCTGAGGATCATCGACATCGCCGACTGCTGGTATTTGTCCATCGAATCCATCATGCGGGAGGCGTCGACTTTGCGTTCCAATTTATCGAGCGACGTCAGTAGACTGGCGCGGTGGCCGGTCCGGTCGAGTTCGGGCGTGGTCAAACTTTCCAGGCATTGCGGCTTGCGCGTGGGATTTGCCGAGGCATGGCTGAGATAGCTGTAGGCCTTGTCGACATCAAACGGGTTGTAAGCCGAGCCGAGGTACGCGGCGCCTTGATAACCGGGATAGATGTAGACGGCGTGAGCCGCCGGCAACCCAACATACGCTGGCAGGCCGGGCTGCTTCGGGCCTTTGATCTTGGAAATGTACGACCCGACCGACGGGTATTTTTGCGGCAGGTCGATGCTGGTCGAACCGAACCGGCCGGTGAGCATCCAGTGCGCCCCGGCGAAATGGTCGCCTGTGTTGTGATGCACCGAGCGGACGAACGCCATCTTGTCGGCGTGCTTCGCTTCGGATTGCAGCAGTTCCGAAATGAACATGCCGGGGACGTTGGTCGACATGGCTCCGAACGGTCCGCGATATTCTCTGGGCGCTTCGGGCTTGGGATCGTAACTTTCGAGCTGACTCGGCCCGCCATCCAGCCAGACGAGAATCACCGATTTCCCGGTGTTCGTCGCGGACCCATCGGCCCGCATCCGCAGGAGGTCGGCTAACGTCAACCCGGAGAGACCGAGCAGACCGGTTTTGATCGCCGTGCGGCGGGTCGTGCCTTGGCAGTTGGATGCAGAACTGCCGCTGTGGATTTGGAGCATGGGGAGACCTTGGCGGGGAAAACATTCATCGATAATAGTTTATCGGTTAGGTCAAGGCATGGGAAGCAGAAAACGCTGGGGATCGGTGGTCGGCGGGGGAAATCGCGTCAGGCAGAAAGACCGCGGTTGCCAACCGCGGCTTTGCGGGCGAAGATTCTTACGGCCCATTGCGAATCATGGCATCCCAGAGGAAACGGACACGATCCATGCGAACCTGGCTGATGGCGTTCCTGGTCTGCGCGCTGCTGCATCCTGTCATTGCCGCCGAACCCGAACGGCCGAATATCGTGCTGATCCTGGCGGATGATCTGGGGATCAACGATCTCGGGTGTTATGGCCGGAAAGAACACACGACGCCGCAGCTCGATCTGTTGGCGAAGGACGGGCTGCGGTTCACGTGTGCTTACACGGCTCAGCCGATCTGTTCGCCGTCGCGGGCGGCGTTGATGACGGGGAAATGTCCGGCCCGGTTGCACCTGACGAATTATCTGCCCGGCCGTCCGGATGCCCCGTCGCAGAAGTTGCTGAATGTCGTGATGGAAGGCCAGTTGCCGGTGGAAGAGGTCACGCTGGCGGAGTTGCTCAAGCGGCACGGTTATGCGACAGGATTGTTCGGTAAGTGGCATCTTGGCGGAAAAGGTTTCGGCCCGAAAGAACAGGGATTCGATGTCGCCTTTGAACCGCCGACCGATTCGGAACCGTCGGCCACGGAAGGGGGCAAAAATGAATATGCCATCACGCAGGCGGCGATGACGTTCATCGAAGAGCATCAAGAGGCACCGTTTTTTTGTTATGTGCCGCATCATTGCCCGCACATCCGGCTACACGGCAAGCCTGAGTTGATCGCCAAACACCAGCGCACGTTCAATCCGGCGAATGCGGCGCTGCTCGAAACGCTGGACGACGCCGTCGGGTTGCTGCTCAAGAAACTTGATGAGTTGGACCTTGCGAAGAAGACGATCGTGATTTTCACCAGCGACAACGGCGGGCTGCATGTGCTGGAGTCGCCCGATTCGCCGGCGACGCACAACACGCCCTATCGCGCCGGCAAGGGGTATGTCTACGAAGGAGGACTGCGTGTGCCGTTGATCGTGAGATGGCCAGACCAGGTCCGAGCCGGAAGCGTCAGCGACGCGCCGGTCGTGCTGACCGATCTGGTGCCGACGCTATTGCATGCCGCGGGGATTGATCCGGCGAAGACGGTCGGCCCTTTGGATGGCGTCAATTTGTTGCCGTTGCTCAAAGGGGAAAGGTTGCCGCCGCAGCCATTGTTCTGGCATTTCCCGCATTACACGAATCAGGGTAGCCGGCCGGCGGGAGCGATCCGCGACGGGGATTGGAAGTTGATCGAACATCTGGAAGACGGCACGTGGGAACTCTTCAATTTGGCAGAGGACGCCGGTGAAACGAAAAATCTCGCGGAGACCAGCCCCCAACACGGCATCCCATTGCTGAGTAAGTTACACGCGTGGCGAAAGAGCGTCGGCGCGCAGCTGCCGGCGCCCAATCCGGAATTCGATGCGGCGTTGCATCGCCGGCTGTACGTTGATCAAGATCCGTCGCAGTTGAAGGCCGGCGAAACCGCAAGCGTCACGGCAATCGCGTGGAAAGAGTGGCGAGTCGCCATGAATAGCGCGATCAAGGATCGCCAGCCGAAAATCACCCCGGCGACCGGCGATATCCGGCTGCATGCGAAAGACGCGCGGATTCATGCGAAGACCATGCGCTATGAACCGGAGCCGCATAAGAATGTGCTCGGCTACTGGGTCAATCCTGCGGACTGGGCCGATTGGGAATTTGACGTCCCCGCAGCCGGCCGTTATGAAGTTGAAATTCAGCAAGGCTGCGGCGCAGGTTGCGGCGGATCGGAAGTGCATGTCGAGATCGGCGACACGAAACTGGCGTTTATCGTGCAGGAAACGGGCCATTTTCAGCACATGATTCTGCGAAATATCGGCACCGTCGAACTCCCCAAAGGCAAGTCGACGCTCGCCATCAAACCGCAAACGAAACCCGGCCCCGCCGTGATGGATGTCCGCCGCGTGGTGCTGCGACCGGTGCCGTGAACGAAATCCACAAATCGTTTAACCGCAGATTGCGCAGATTTCCGCAGATAATACTGAGACATATCCAAGGCAGTTAGGACTAGGCCGAATCTTTCCACATGATTATTCTTATTCCTATCTGCGTAAATCTGCGTAATCTGCGGTTAGATCTCTTCTCCTACACAGGATACTTCTGATGGACTCACGCTACGACATCGCCGACACGTCGGAAATGCTGTCACCGTCGCTGGTGATTTTTCGCGAGGTGCTGGATCGCAATTTGCGGACGATGCTGAGTATCGCCGGCGATGTGCGCAGGCTCAGGCCACATTGCAAGACGCACAAGATGACGGCGGTCACGAAAATCGAGCTGGCGCTGGGCATCACCAAGCACAAATGCGCGACGTTCGCTGAAGCCGAGATGCTGGCCGATGCCGGGGTGAAGGATATTTTTCTCGCCTACAACCTGGTGGGGCCGAACATCGCCCGGGCGGTCAAGTTTCTGGAGAAATATCCCGCTGTCGAGTTCTTCGTCACGGCGGATGATCGGGCCATGATCGAACAGCTCAGCCGGGCGATGACCGCCGCGAACAAATCCATCGGCGTGCTGCTCGATCTGGATTCGGGCCAGCATCGCACGGGCATTGCCGATCCGCAGCGCGCGGCGGATATTTATCGGCGGCTCGCTGAGTCGCCGGGAATTCGGCCGTCCGGGTTTCATTTATATGACGGACAGAATCATCAACGGCAAATCGCCGAACGCACGGCGGCGGTGATGGCC
>SIAF01000426.1 GCA_009691905.1 Planctomycetaceae bacterium | reverse complement strand
GCTTTCGTTCCCCGGAAATCGCAAAAATCGCCCTGTATCACACCCTATCCGACCTCCCCACTCCAAAATTCACCCACGAATTCTGGTGACGAGGCTTAATTTCCTGGCAACCCCAGTTTCCCCCAATCTCCGCAGTTTCGTCCGGCCAGGATTGCCCTGTGATCGCTGAGGAGTGATGCGCGCGCCCGGGTCGGCTTGCCGACAAACATTTTACAATCTGAGGATATCTCGCGTGAATTGGGGCCGCTTCGCGATTGCGTGCGTCATTTGCCTGTTGCTCGGGCACGTTCGGCCGTTGAGCGCGCAGCCGGCACCGGGAGTCAGCCCGGCCCAGGCCCAACCGGCCCCCGCAGAGAGTTCGGCCGGGTCGTCGCCCGGGGTCGGAGTTTCGCCTGCAAATCAGTTTCCCCGCAGCCCGCTGGGGTTCTACCGGGGTAACGCCCGTTCGAAGGGTGGACAGGAACTGGGGTTCTATATCAACCTGCTGTTCGTCGCGATGATCCTGGGGATGTTCTTTCTCTGGGCGCACACGACGGCCTGGGTCGACCACGACAGCCGCGCGCTCAAGTTGAACTCCGAAATGTGGAACGCCCTGGTGATTCTGATCGGTGCCGTCGGTTTTGTGGTGGTCCTATTGGTACCGATGTTCGCGCTGGGTTTGTTATTGCTGCTGGCGACCTACGGCGTCCCGCTTGGAATGTATGTCAACGAACGCAATCAGCGCGTCCCCGATTCGGCCAAGGTCATGACGCCGGCCCATATTCAGGGGCTGTTCATCCGCGCGGCGGCGCGGCTGGGCATTAACATCGCGCCGTCGCGGGCGGCGCGCGACTCGGCCCTGGGGCCGCCGATTCGTTTCATCGGCAAGTCGATTTCGGGCAAGGGCGAAGACGACAGCCGCGCGCAGGCGGCCGAAAAATCCCGCGGGTTCGTGGCGGCCAAAGAGCTGATTTACGATGCCATCATGCGCCGCGCGACCGACGTACACCTTGAGCCGAAAGAAGGCGAGTTCGCCGTCCGGTATCGCATCGACGGTCTCATGTATCCGACCGAGCCGTTCGATCGGGCGATGGGCGAATCGATCATCAATATCTTCAAGGTCCTGGGGGCGATGGATATCACCGAGAAGCGCAAGCCGCAGGATGGCAGCTTCCGGGCCGAGCTCGAAAAGCGAAAAATCGACTTCCGTGCCGCAACTCAGGGAACGCGCGAAGGCGAGAAAATGAGCCTGCGCATCCTCGATCAGGCCAACTCGGTCAGCAAGTTGGCGCAACTGGGCATGCGCAAGCAGATGCAGGAGCAAGTTAAAGAGGTCATCGCCCAGCCGCACGGGATGTTCTTGAGCTGCGGCCCGACGGGTGCCGGAAAGTCGACGACGCTGTTCGCCGCCTTGAGCGAACTGGACGCCTTAACGCAGAACATCATTACCGTCGAAGACCCCGTCGAATACAAAATGCCCAACGTGACCCAGATCGAGGTCAACGTGAAGGCGGGCAATTCGTTTCCCAATGCGCTGCGCAGTATCTTGCGGCAGGATCCCGACGTGGTTCTCGTCGGTGAAATTCGCGATGCCGAGACGGCCAAGATCGCCTGCCAGGCCGCGAACACGGGGCACATGGTGTTCTCGACGGTTCACGCCAATGACACGATCAGCGCCCTGTATCGTCTGATCGACCTGGGGGTCGAGCCGTTTTTGATGTCGTCTGCCCTTTCCGCGATTCTCGGGCAGCGCCTGGTTCGCAAGTTGTGCGACGACTGTAAAGAAGGCTATGCCCCCAAGCCCGATCTGCTCAAGCAGTGCGGGTTGCCCCCCGATAAGGTCGAGGCGTTTTACCGACCCCCGAAGGAATCAGAAGTGGTCTGCCCGACTTGCGGCGGGATGGGATACAAAGGTCGGCTGGGAGTGTTCGAGCTGCTGATTATCTCCGAGCGACTTCGCGACATGATCCGCGAAGGCGCTCAGGTCGCTGCGATTCGGGCCGAAGCCCGAAAAAACGGCATGCTGTATATGAAGGAAGAAGGGCTGCGCCTGGTCGTCAAAGGGGTGACCTCTCTGGCCGAGTTGCAAGCCAATGTGAAGTGACGGCCGACCCGCTGACAGGCTTGTTTTTTTAGGGCTTGTTTTTTTTGAGTCTCGACAACTGAACGCAGCTATGGACGCACTCTTCGGTTTAATCCTGCTGGTCGTCTTCGCAGCAGTCACATGGTGCGTGGCCAGCGAAGGCGCCTGGGGCGCCGCGCTGACATTTCTGTGCGTGCTGTTCGCCGGCCTGTTGACGATGAATTTCTTCGAGCCGATTGCCGCGATGATCGAAGACAAAGCCGGAAATTTCCTGGCACCGTACGCCGACGTCGCGGCCTTCGTCGGTCTGTTTACGATCCTCACGTTTCTGGGCCGACTGGCGACCGACCAGATTGCCCCGACCGACCTCGAAATGGACGGTCGGCTGTACCAGGCCGCGCGCTGGGTGTTCGCCGCCGCGACCGGCTACACGACGATGGCGATCCTTCTGACGGCCGTGCATACCGCCCCCTTGCCGCGCAGCTTCATCGGCTTTCGGCCCGAAGGAAACAACCTGTTCGAATTCGATGCCCCCGATCGACGCTGGCTGGGCTTCGTTCAGCACGTTTCCGAACGGGTATTGCCCTCCAACCGGATCTTCGACGGCACTGTGTACAAAGATGTCCCAGGGACTGATCAACAGGTCTGGCCCTCGTTTGCCATTCGCTATGCGACCCGCCGCCAGGATCTCGAAAGCGGCGCAGGACGCAAGGTCGGCGGAGGGGGCTCGCGAGGTTCGACCGGCGGGAGCCCCGCCCCCGCCGCGCCGAGTGCGCCCCCCTCGTTCTGATTGGCCGACATGTGGTACGATAGCCGCCCAGGGAAAAGCTCGCCCGAAGATTCATCCCGCCTGGAACGCAACCTGCCCTGTCTTCAAGGATTCTCCCCCATGCTTCGCCTGTCCCCCTTGCTACACCTACCCCCCTTGCTACACCTGCTCAGTGCCGCCCTCGTCGTGTTGCCCATTGCTTCGGCCGCTCTCGGCGGCGACAAAGTCAAGCTCGAAAAGAAGGGGAACGCCGTTGTCGTCACGATCGATGGCAAGGAGTTCACGACGTACCATATCGCGAAAACGCAGCAGAAGCCGTATTTCTGGCCGGTGCTGGCCGCCGACGGAGCGAATGTGGCCCGCAGTCTCGACAACCCCGAAGACCATCCGCACCACAAGGGCATCTGGTGCGCCATCGACGAAGTCAATGACATCAAGTTCTGGGCCGAAAAAGGGAAGATCGAAAACACAACCGTCGAAATCGTCAAGGCCGAAGGCAACCCGGCCCAATTCAAAATCGTCAACCACTGGCTCGATGCCGACGGCAAGCCGCTGCTGAACGAACTGGTCACCGTGGGCATCCATGCCAACCGGCTGATCACCTATGACCTCGCTTTTGTCGCCGCCGAAAAGTCGGTGACGTTCGGCGATACAAAGGAGGGGATGTTCGGCATTCGCGTGGCCGACAGCCTGCGCGGCAAGTCGGGGGGCAAATTCATCAATGCCGAGGGGGCGAAGGGTGAAATGGAGTGCTGGGGGAAGGAATCGAAGTGGGTCGACTACGTCGGCCAGGTCGACGGCAAGCAATACGGGGTCGCAATTTTCGATCATCCCGGCAATTTCCGCAAATCGCGATTCCACGTTCGCGACTACGGGCTGTTCACCCTCAGCCCGTTCGGCCAGAAGGCCTACACCAACGGCGAACTGCCCGAAGACCCGCTGACGCTGGCGCCGGGCAAATCAGTCCGGCTCCGCTATGGGCTGTACATTCACGACGGCGATGGCGAGCAGGGGCGCGTGGGGGAGGAGTACGAGATGTTTTGTGCGAAATAGACGCAAATTGAACTGATTCTCAGATCCCTGATCGGTTACTGCGCTCGACCCCGCCCCCCATTGATCCGCGAACTCGACAGCAGATGTATACATTTGTATCATCGCGCCGATTCATCGGGATCAGCCGACGCCCCTACTTTTACTAAATATTCTTGGAGTTCGATTTTGGCGTCGGTGACTAATCGGAAAAAGCTCGGAGCATATTATACCCCGTCGAGCATCGCCGCAGCTCTCATCCGCTGGGTGGTGCGGCAGCCGACGGATCGGTTGCTCGATCCCGCCTGCGGCGACGGTCGTTTCATTGAGCATCACCCGAATTCAGTCGGAGTTGATTGCAACGTCGAAGCCGTCCTCGCCGCCAAGGCGCGATTGGCCCACGCAGAGATCCATTTGTGCGACTTTTTCGAATGGGCGGCAGAAACGTCTGAGCGTTTCGACTGCGTTGTCGGCAATCCCCCATTTATCCGATACCAGAGTTTTACCGGCTCGAATCGACTCCGCGCACTTCAATTGTGCCGACGGATAGGCGTGGTTTTTTCCGGACTCACGTCGTCGTGGGCGCCCTTTTTGGCTGTCGCCGCGAGCCTTTTGAAACCGGGCGGCCGATTCGCCTTTCTGGTTCCGGCGGAAATCGGGCACGCTCCGTATGCGCGACCGTTGTTACGGTTTCTTACCACACGATTCAAGACGGTGCGGATCATCGCCGTCCGCGAGAAGCTATTTCCTGACCTCTCCGAGGACGTATGGATCGTTCATGCCGAGGGATTCGGCGGTTCAACGGAGGACATCCAATTCAGCAAACACGACCGGTTTGACTGCCGGACCAGGTACCACGCACGAGGAGTTGCTGTTTCGCTGACGGAGCTTGCGGCATCCAATTACCGGTTGCGAACGTCTCTGCTGCCGCCGGAAATCCAGTCGCTTTACCAGCGATTGCGCGATTCCGGTGACGCGATTGAACTCGGCAAAATTGCCCGCATCGGTATAGGCTATGTGACCGGGGCAAATGACTTTTTCCACCTTCGTCCGACTGCAGCTCGATTTCTGCGAATCCCGGGCGAATTCCTGGTGCCTACCGTGCGCAACAATCGCAGTTTGCCGAAGGACTTCGTGACGCCATTGAGTATTCGAAAATGGATGCGCGCCGATGACGCTTGTTTGCTGCTGCGGATTCAAAAGGACGCCGTGCTTCCAAAGCCGGTAATCGAATACCTCGAATCACCGGGAGGCATTGAGGCGCGCTCCGCTTACAAATGCCGAATGCGCAAACCCTGGTATGCCGTTCCGGATGTTCGAATTCCCCATGCATTTTTGTCCTACATGGTCGGTGAACGGCCGCAATTCGTCGTGAACAACGCCGAATGCACGTGTACGAATTCAGTGCTTGGAGTGCGGTTCATGGATCGCGACGCCACCGGCAAATTGGCAAAGCAGTGGAACCATCCGCTGGTCAACCTGAGTTGTGAGATTGAAGGCCATCCTCTTGGGGGCGGCATGCTCAAAATTGAGCCGGGTGAGGCGGCGCGGATTCTGGTGCCCGACGAATCGCTTGCAATTGGCGAGACCGAACGCGAAATGCTCGAGGCCGGAATCAAGCTCATGCGGCGATGGAGACATTATGCCTGACAGCGCCGTATTCAGTCTCCAGGAGTCGCTTGTACACTTCCTCGAAGCAACGTTGACGCAGGATCAGGGGCATATCAACCGACTGCATTGGCATATTGCCGCTCGCCTCGTCATCGAAGGAGGATTTCGTCCAAGCGATATCGTTCCGCACCCTCCGCTGCGCGTCGAAACGGTGCAGAAGCGTGGGAAAATCAAGCACTCTTTGATCTACGACGAATCAGTGGCACGCGCCGGCGAGCAGACGATTTTGGGAGGGTTGAAAACCAAGAACGTCGATGTCGTCGTCTGTCTAGCCCTTAAATAAGCGTACCCGGTGTCGCTTTTGTGGTCGAGCAGCCGAGTGGGCGCGGCGCAGACGAAGAGCGGACGACCTTGGGGATGGCCGGATGATGATTCGGTTCGTCGTCTGCTGTCTGTTGGGGAATTCCTTTCGGGGT
>SIAF01000425.1 GCA_009691905.1 Planctomycetaceae bacterium | reverse complement strand
GCGACCAAACTTCAGGGCGGGCTCAAAAGCACCAATGCTGGATCGGTCAACTGCACCCGAGAACAACAACGCCCCCATCGTATACCTTTCCGCCCAAAGTTCCTGTCCGTCATAGGCTCGCGACGCGAGCTGACTTAACTTCAGGCTGCTGCGTTCACGCGACAGCGCTCCATTCGCTCCGATAAAAGCTCGTTTCACCGGCAGACGGCAGGCTAAAGCCTGTACTCCAGCATTTGCCGCAAGGTCGTGGCGGGATGATTCGCGACCCATTAAGATCGCGGCATCAATTTTTTGCTCGTCGCCGATCAGTTCGACTCAGCGTCCATCGCGTGAAAATCAAACGTCTGCCCGAAGATTTCCAGGTCTCCGAACTCAGTCAGTTCGCCGCGGGGGGCGGGTCGTATGCGCTGTACCGGATGAGCAAGCGCTCGCTCGGGACGCCCGAGGCGATTGACGAAATTGTCCGCCGCTGGCACTTGCCGCGCGCACGCGTTTCTTACGGGGGGCTCAAAGACCGGCACGCGATCACGCAGCAGCATGTGACCATTTACAATGGTCCGCCGCGAAATATGAGCGAGAAGAATCTCGAACTGTACTATCTGGGCCAATGCGACCGGGCCTTCACCCCCAAAGACATCGACGGCAACCGCTTCACGATCGTCATCCGCGATCTTTCGAAACAGGGTCTCGCCGAGGCCGTGACGGCACTGGATGAGACCGGGCGCGACGGGTTGCCCAACTATTTCGACGACCAGCGGTTCGGCTCGGTCGGCGAGTCGGGCGAGTTTATCGCCCGCGCCTGGTGTCACGGCGATTTCGAGCGGGCGTTATGGCTAGCGCTGGCCGACCCGAATCCCGACGACCGTCCCGACGAACGCGTCGAAAAGCGTCTGCTGCGCGAGCATTGGGGCCGCTGGCCCGAGTGCAAAGCCGTCCTGGCTCGATCGCACCGCCGCAGCGTCGTCACGTATATGGCCGACAAGCCTCCCGATCGTCCCGACTATCGCGGCGCGTTTGCGCGGCTCAAGATCGACTTGCGCGGCCTGTACCTGGCAGCGTTTCAAAGCTTTCTGTGGAACCGCATGCTGGCGATCTCTCTCAGGCGGCAGATTCCCCCGCAGCAGCTCGTCGACGTGGCTCTCAAACTCGACTCGGTGCCATTCTACAAAGAGCTCGACCCGGCCGCGCGCGACGCGCTGTTCGCGACTGAATTGCCGCTCCCGTCGGCACGCCTGCATCTGGAACCCGGCCCGACGCTCTCATTGATTGAAGAAGTATTGCATGCCGTGGGACTTGAATTGCGCGAGCTGCGCGTGAAGTATCCGCGCGACAGTTTCTTCTCGAAAGGGAGCCGCGCCGCAGCCGTTCGCCTGGGCAACCACTCGCACGAACCCGGCCTGGACGAGATCTATCCCGGTCGGCATAAGCTGAAATTGTCATTTGACCTGCCTCGCGGCGCGTATGCGACAATTCTTGTCAAACGACTGACCGAATGCGGTGCAGTGCCCGTTGATGCCGAACCGATCGAGGGAAGTGAACAACCACCACAAATGTCCGTTTAGCCGCGAGCCGCAGGCGAACAGTCCGCAAGAAATAGCCACCCACAACCGACCTGGCGCGGCCCGTGGCCGCAATCAAGACACACATCGCGCGAATCTCAGGAATCAAACGAATACAAAGTGCTCGCCTGCGGCTCGCGGCTAAACGGACGAATGTGGTTGGCCGGCGTTGTTTTTTGACTTCATCGATTCGAGTAACACGTGTCGTCTCCGCTTACCGTACTTTACGAAGACAATCACTGCCTGGCGGTCGTCAAACCGGCCAGAGTGCTGGTCGCCGGCGACCGGACGGGGGACGAATCGCTGCTCGAACAGGCGAAGGCGTATCTCAAAGCCAAATACCAGAAGCCGCATGCCGTTTATCTGGGGCTGGTCCATCGGCTCGATCGCCCCGTGTCGGGAGTCGTTCTGTTCGCGCGCACGAGTAAAGCGGCCGCGCGTCTGTCCGATCAGTTTCGTCAGGGAACGATCACTAAGTTATATCAGGCCCTGGTTGAAGGCCGGGTCGTTCCTGCTGAAGGCGAACTGTGCGACTGGCTACTGAAGGATGAGGCGACGAATACCGTCCGCACTGTCGCGCCGGAAACCGCCGGCGCCAAATCGAGCCGCTTGTGCTACCGGACTCTCGAAACCGGACGGAACCTGACCCTCGTCGAAGTCCAGCCGCTGACGGGGCGCAGCCACCAGATTCGCGTGCAGCTCGCGACGGCCGGGCACCCGATCTACGGCGACGGCAAATACGGTTCACAGAATTCCGGCGGCGGCGAAATCGCACTGCACGCTGCCGCGTTGACGTTTGCACACCCCACGAGCCACGAGCCGATCACAATCGCGGCTGCCGTCCCCGCCGACTGGCGCACGCTGCTGCGGACGATTTAACCGCCGGTCGAAAGTGTGGGGATTCATGCGATTACCCAGATGGTTGTTGTGGGCGTTTGCACTCATCACGCGGAGCGATGATGACTACATTAAAGTAGTCTTCACCGCTCCGCGTGAAGAGTCTCGGGACGCTGCTCGTGATCGCGTACTCGCCGAGTTTCCACCGTCGGCCCCTGGAGAACATCGCGGCAAATTGCGTTGTCGCCGTCGGCGGGCTAGAGTACGCACTCAGTCGCAGCGGCTGTGCCGCTGTGCCGTTCGCAGATCCGCCGCACGCCAGGCCGAGTAACAATCTCCCTTCCCCAGATCGGGTAATCGACGGATGAACCAACTCTTCGCGAGGAAGTCGCTGAAAGTTCTGCTGGACGAGATGGCCGGCGAGAACCGCCTGAAGCGGGTGCTGGGGCCGGTCAGCCTGACGGCGCTCGGAGTGGGCGCGATCATCGGCACCGGGATCTTCGTTTTGACCGGCCTGGCGGCACGAAACTATGCCGGGCCGGGGCTGATTCTGTCGTTTGTGGTAGCCGGCCTGGCCTGCGCGTTTGCCGCGCTGTGCTACTCGGAGTTCGCCTCAATGGCCCCCGTGGCGGGGAGCGCCTACACGTACGCGTACACGACGCTGGGCGAATTGGTGGCGTGGATCATCGGGTGGGATCTGGTTCTGGAATATGCAATGGGTTCGTCGACCGTCGCCAACGGCTGGTCGCATTATTTTCTCAAATTCCTGGGGCTGTTCAAAAATTCAGCAACCGGGCAGGCGTTGATTACAATCCCGCTGTGGCTGACGATGGACCCCTTTACCGCGCATGAACAACATTTCGACTACCAGACGGCACACGCGCTGGTCGTCTCTGACGCGCAGGCTACGGTCGAAGGGAAAGCACCGCGGGCGCTCCCATTCACGAAAGAGCAGGGGGTGCATAAGGTCGACAAAGTCGAAGTGCAATTTACGCGTGAGTCGCTCGAGGCCGCGAAGGCCTTTGATCCGTCGGGGCACTCGCTGGGCCGCGTCAAAAAATCGCTCGAAAATGGCCTGATGTTTGACCCCATGACGGCCCCCGACGAGAAACTCACGAATGTGAAAGGTGGCCTCAAAGATGGTTACACGGCCTACCAGGAGACGCCGCTTCCCTTTCATTTCACGTTCAACGCGATTGCGATTGCCATCGTCACGGTCATTACGGCGATTCTGGTCATCGGCATCAAGGAGAGTGCCAGGTTCAATGCGGCGATGGTGCTGGTCAAGCTGGCGGCCGTGATTTTCGTCATCGGCGCAGGGATCGGGTACGTCGATTCCAGCAACTGGTCGCCGTTTCTGCCCTATGGCTGGTCGGGCGTGATGGGCGCGGCGGGGGTGATTTTTTTCGCGTACATCGGGTTCGACTCGATTTCGACGCACGCCGAAGAGGCGAAAAATCCGCAGCGCGACGTGCCGATCGGGATCATCACGTCACTGGCCGTCTGCACCGTGCTGTACATACTTGTCGCCGGCATCGTGACCGGAATGGTGCCCTACCCTGAAATTCCTCTGGACGCGCCGATTGCCGGGGTCTTCGAAAACAAGGGGCTGAAATCGGCGTCGGTGATCATTACGGTCGGGGCGCTGACCGGCATCACGAGCGTACTGCTGGTAATGCTGCTCAGCCAGCCGCGCGTTCTGCTGGCGATGGCGCGGGACGGGCTGTTGCCCCAGAGCTTTTTTGGTGCCGTGCATCCGCGGTTCAAGACCCCTCACAAGTCGACAATTCTCACGGGGATTCTGTCGGGCATTACGGCGTCGCTGTTTCCGCTGGAAGCGCTGGGGCATATGGTCAGCATCGGGACGCTGTTCGCCTTCGTCGTGGTTTGCGCAGCCGTGTGGATCATGCGCTTTACAAACCCCGACCTGCCGCGCCCCTTCCGGGCGCCCGCGATGCACCTGGTGGCCCCCCTGGGAATCATCTTTTGCCTGGCGATGATGATCTCGCTGGGGTGGCAAAACTGGTTGCGGCTGTTCGGCTGGCTGGCAGTCGGCCTGGTGATCTATTTCCTGTACAGCCGGCACCACAGTCATCTGGGCAAAGAGCTGCGCGGCGAGTTGGCGCAGGGGGGCATTTCGCCATCGGCGCTGCCCAGGCGTGGGACGGGTGACCACGAGTCGTAGACTCGACCCGGCGAGCCGGGCGGTTGACCCGTCCGGTGTTTCAGCGCGGCGAGCGATCGGGTTGATCTTGGTGGTTTATCGCACCGGACGGATCAACCGCCCGGCTCGCCGGGTCGAGTTACTCGGCCTTCTGTTCTTTCTCGTCGTCCTTCTTCGCGCCGAACGACGCGCGAAACTCGTCTTCGACGGCGGCGATCGTTTTGGCCGGGCCGTCGAGTTTCAAGAAGTAGTGTCCCGATTTGGTTTCGAGCATCACGTTGTAAACTTTCCAGCCCGGCATGCGTTTGGTTTGCCGCTGAATCGGCGGGCCGACTGATTTGTTGTAAGCGCCCGAAAGTTCGACCAGCGTGTATTTGCCCTCGGGGCATTCGCCGGTGACGGTGCGTATTTCGCGACCTTTTTCTTCGAACTGATTGACCCAGCGCTCGATGTTGGCCTGCACGCCGCCGGCCCCCTGCTCGCCGAAATAGAACACGGCGTATTCGCCGGGGTCTTTGTCGTCGCCGGCGGGCGGGATCGCAAACTGGGCGACGCGCGGCTCGGTCACCTGAGGTTTCTGCTTCCAGGTCTCGGGGACCCTCAGCGTCAACTCGCCTGCTTTGACTGCTTTGGTTTTGGCTGCGGGCTTGTCGGCTTTGGCCTTGTCGTCGGCCTTCAGCAATGCATGTCCCAGCAATAGGATGCAGGACAGCAAAACCGCGATCGGCAACGAACCGCCGCGCGAAAAACCACAGGTCAAGTTGTGCATCTCAGAACGCTCCTTCATTGAAGAATTGGAAAACCAGGTCTGTCACGAGGCCCGGTCAGATTTTCATTCCGGTTCCTGCTCGCCGGCTCGTTTGAACAGATCCTTCACTCGCAGTTTGAAACCGGGCAGAACCTTGCCGCCGTCGAGAGTTCCTCTTTCAGTGATCGTGGTGGATCGATTCGGCGACCTGTAAACGGCGATCGTGCGGGTTTTGGGGTCGATTTCCCAAACCACCTTTGTACCGGCTGAGAAACACTCTTTGCGCTTCAGTTCCATCTCTTGATTCGAATTGTCGGGGCTGAGAATTTCGATCGAAAGGTCGGGCGCAAGTTTCAGCGACCATCCCTTGGGCAACTTTCGCTTCGAAAAATGACGCCAGGCGAAGAAGCTCACGTCGGGCGTGCGAATAAGACCAGGCCGGTACCGCAGCGGCGCTGCCGCACCCAGGACGATGCCGAGGTCGTGTTTCTCGAAGAAATTCAGAAGTGCGCTGCCTAGTGCCACATCTCTCAAACAGAGGTGCATGAGGTGACGGGTTCTGCCAGCCTCTGGTTTTTGCTCAGCTTAACGCGCCGATGCGGCGAGACGAATTTGGGTCGGCGTTCCTTTTGCATCGGTTTTCCGGTGTAGGTCCATTCG
>SIAF01000013.1 GCA_009691905.1 Planctomycetaceae bacterium | reverse complement strand
ATTCAACAACCCGTCGAACCCAATTCGACGTCCCAACCCAGGTCGACAGCTATGCAGTCGCGACCGACTGCGCAGCCGGCTCGGGTGGAGCGCGTCGAGAGTCAGGGCGTGATTCTGCTTGTTCGGGGTAGGTCGGCCGAGATCGTCTCCACGCTGTCCAGCTCGTCATGCTCGTCAATGAGGGCGCGGACGTGATTGCCCAGCCAGCTCAGGGCGCCAAGCACGCCGGCGATATCGGTCACGGAATCGCCGTTCTCGGCCCACAGGTGCAGCGTTCCCAGGTTATTGAATGTCTGGCGCTAGTCAAAGTCGGGTTCGCTTTCTGCGTGCATCAGGCGCTCGGGTTCTGCACCGATGGCGGCGAGCGAGCGGCAGCGCCATCAGTTGCCGATTCCCGCTTTGGTTCGCGTGGCGCGCAGCAGCAGCGGCAACAGCACCAGGTTCCCCGCCAGACCTCCCAGCATGGCGACGCTCACGAGGAACCCGAAATACACCAGCGGAATGAAGTGCGAAAGCGTGAGCACGAGGAAGCCCAGCAGCAGCGCGATGTTCGAATAAATCAATGCCCGGCCGATATCGTGCTGGGTGGCCCTCAACGCGGCCGAGAAATCCATCCCCTGCCTCTGCATTCGGCGAAACGCCGAGATATAGAAGATGCTGGCATCGACGGTCAGCCCCATCGACACGCTCGAGATCATTGCCGTGCCGATGTTGACCGGCAGATCAAGCCACCCCATGGCGCCGATGACCAGCGCGATGGGCAGCAGGTTGGGCACCAGGGAAATCAAGCCGATCCGCAGGCTGCGGTAGGCGATGGTCATCATCGCGATGATTCCCGCCGCTCCCCAGCCGAAACTCGACCATTGGTCCCCCAGCAAGCTCTCGATGATATAGGTCAGCAGCACGAACAACCCTGCGGCGCGGGCCTTCTGCGATGGATCGGGTGCAGGAAATTCCTCCCGGGCCAGTCGCTCGACTTCATGGATCAGGCGTTCCTTGAGTTCGGCCGGCTGCCGCTCTCTGGCACGCAGCACGATGCGCATGCGGAGTTGATCGGGGTTATACATGCTCGGCAGGAATTCGGGTTGAAAGTGCCCGAGCACGGTGGTTTGCTGCGCGTGATTCGCGGTGAGCAGCGGAATTCGCGGAATCAAGTCGAGGCCGTCGGTCAGTGCCACCACTTTTGTCAGCGACGCGCGCTGCTCGCCGTCGATCAGTTCGATCTCGCGCAGCTTCTGCGCCAACTCGCGGACTCGTTCGAGGTACGCATCGTCGAGCCTGGCCGGCGCTGGAAAATTGACCTCCCACGTTCCGGCGCCCCCCAGATTGTCTTCGACGAAGTCGATCGCCTGAACGATGGGGCTCGACCGGCGGAAATTACGGCTGAAATCGGTTTCGACGCGAATGCGCGTCATGCCGGCCAGCGACACGATCGTCACGACGACGCACACGCCCAACAGCCGCCAGGGGTAGTTTTCGATCCAGTCACCCAACACCCCCAGCCACCGCGCCAGGTGCTGATCGGCCTGTGTGATTTGCGGATCGGCCGCGTAGCGCCCCAACAACACTCCCCCCGGCAGAAACACCCCGATCGCGACCAGAACGAGCATCGACCCCAGGGCCATCATCAGCCCGAAGCTTTTTACCGGGTAAACGTGGCTCGAAAGCTGTGCCGCGAACCCCCCGGCCGTCGTCGCGCAAACCCAGAACACGTCGACCGCCAACAGCACCAGCGTCCGGCGCAAGGCCGACACCCGATCGAACTCGTCCCGCATTCCGCAATAGACCAGCGAAATGTGCATGACCGTCGCCACGCCGATGATCGTCACCAGCGATTCCAGAATCGAGCTGACCATGCTGAGCTGGATGCCGCTCAGAACGAGAATCGCTTTCGTCCACAGCAGCGTCGCCTGCACGATCAGAATCGGCAACAGCACCCATCGCAGATTGCGGAACAGAATCAGAATCACGACGACCAACAACAACGCCGACACCCAGCCCAGGACCCGGCCGTCCTCCTGCACATAGCGGAACATGTCGTGTACCTGAACCGGTTCACCGACGGTGTAGGTCGCAAAGCCATATCGCTCCTGGTGTGCGGCGGCAATGCGGCGAATTTCGGCAATCGTTGCGCCGCGGGGCACCGGAGCATTGGGTTGTTCGGCCGTCAGCCGCAGGACGACGGCCGTGGTTTCACGATCTTCGCCCACCAGAATCCCCTGGAAAAACTCCAGCACCTGCTGCATGCGTTTTTTAAGAAACGGGATACTGGCCTGCGCAAGGCCGTCGGCGAGGTTCTGCGTGCTTTGGGACTGGACTCCGGGAATATTCGAGAGTTCTTCGGCCAGTTCTCGAACGCGCGCCAGTCCCTCGTCGCTGAACAACTCGGGATCGCTGTAGACGACACCGACCAGTTCGTCGCCGCCGAACAGGCCCTTGCTTTCCAGATAGCTTTGCAGATGCGGATCGTCGTGCGCATACAGCGACTCGATCGACTGGTCGAATGCCAGCCGCGAGGCGGGAAACCAGGCGACGATAGTGACGAGCGTCCCGATCGCCAGCAGTGCGGCCCGGTAACGAATGAGACCGTCGACCAGACGGGCGAGCTGTGAATCGGGGGGCGGGTTCATCGAGACCGTCTGTGTCTGCGCCGGTAATGAGGTAGCAGGCTGTGAAAAACGGGGACTGGCTCCGGTCCACAGCACGAAAACCGGTGAATCTCAAGCGTTGCGAGGTGCCTGTCCCCCTTTTTCAACACGCTGGGAGGGCGAGTCCGAATCCCACCGGCCTCGCCGACCGGCAACCATCGTGGGGTATGATATCAGGAACAGGATGAATTAGAATTAGTCCGGTGAGGGCAAGTATCGAATGACGAATGTCGAAATCAGAATGACTAATGAATTCCGAAGCTCGAAAGCCCGAATGACAAAGAAACGCTTCGACATTCGGCCTTCGTCATTGTTTCGTCATTCTGATTTCGACATTCGTCATTAGCTTGGCCCGCACTCGCTGGTCTGCATGAACGAATGATTCAGAAGGCTCGATGCGTTCCGAAAACGGCCGATTCCTGAGTTCCGATAAGTTGCCTCTGGCGGCGATTGCGCGGAAGCGTGTTGCGATTCCCCGGGCGCTATTCGCGCTCCTCGTGATCGCGGTTGGCGCGCGGCTGTGGGCCTTGACCCACTTCAACCAGCTCCAACTCGACCCCGACGGGTACCTCGAAATCGCCCGGAATCTCGTGAGCGGCGATGGGTTCGGGTATTCCAACCATCGGCCCCCTTCGGCGTACCGGCCTCCGCTGTATCCCTGTCTGCTGGCGATGCTGGTCGTTGCGTTTCGAGGCGCGCCGCAATGGTTGTCTGCGGGAATCGGGGGGCTGCACGTCGTCCTGGGCGCGGCGACCGCGTGGCTGGTCGTGCTCACGGGCCGGCGGCTGGGATTGGGAAAGGTCAGCTCGCTGGCGGGATTGGTGACGGCAATCGATCCGCTGCTGATTTACAATTCCGCCACGCTGATGACCGAAACGCTGGCTGCTTTTCTGGCCGCGCTGCTGTTGTATTGCAGCGCGCGGCGGCCCGACGGTCGGTGGCGATTGGGCACCGGCGTTGTCTTTGGCCTGTGCTGTTTGTGCCGCCCGACGTTCTGGGTCTTCGGCGCGTTCATCGCCGCGGGCTGGCTGGTGTGTTTCTGGCGTGCCCGCAGCCGGAACGATCTCGAGCCGGGTTCTCGGCAGGAGGACTGGCGTCGGACGGCGACCCAGGTCGCCCTGGGGACGGCGTTGGTCGTTACACTCTGGGTCTTCCGCAATCAACAGAGTCTGGGTCAGCCGATATTGACGACGACACACGGGGGCTACACGCTGCTGTTGGCACACAATCAGGTGTATGTCAACGAAGTGGTCGATCGTCCGTGGGGAGCCGTCATGAGCGACGCGTCCTTTGCCGTATGGACTGCGAATCTGGAATCGAGTCTCGCACAGGAAGATCCGCGAATGTTTGGCCGCAGCTATTCACCGGCCGTCGAAATCGCCCGCGATCGTTGGATGAACGACCGCGCCTGGCAGTTCATCCGCGACGACCCGGCGACGGCCCTGCGGACGGGCCTGACGCTGCTGGGACGGTTGTGGAACATCGCGCCGCTATCGACGCCGCAGCGGCCTGTGTCCTCGCGACAACAATGGCCAATTGGCGGATTCTATGCGGCGGTGTTTCTGACGATGCTGGTCGGTCTCGTGCGCATCCGGCGTGCCGAATGGTCCCGGTGGTGGCCGTTGCCGCTGCTGCTGCTCGCCTTCTCGGCGGTCCATACGCTGTATTGGGCCGACATGCGGATGCGGGCGCCGCTGGTCCCGGCGATCGCGCTGCTGGCGGCGCGGGCGTTTGTGCGGTCGACAAACCAAAAAATGCCGAACGGTCGCGTGGAATGACGTGGGGTGCCGGGGTCAGAGCGGCGGCGTGCGGCTGCGACGTGACTTGCAGACTTGAGATTCGTGCGTCACCAGGGCCGGCGCATCAAAATCGTCGGAAATTCGCGTATTTGCGAGGCACCGCGCTGATTAGGCAGGGGAGAATACGGTGTATCGCGAGCGCATGCACGAAAAACGCCGAGAAAACAGGTGTATTTTTGTGCGCCGGCCCTGTTGAACAGATAGATCGGAATGTCTCCTTTTTCGGCCCTCACTCATCTTGGCCGTCATCACTCGGCTGCAATGCAATACAAAAACTCTTTTCCACGCAGGAGAATTTGGTTGCCGACGATGGCGGCGGAGGCGTCGAAGCGGTCGTCGAGCTTGTTGGTCGCTAGAATCTCGAACTCAGTGTTGCGTTTGACGACCACGGTCGTGCCGTCGCGGTTGGTGAGGTAGATGTGGTCGGCGGCGGCCACAGGCGAGGCATAGATGTTCGAGATGCCCTCGACCCGCTTGCGGTCGATGATCGGGGTGCCGGTCGTGGCGTCGAGGCACGAATAGATGCCGTTGATGCTGCCCGTGAAACAGAGCAATTCGCCGTACAACAGCGGCGAGGGGACATAGGGCGTGCCCGGCTCGTTGCGCTTCCAGGCGATCTTGTCGGTGTCGGTGATGTCGCCGCTCGAGTCGAGCGGAATGGCGTACAGGGCGTTACCGGTGTAGCCGGTCATGACGAAGACCAGACGTCCGTCGGTGACCGGGCAAGGAATGCATTGCAGCACCTGGCCGCCGCACTCCCAGATGACTTCGCCGGTTTTCGAATCGTAGCTGCGGACGCGATTCGTCCCGCTGACGATCACCTGTGTGCGGCCATTGTGATCAACGACCAGCGGCGTGGCCCAGGAGGTATTTTCGTCGCGATCGACCTTCCAGCGAGACTCGCCCGTGTGAGCGTCGAGCACGGTGATGAACGAGCCGCCTTCATGGTCCCGATTCACGACGAGCGAATCGCCATGGACGACCGGCGCCGAGCCTTCGCCGAAATAATTGTAGACATGCATCTTGCCCAGGTCGCGGCCCCATTTCTGATTGCCGGCCAGGTCGTAGCAATAAACGCCGCGCGAGCCGAAGTTGACGTAGAGGTGTTTGCCGTCGGTCATGGGAGACGACATCGCGAAGCTGGCGTGGGGGTGATGCCCCTCGTGCGGCACTTCCTCCTTGGCCATGTGCTGCCAGCGGGTCTCACCCGTGCGGCGATCGACGCACATCACAACGAACCGGTAGAAATTCTTTGGCCGCTGAATATTGAAAGGGTTCTCGGGCGGGTCGGCCGGCGGCGGGGGCAGTTCAATCTCGCGGTCGGTCATGATGGCCGTCGTCAGAAAGATTTGATCTCCCCAAACGATCGGCGTTGCCGTGCTGTCACCCGGAATCCGCACTTTCCACTGGACGTTCGTGTTTTCGTCCCAGGTGATCGGTGGATTGGCAAGCGGCGCGACGCCCGTGGCCAGCGGCCCGCGCCACTGGTGCCAGTTTTGCGCGATTGACACGGGCAGTTCGACCTCGGCCCCCGATGCCACGGCCGCTATCAACCAAACGCCGAGACTCAGTGCCATGCGCTTCATTTCATGCGATCCTGAATGGTGATATTGGGGGAAACCAAAGATCGACTATTGCTCATCAGGCTCGCTGTCCGGCAGCACCAGCACTGCGGTAATCGCCCGCTTGCCGCCCGGTTCGATGACGATTTTCCTCGCCAACAAGTCCGAAGTGCCGGTTTGGAATCTCAGTCGATGCGTGCCGGGGTTGACGGCAATCGTGATCGGCACAGACTCTCCCGAACGGGTGATCGAAACCTTGCCTTCCATGTCGGACACCTTCACGTCGGCATCGGGGTCGCCGATCGTTACGACCAACGTGCCGTCCTTCGTCGGCAGACTGAACGTGCGGCCGGCGGCTTCCTCTGTCGCACTCGATCCTTGACTTTGTTCGCTTGCTTTTGAAAGCTGTTCCGCCATTTGTTTGAAAACGTCTTCGATGATCGCTTCGCCTGTTTCGGTATCGAATTCCGGTTCCCAATCGTGCGGTATCCAAAATGAGGCCCATTCCCCACGGACCTCCTGTGTTGATTCAGGACACTGCTCGACAATCCAGTTCAACGGGGAATAAATCACAGCCGCGAAACGTTCAGGCAGGTATCCCTTGCAGACCAGCCAGATCGCCGGTCCCTGCGAGAGGACGTAAAGCAGCGTGGTTGCGGCGACCACGATGAGCCAAAAGGCGATACCGGGCTTCTTCCGTGAAGTTGTCATGACTCCCTACATCAGCGTGAATAATCCGGGTTAGCGAGCCGCCTGCCGTAAGGCGGCGGGTTCTTGTTTGGCCGATGAAACCCGTGGCCTTTACGGCACACGGCTCGCTAAAATATCTCACCCTTGGCTGCTTGAATTATATAGTACCGTATTCTCTGCTCTCTCTGCTCGCTCCCGTTCAATTCCGTCATTCGTTTGATTCGAAAGATTGGTGGTTCCCCTCTGCCGTTGCGGCCGAACGCCGCGCGCGGATCTGCTGTGCTGCTCGAACGCACAGCCCGATCGGAATTGCATCAGACCTGATTGATGCGTTATTGTAGGTGGACCCGCAATGGAAATCATGCGGTGTCTCATGCAAAGTGACCCTTCAGGGGGCTGACGCCCCCCCTTGCTAATTTTGAAGTTGCGCGTTTTTCAGACTGAGAGTCGCGATTTTCCTTGTTTTTCGCATTTTCGCGATGCCGGGGGCATCAAAATCCGAATCCGAGTCTCTAAAAATCTCCAAAAAGTGGCCGAAAAACCGCGAAAAAAAATGCGCAACTTCAAAATTGCTAAGGGGGGGGAGTTTGGCGCGGCGGCGGCGTTGACGGCGGCGCGACCAGGGCGAACCGGCCGACCACAGACTATTTCCCGAGGTGGCCCAGCACGTCGCGGACCGCTGCCAGCACCCGATGGTGCAGGACGCCGTTCGTTGCCACGATTCCCTGATTGGCATCGAGTTGCCGACCGCGGGAGAAATCCAAGGGGCGGCCGTGAATATCGGTGACCCGGCCCCCCGACTCGTGCGTCACGAGCACGCCGGCCGCATGATCCCAAACCTTCTCGCGGTAATCGCTGAGGCTGTGGCGCAAATAAAGCACCGCATCACCGCGGGCGACGACTGCGTATTTCGCCTGACTGTCGAGCCGCCGGGGCGCTGCCGTCATCCCCACCTGAGCGACCACCTTTGCCGTCACGTCGTGGTTCTTGTCACTCGACTCGACCCGTTCGCACCACTGGGCCTGGGCGGGATCGGTGACCGGGCTGACCCGCATCGGTCGTCGGGAGGTAATCGCGTCTCCCGGACCGAGGTCACAGCGCTGGGCCCCTTGCCCGCGAACGGCAACGTACAGTTGACCGTGTCCTGCGGCGGCACCATCGACGTCGTACGAATTCGGCAAATTCGGGCAGGCCAAGACCCCCAGCAGCACTTCGCCGCGCTCGACTAACGCCAGGGCGATTGCGTATTGCTCTTTGCGGAGGAAGCCTTTCGTGCCATCGACGGGATCGAGAACCCAGTACCTTCGGCCCGCGTCGATCGGCTGCTGGCCGCGCTCAATCCAATCGAGAACTTTTGTTGTGGCGGGTCGTTCGTGTCGGACGACGTGAACGTGCTGCGTGACCAGGTTGAGCAGGTCGGACCATTTCGGCTCGCGAAGTTCCTTGCTTTCTTCTTCGCCCATCAGCGGATCGTCGGGGAACCGCTCTTCGAGCGCCCGGCTGACCACAGCCTGCACCGCCAGGTCGGCGACGGTGACGGGGGTGCGGTCTTCCTTATCCCAGCGCCCGGGAGTAATTTCGTTCTGCACGAGCCGGCAGATCTGCACAGCGGCACGCACTGTTTCGAGGGCAAAATCCCGTTCCTGTTCGAGCATGATTCAAATGGCAAAATCGACCTTGCGTCCCAGAATCTGATCGATCAGATCGGCAGGCAGATCGATCGCCTGTTCGGTTCCCCCATCGAGATCGGTCGGGTTGATTCCGCAGTACATGGCCCACGGTCCCAGATGACGCCAGCGGCCTGCTCGTTTGGGTTCGTCGGAAAGAACGGGTGTCGTGCAGCGGACGCAACCGATCGTGCTGTAGCCCTGCGCGTGCAGCGGGTTGGTGATGACCTTGTGCTTTTCGAGATAATCGTACAATTCCTGGTCGGTCACGTTGGCGAGGATATTGACTCGCAGACAGTTCATTTTCGGATCGACCGCCAGAATCGGCACCTTGCGGCGTCGCTCGCCATCGCCACGGCGCAGGCTGGCCACGAGCGCGTCGTACTGCCCGGCGATGCTCATGAGCGGGTCGGTTTTTCGCATCTCGCAGCATTGCGACTGCCCGTCCGGGGTCAGGTACAGCACTCCCAGTTGAGCCGTCTGCTGTTCCATCGTGAGCCTGGGCGACAGCGTGATCACCTTCAATCCGTACTCACCGATCAAGCGGTCTCGTGTGGCAAGCGTTTCAGGAAAGAGAACCCCCGTATCGACGAACAGCACCGGCATTTCGATGCGATTTACGGCCGCCATGTGGCACACCATGCACCCGGCCTGCTGCATCGACGACAACACCGCCGCACGCTGACCGAAGATGGTTTTTGCCCAGACCATCAACTCCAACGGAGTACGGCTCTCCATCGTGGAGTTCAGATTGGCCAGTTCACCCTGTGTGAGAAGCGGCATTCCGGGAGTTGTCCTGCATCGGGTCCGAGTCGAACCCGGAGTGTAACAAACGCAGCGCAAAATCGGCAATGTTCGGTCAGGCGCTTTGCCGCCGCGCGGCGCAGGGCCAGCCTGCGACACTGGCTGCGACCCTCTCGGCAGGCGGCTGAGGCTTGACTTTGTAGCCGTCAATGGTTCAAAAACCTGAAATTTCTCGGGAAAAACCGCGTGCGTGTCATTGACAATTGACGAAGCCGCGATTTAGATACCCACACGGGCCCCGATGGGTGGAATAGACACACAGGTTTTGGATCCCCAGTTTTTCAGGAGGTGAAGATGGCCGCAGCCGCGAAGCCGAAGTCGATCAGTAAGTCAGAAATCCTCAAAGTCCTGTCAGAAACGTCGGAGTTGAGCAAGAAGCAGGTGATCAGCGTTCTCGACGCCCTCGCGGCGCTCGTGAGCAAAAACATCAACAAAAAGGGCCCGGGCGTGATCAGCCTGCCCGGCTTGGTGAAAATCAAGGTTGTGAACAAACCCGCCCAGCCGGCCCGCAAGGGGGTCATGGTGCTGGGCACCCTTCGCGACTTGCCGGCAAAGCCCGCCAGCCGCAAAGTTCGGGTTCTGCCGCTTAAGGCCTTGAAGGACATGGTCAAGTAGTCGGCACGGTTTGACTCTCGACAGCGCAGGTGGGTGACTGGATCGAGCTTCGATCGGTTCATTTCCGAGATTTTGTTCTGCCAGTGTCTTGAGTTCGGGAAGTGTCTTGAGGTTGGGGCAGACGACCGGCATTCCGTCGGATAAATTTGAGGAAAGGGCGAAGCTCCTTTGCAGCGGCGCGTTTGTTCAGCGGGAGCTTCGCCCTACTTATTTTGCCGCTATGGACTCGTTGCCGCCGCCAGCCGTTGCCGTCCTGCTGATCGCTCACGGCAGTCGGCGGCAGGAAGCCAACGACGATCTGCCGAAGCTGGCTGAAATCCTGCGCGCTCGGGGGCTGTACCCGATTGTCGAGACCGCCTATCTCGAGTTGGCGCCTCCCGACATCTGTACCGGCGGCGCACGCTGCGTCGCACAAGGCGCGAAACGGGTCAAATTGCTGCCGTATTTCCTGTCGGCCGGCGCCCATGTCCGGGAAGATCTCGAACGTTTCCGCGGCGAACTCGCGCAGCAATTTCCCCTGGTCGAATTCGAGCTTTGCCCGCATCTGGGCCTGCATCCGCTGATGGTTGAAATTGTCGTTGACCGATTGACGCGATTCGCCACGGAAATATGAGTTTCCAAGTGTCTGGCGGAATCGTAATCGAGACGCATTGTAATGGGTTTGACAGCGAAAACCCTTTGCCGTACACCCTTGCCACTCCAGCGCTCAACTGGACTCTCCCCCCCAAGACAGCAGCCATTGACTCAGGACTCCATCGATGAGCCGCAAATCCTTTGCGCTGCTCGGCAGCGCCATGCTTTGCGCCGTAATTCTGTTCGGCCCACCGTCGCACGCCGCTCTGGCGCAGCGACCCTCTCAAGATGCAGACAATCCAGCGACCCCCCTTGACTATCAGAAACTGCTCGAGCGTCTCGAACAGGCCGAAGCCGAAATTGACGGCTTGAAACAACACCGGCCATCGCCGGTCGACGAGGCCGGGTACCTGGGTGACGAGCCCGGCAGTGGTCTGCCGCCATCGGACGGCCTGGCAGCCCAAATTAGAGGCCTGGAAAAAAACTTCAAGGAATTCAAGGACGGCCTCAGCAAGAAGAAGTACCCCAACACCGAACTTCACGGCGTCGTGCAGGCCGACTCGGGCTGGTACGGACAGGACCAGACCAACATCAACGAATTCGGCATCTTGAAGGACGGGGCCGACTTCCGCCGCACGCGACTGAGCGCGAATGGCGCGATTGCACCCAACGTGAATTATTTCGTGCAGATGGACTTTGCCTTCCCCGGCCGACCGACATTCACTGACGTCTGGGTCGAAGTCACCAAACTACCGGTGGTCGGCAATCTTCGCGTCGGTCAATGGAAGCAACCTTTCTCACTCGAAGTCGTTTCCAGCTTCCGCTACACGATGCTCCCCGAGCGGTCGCTGCTGTTCAACGCGTTCACTCCCTTCCGGCATATTGCCGTCGGCATGTACGACTATTCAGAAGACGAACGGATGACGTGGGCGGCGTCGGTTTATCGACCGGGCCAGGATCAGTACGGCGGCTCGATCGCTTCCAGCGGCGGTTACGCCGGCGTGGGTCGGATCACAGGCTTACCCTGGTACGAGAACGACGGCGCGAGCTATTTGCATCTGGGCGCAGCCTACAACTACGTGGCCCCCAATGGTCGCTTCGGCGGGTTTCGATCGATCCCGGAATTCTTCATCGGCCAACACGACGCGGCAGCCAACGGCACGGCGGGAACTTCGACGCCGACCTTGATTAACGGTACGCCGTTTTTCGTCAACACCGGCAACTTTTTCATGAATCACTACAACCTGGTGGGCGCTGAGGCGCTGTGGGTCGAAGGACCGATTACCGTCCAGTCAGAATTCATGTACCTCAACGCTCTCCGCAACACCGGCGTCGGCGCCAACTTCGCCGGCTTCTACACGCAGATGGGCTACTTCCTGACCGGCGAGCACCGCCCCTACAACAAAAAGCAGGGAGCGCTCGATCGCATCAAGGTGCTGCACGACTTCGGAAACAATGACGACTGCGGTCACACATGGGGCGGCCTGGAAGTCGCAAGCCGCGTCTCGTACATCGACCTCAACAGTCGCGACATCCAGGGCGGCCGCGAGTTCAACTACACCGCCGGCCTCAACTGGTATCTCAATTCGTACACGAAGATTCAGCTCGAATACATTCGCGCCGATCTGATCAACGCAAAATTCGGCCAAAGCGTTACGAACCTGTACGACATTCGCATGCAGTGGGATTTCTGAGAATCAATGCTGCGGCAGGGCGCGAATCGCAATTCCCCGGTCGACGACATGGCATCAAGGCCGCGGTCCTGGTTCGACTGTCCCGCCTGATCGCAGAGCGCCAACCGCACGAACCTGTTCGTGAATTCACGTCCTCGTCAGCGTACCGGGGAAATCGATGGGATCCGGGCATCGCGTGCCGCCGAGGGGGCCGGCTTCGAAGTGCCGGGCACCGGGGCCGGTTCAAACGATCCCGATTTTGTTTCGGCCATTGGCGACGGCTTCGACTTCTCGTGTTCCTTCGCCTTCTTCTTGGCGTTGCGGCACGCTTCGCACAGCGGGATGCATTTGAAGCCCTCGGTCTTGGTCACCACTTCTCGCTTGATCAGCACTCGTTTGTACCTGACGCACGACTCGCACTCGGGACACGTCTCGCAGGCGTCATGTCGGCATTTGAACAGATTGGGGCAGCCCTTGACGCAAAACGGAACCAGCTTGGTCGAGTAGACCCATTTTTTCGTGGTCTTCGTGTCCGGGACAACGACACACTGGTCGCCATCCCAGACCTCGCAGCCGCAGCCGCGACAATGGCAGCCGGGGCCGCCATTTCCGCAGACGGGTTCAGCGGCCAACGAAGCCAGCCGAGTTGCCGCGGGCGTGGCGCAAACAGCCCCGATCAGGGCGATAACGGCGGCCATCTTTCGGATTCGAATGGGGCTCTCCATCGCTCACGTTCCTCATGAATTAAGAACGGGTTCCAACACAGTGTAACCCGAACGGTGTGCCTGCGCTCGCTGCGCGAACTGGTCACACCCTACGAAATAATCCGTCCTGGCCTTGAAGCGGGTCGTTGTCAAAAGTCGTGCGCCAGCCGGATGCCAAAGCCCTGGACGGCGCCATTGCCCTTATCTTTGGGTCCCTGGCGATCGAGGTAAAAGTAGTTGGCCTGGATCTTGAAATTTGGGTTCAGATACCAGTTGATTCCCAGCGTGGTGTCTTTCAAAACTCCGCCGTCGATTCCTTTGTCGTCCAGATTGAGATATTGAAGGCGGGCGGCAAGCTGCCAGGCCCCCCAGCCGGACGCTGTGGCACCGTCGTCGTCGCCTTTCGCGAAGAAGGCGTTCTCGAAGGGCACGACTCGGTCAAAGACGGCGGTCTTGCGGTTGTAAGCTCGATGTTCGCCCGTGAGAAAATACAGGGCCTCGACGTAGCCCCCCTGATAGAAGACCGTGCCCACGTTTTTCCCAATGGAATTCTGAGACTTTTGCAGCCAGCTCGTCAGGTATTCGGCAGAAAGCGACATCGGCCCGAAGACCCCGACGAGTTCGGTGTTGAGTTGCTGGTTCGTGTCGGCGTTGATCAAGGTCGTGTCGGCAATGACGGGCCATTGCGGGCTGGGGCCCGATCGAACGGAAGCGCGCGTTCTAAACCGGGCCTGATGCTCATCGAGCAGCCAGTGTCTGCCCGAGATTCCGATGTGCAACAATCCGCGGCCATCGTTCTCGTAATACGGCAGCGCCGTCAGCCGGCCGGTCCACGAATACTCGGTCGGCCCCGAGTTAAAGCCGAAGACGTTGGTCGCCACGTCAAACATCCCAATCGCATAAGTGGCCCGCTCGTCGGCGGTATTTCCGAAGAAATAGGCGCCGGGCGTGAAACCGTTGTTGAATCCGCCGAAGAACGCATCCTGAAGAAACGAACGTTCCATGAAGTTCAGGAATCGGCTGCTGGTCAAGTGCTCGAAGCCGATCGGCTCTTTCACGTTGCCGACGCGAAAATGCTGCATCAGCGGGACGTCGTTCCACTGCCACCACAGATCGGTGGGGGCCACAACACTGATCGGCGTCGCCGCCGGGCCGGCGCCGGCGGAGTTCACAAAGTCGAACTCGGCCGCCCATTCCATCGTCTCGTACATCACCCCGTCAATACGAAACCGGGCTCGTCGGAAATCGACGCCGTCGCGAAACTTGTTGGTGATCGGCAAGCTGTTTTGCACGCTTTCATCGGGATGGTACCAACCGGCGTCGAACTGAGTACGGCCCCCGATATGCACTCGAAAGTCGTGATTGGTCGATTCGATCTCCAGCCCATTTTTCCAGGTCGCCGTCATCTTCGTGTCGCTGCCGACTTCGTACCATTCGGGTTCTTCGGCGGAGGCTTTTTCTGATTTGTCGGCAGCGAACTGCGCGCGACGGCGCGACGGCTGAAACCCGGCTTGGTCGCCCTCGTCGACTTCCGAAAACAGTTCTGCCGCTTCCGGGTCGTCGTCGAGAAACCGCCGTTCGCGCAGCGCCCTGAGCAGAGACTGATTCTGGCGCTCCAAGGCATCCATCCGCGTTTGCAAATCGTGCATGGCCTGATCGTCAGCAATGACAGGCGTCAGGCTGCCAAGGCAAATCAGGGAAGCGAATAGTCCGGACACGAGTGCCCGAACAACGCCTCGACCAGTCCCTGAAGGCGAATCACCGGGTCTGGGCGAAACGGTCGCGCGATTCGGACACAACTGCATGGTGTGCATTGCCGTTACGAGGCGTTCGACACCGGTTCCCGGGCGCACGGATGCGCCCTGCCTGGTCCGGTTGTACGGTCTGTAACGGTTGTATCGGAAAGACCGGTTGCACGGCTTTGGCGAAATATTGAGGACCAATGAAGATTGCTTACTGGCAAAATCCCACCAAACCTTGGATACTGGAGCGGGTTCTCAACGGGCCGATGCAGGCGTCTCCTCAAATTCTCGCGAAATCGCCTGCTTTCGGACTGCCGGAACGACCGGCGATTCTTTATCAACAACTGCTTTCGAGGCGTTTTCCGTGGCACGTGAACAGGTGGTGCTCGCTTATAGCGGCGGGCTGGATACTTCGGTGATTCTGGGCTGGCTGATGGACGAAGGGTACGACGTCCATGCCGTGTATGTTGATCTGGGGCAGCTCTGCGAAGATCGCGAGGCGATTCTCGGCAAGGCCCGCGCCATCGGGGCACGCTCGGCCCAAATCGTCGACGCGCGCGAAGAGCTGTGCCGGGAGTTTGCTTTCCCCGTCCTGCAATGGCAGGCGAAGTACGAAAACGTCTATCTGCTGGGAACCTCGATCGCGCGACCCTTGATTTCCAAGGTCTGCCTGCAGGTGGCCCGCGAGGTGCATGCCACCGCTTACGCCCACGGCGCCACCGGCAAAGGAAACGACCAATGCCGGTTTCAACTGGCGGCGGAAGCCCTCGATCCGTCGGTCAAAGTGATCGCCCCGTGGCGTATGGAACGATTTCGCCAGGCCTTTCCAGGACGGACGGCGATGATCGCTTACTGCGATGCCCGGGGCATCCCCGTCAAGGCCTCGCTCGGCAAACCCTACAGTTCTGACGAGAACTGCCTGCATATCAGCTACGAAGCGGGGCAGTTGGAAGACCCCACCGTCAACGGCGTCGATGTGGTCGAATTCGGCATGACCCTCTCGCCTCAGGCCGCCCCCGACAAGGTGGAGTATTCTAAAATCGGCTTCGAATCGGGCGTGCCGGTGCGTCTCGACGGCGCCCGACTCTCACCGCTCGAAATGGTGACCCGGCTGAATACGATCGCCGGGCGCAACGGGGTCGGCCAGATCGACGTCATCGAGAATCGCTTCGTGGGGATGAAAAGCCGCGGTGTCTACGAGGCGCCCGGCATGACCGCCCTCTATGTCGCTCACCGCGCGATCGAGCAACTGACTCTCGACCGCGACCTGATGCACCTGCGGGACCGGCTCTCGCCGGAAGTCGCCGAGATGGTGTACTACGGCTTCTGGTATGCTGCCAAAATGGACGCCATGCTCGCGTTTATCCGCGAAACGCAGCGACCGGTCACCGGTGAAGTGACCCTCGGTCTGTACAAGGGAAACATTCTGATCGTCAGCCGAACGAGCCCCAACAGCCTGTACGATGCAGCGATCGCGACTATGGAAGCGGGTGGTTCGTACAATCAAACCGACGCCGAAGGCTTTCTGCGGATCATGGGCTTGCCCGGCCGGGTACAGGGCCGGGTGACGCCGCGATTGTACTGAAAGGAGTCAACACGCGGTGGCGGCACGGACCCTGGCTATCGGCGACATCCACGGCTGCGACGTCGCTCTCAAGACAGTTTTAGAAAAGCTCAGTCCCGATCGCGACGATACGCTCGTCGTCCTGGGGGATGTTGTCGATCGCGGACCGGGTTCCCGTCAAGCGGTCGATCAGTTGCTCGAACTCGGTCGGCATTGCCAGGTCATTCTGATCCTCGGCAATCACGAAGAGATGATGCTCAATGCCGTCTCGGGAGGGGAATGGACCCGTGGCTGGTTGCGTTACGGCGGTCAGGCGACGCTCGACTCGTATGGCGGCGAGCTGGCAAATGTTCCTGTCGAGCATTGGGAGTTCTTGAAGTCCGGGCGCGATTACTGGCTCACAGAACGCAACCTGTTCGTTCACGCCAATCTCGAACCGGGAGTGCCGCTCGAAAAACAGGTTCCCGACTGGCTGCGCTGGACGCATCTGACCGGGATCGAGGCCCCGCTGCTGCCAGGTCGGCGCATTTTCTGCGGCCATACGCCGCAGACTTTGGGCATCCCGCTGGTGCTGCCCGGTTGGGTCTGTATCGACACGTTTGCCTGCGGCACCGGTTGGCTGACCGGCCTGGATGTAGAAACGAACGAGTACGTCCAAGCCCAGCAATCGGGGGTCCATCGTACCGGACTTTTATCGCGCGAGTGAACACCGGATCACCCGTCCGACCGACTCGACCATCATAACCGGCCCTCGCCGGGCGGATTGCGTGTGGTTCGCGGCCGGCCGGTGCATCAGGCACGATCGTCATCGGCGTCGCGTTACGAAACTGACGATCGGCAGGTGCAACGGCGGTTTCCTCGCGAACTGTGAAATTGGGAAAAATTGGAAGATTTTGCTTCATCACGGGTCGAGACTCATTGTACAATGCAGGTATGTCTGCGGCGTTGCGCGCCAATGCCAATGCCTCAGTCGTCCGATCAATTCACTGCGGTTCTCAGATATCCACGAGTTCGATGGAGTCGCGTTATGCATCCGCGCGTCAGGTTAGCGGTTCGCACCGGATTGGTTTTCGGTTTAGGTGCTCTGGCCTTAGGGAGCGTCGCCGACGAAGGCCGGCCGGTCGCGGGACCGACGGGCAGTTTGATTCGGTATGACGTTGCGGGTGGCGACGGTTATTTCGCGCTGTCCCTGCGTGCCCCGGCTCTGGGGACACCGGCGGCGCACGATCACGTGCTGCTGGTGGATACGTCCGCGAGCCAGACGGGTGCCCATCGCGAACAGGCGCTGGAAGTTCTCGAAGCCTGCCTGGCGGCCCTGCCGGCCGGCGATCGCGTGAAGCTGGTCGCGGTCGACGTTGAGGTCAAATCTCTCTCTGACGATTTTCATGCCCCGGCAGCGACGCAAACTCAGGCGGCTCTCGCGCAATTGAAACGCCGCGTCCCGTTGGGGGCGACCGGTCTCGAAGCAGCGCTCAACGACTCGCTGTCGATGTTTTCAGGAGACCGCGCGCGATCGATCATCTACATCGGCGACGGAATGAGCACTGGTAAGCTGATTGATGTGGCCGCCCTTCAGCAACTGGTCGACAAACTGCGCGAGCGGCATGTGGCGGTGCACAGCTATGCCGTCGGCCCACGGACAGATTTGCAACTGCTGGGTCTGCTGGCAACGCACACCGGCGGCTACATTCTCGTCGACGAAGTCATCGACGACCGGAAGACCTCAGCCGCGTCTCTGGGTCGCGAACTGGCTCAGGCCGCTGACGCTCCGGTGTTTTATGCCGACTCACTTGAGATTACGCCCGAGGTCACACGAATTCTGCCCGGTGCCGTTCCCCCGTTGCGCGCCGATCGCGATTCGGTCGTACTGGGGCTTGGCAGCATCGGCGAGACGGTCGATGTGAAAGCGGTTTCGACCGACTCGAATCGAACCTTGACGTGGACGGTCATACCGTCCCCACCGCAGGCGGGAAATACTTTTCTGGCAGGTCTGTGGAGCGTTGCTGACCGCAGCCAGGGTTTGTGCGTCTCGGTGGCCGGGCGCGACATGCTGAACATCGCCCGTCAGGAATATGAAGACTACGTCCAGCAACTCGTCGGTCGCGGGCAACTGGCTGTTGCCGCCCGCGATTTGAAGCAAGCCGAACAAATCGCCTGGGCGGTTCGCGAGATCGACCCGGCCAACGTTGAGGCCGAGGCGATTCTCACGGCTTCTCATAAGGTGAAGGCCCAAACGGTCCAGTTCGCGCCGCCCGCTCCCGCGCAGGACAGCGGGACCGTCAAAGACGACGACCTGCTCGAAGCGTACGAGGCAGATAAGGTCGTTGCAACAGAGAGGCTGACGCAGCAGGTCAAACAGGACATCGAGGCGACACGCAAACTGGCGACCCAGGATCCCGACAGCGCCCTGGCCAATCTCAAGCGGACTCTGAACACCGTCAATTCGTCGATCAATATCGACCCGGTCAGCCGCGAGTCGCTACGGCGGCGCCTGCAAGCCGCGCTCGACGCGATGACAACCCAGAAACAGCGCCGCGACATCGAAGAGGTACAGCAGCAGGTGCGGTTCTCGGCCATGCAGGCGCGAATCCTGGCCGTCGACGAACTGGTTCAAAAAGAGGAAGAACTCGAACAGTTGATCGACAAAGTGCGGTCGCTGCTGGATGAGGGCTTCACCGGCAACGAAGCCGCATTCGAACGTTCCGAGGCGGTGGCCCGCGCCGCGTGGGAAACCGCTCCGTACCTTGGTGTGACGGCGGCTGCGATTTTCGACACCGAGGCGGCCGGCCAGCTCGACAAAATTCAGCGGATGCGCTACCTGCGGTCGGACAAGTTCCTGGAGACTTTGTATCAGGTCGAAAGATCGCATGTGCCATTTCCCGATGAACCCCCAATTCTCTGGCCGGCGCCTGAAACCTGGCGGGCCTTGACCGAACGTCGCAAGAAGTGGTCGGCTGTCGACCTGAAGAAGTACAATGCCGCCGAAGAAAAAATTCGCCGCACGCTCGACAAGACGACCGAATTCGACTTCGACGAGACGCCGCTGGAAGAGGTCATCAAGTATCTCAAGGATTATCACAACATCAACATCATTATCGACCGTCCCGGTCTGCTGGATGCCGGCACCCTGATCGACGCGCCCGTCACCCTTAAGCTGGCCGGCATCTCGTTCCGCAGTGCCTTGAAACTGCTGCTGGAACCGTTCTCATTGACATACGTCATTGAAGACGAGGTTATGAAAATCGTCACCGCCGCTTATGCCAGCGATCGGACTTCGACCCGCGTCTATCCTGTGGCTGACCTGGTGATTCCCATCACGTCCGGCCAGGCCGGCGGACTCGGCCAGGGCGGGGGTGGCGCCGGGGGAATCGGCGGCGGTCAAGGCGGCGGTCAGTTCGGTGGCGGCGGCGGTGGTCAGGGTGGTGGTGGCATGGGCGGGGGCGGTATGTTCAACGTCGCCGACGAGACCCAATCCGATGCCAAAGCTCCGGCCCCAATCAGCAAGGGCCAATTCAACAACAAAAGCGTGCGCGAGCGGAAAAAAAAACGAGCGACGCTTCAGTAACACCTGATCCCGTAAAACCCAAGTCGCCGTCTTCTCCCAAGTCTCCCAAAGTGCAGCGGAATCAGCCTGAAAAGGCTGGTTCCGCTGCTTTCGTTGAGCCCCCGGTCGACCCCAAAGCCGCCAAACGTAATCGGCTGAGGGACTGGATCGATGGTCAAAAGCAGAAAAAGGAGGTCATCCCGACGATTCCCGGCGAAGGCCCCCCCGCCGAGGTTTGGGATCAATACTTCAAAACGCACCACCCCGATCCGGCCGCCATCGGCGATGTCGTCATGCGGCTGCACAAGGCGGGAAAGCCCGAGCATCTCATCGCATGCATTGAAGCGGCACTGATTCACGGACATTCGCAACCGTGGATGTACACCGTTCTGGCCCTGGCGATGAAGCAGGCCGGCCGACCGCAAAACGAAATCGAGCGTGTGCTGCTTTCGGGCGTCGATTTCAGCGCGGTCAATGTCGGCAACCTTCTGTACTCAGCGGCGTTTCTGACGCGATATGGCGCCAACGATCGGGCTCTCGATTTGTACCGGCAGGCGTCAACGGTCGACCCCACCCGGCTTGAGCCGTACGTGCTGGCGCTCAAGTTAGCGCGCGATCGCCACGATCCGGTTGCCGTCGCCTGGGCGGCCTCTGGAATTCTGACGCGCGCCTGGAACAAGAACCACCCGGCCCTGCACCGCGAGGCCGAGGAAACCGTCCGCGCGCTCGAAGGCCAACTTCGTCGCGAGGGGCGCGCCGCCGAGGCCGATCGACTGGCCCGCGCTCTTGCCGAGGCCCTCGAACGCGACCTGCTGATCGAATTGTCGTGGAGCGGGAAAGCCGATCTCGATCTGCTGGTTGAAGAGCCTTCGGGAACGACGTGTTCGAGCGATAATCCGACGACCTCCGGCGGAGGCGTGTTCGTCCACGACGGGATGGGGGCCGACTCGCGCGACGCCTTTGACAAATACGTTTGCCCGCGCGGCATGCCCGGCGAATATCGTGTCACCGTCCGGTACATTCAGGGGGAGGTCGTCAGTAAACGAGCCGTCGTGCGCATCGTGCGCTACCAGGGGACGCCCTACGAACTGGAAGAGCGATTCGTCGTGCAACTGGCCGAGCACGATAAAGTCGTGCGGGTGACGCTGCAACAAGGGCGGCTCATCGAACCGGCCGCGGTGGCGCTGCTCGATGTCGATCGCAAAGCGCCCTCAAGCGCTCGCTCCAATCGCGGCGGGATGGTCGGGCGGCGCTCGTACGGCCCGGGACGAAGTGACGGGGCCGTCGCAGGGGGCGCCGCGGGCGGAGTCGGCTATCAGCCTGTGATTTCAATTCTTTCGGAAGGAGTGGCGCTGAGCGCGATGGCCGTCGTCTCGGGAGATCGCCGCTACGTTCGATTGTCGATGGTGCCGACGTTCTCGGCGATTACCGACGTGTTCACCTTCAGCTTCATCAATTCGGGAAATCCCAACGGAGGCGGCACCGGCGTTCAGCAACCGCGGCGTTAGTTTTTCCGACGGTTATCGCCCTGAATTGAATGCCGGCTGCCTTACCGACCTTTGCGATTTCACCAGCATCCGAATCCGAACTCTCGCCCTGGGTTCCGGCGAACCGCCCACCGGTCGCCGACGTCCATACGCACATCTTCTGCTGGGGCGAAAATCCCGCCGAAGGTTACCTCTCGCACAAAACCCGCCGCGCCTGGCTCACACGGCTGGTCATGTGGCTGACCCGCCTGCCGCACGAGCGTGGCGAGACGATCAGCGAAAAAATGCGAAATCGGCTGCTGCGGCATGTCGTGTCTTCACAATTGGATTATGCCGTCGTACTCGCACAGGACGCCGTCTATCGCTCCGATGGTTCCCGCGACGATGGCGGCACGCACTTTTATGTCTCCAACGACTATGTGTTGCAGTTGGCGCGCGATTGTCCTCGAATCCTTCCCGGTTGCTCGATCAATCCATGGCGGCGCGACGCGATTGCCGAACTCGAGCGTTGCCGGTCGGCTGGTGCGCGGCTCGTCAAGATCCACACCGCCATTCAAGGGGTCGACCCGGCCTTACCGGCGTTCGAGCCGTTTTATCGCCGGGCCCGCGAGCTCGGCGTCGTGCTGATGTTTCATACAGGCTACGAACATTCATGCACTGTCGTGTCCCAGCAGTTCACCGACCCGCGCCGCCTGGCGCGTCCGCTCGACCAGGGAGTGCCGGTGATCGCCGCGCATTGCGGAACCTGTGCCTTCTGGGACCCCGACAACTATTATCCGCACTTCGTCGAGATGATGCACCGCTATGACAATCTCTACGGCGATACATCGGTCATGGCCAGCCTGATTCGCTGGCATTCGCTCAGGCGCTTAAGCGGCGAGACCCCTGCCTTGCGCAGCCGCATTCTCCACGGCAGCGATTACCCTTTCCCGCCGGCGCGACTGCCCTATCTGGCGCGCATCGGCGCCTTTCCGCCAGAACGCCATAATCCTCTCGATCTCGACCTCAGAATCAAACGCTCGTTCGAGTTTGGTCCGCAATATGACTGCGGACTGTTGTCGTTGCTGGGCCTGTCTGTCGTGCGCGACTGAGCTGCGCATCACGGCGCCACCGGGACGACGCAGCGATCCTCGAACTTCGATCGACGATCCTCTATCTTCTATCTTCTATCCACGATCCACCGCCGCCGTTCACCGTCTCCCCCTGAGGTTCACACTTGCCTGCTTCGCGACGTACGCCGCTGCTCATCATTTTTCTGACGGTCTTCATCGATCTGCTGGGCTTCGGGATCGTGCTGCCGCTGCTGCCCCGGTATGCGAAGCACTTCGATGCCGATGGCTGGACGCTGGGCGCGTTGATGGCGTCATTTTCGGCGATGCAGTTTCTGTTCGCTCCGCTGTGGGGGCGGGTTTCCGACCGGGTCGGGCGGCGACCGATTCTAATACTGGGGCTGGCCGGTTCGGCGTTCTTCTACACACTGTTCGGCTACTGCACCTCGGTGGGCAGCACGGGCAGCCTCCTGGGCCTGGGGGTGCTGCCGTGGCTGTTTATCAATCGCATCGGCGCCGGAATCGCCGGCGCGACGATTCCCACCGCCCAGGCGTACATCGCTGACGTGACCGGTCCGAAAGAGCGTGCCAGGGGGATGGCCCTGATCGGCGCGGCGTTCGGCATCGGGTTCACGTTCGGGCCGCTGCTGGGGGCGGCGTTCGTGCCGGGCGATCTCAGTGACTTCGGCTCGAAATCCGGTAGCGCGGTCGCCCAGGCCCTGCAGGTCACTCCCGGGCAGTCGACCCAGATCGCCAAAGTCGTTGACGCGTATTCCCTCGAGCGGAAAGCGCTGGGCCGCAGCACCACCCGCGCGCAACGGGACGAGCTCGAACATTCGCGAGACTCGCAGATTGCCGAATTACTTTCGAGCGAGCAGCGAGTCACGCTGCACCGGCTGGAGGCCCCCAGTGCGGCTCCGGGGTACGTGGCCGGAGTGCTCTCGGCCCTCGCCTTGCTGTCGGCGATTTTTCTGCTGCCCGAATCGCTGCAGCCCGGGTCGCGTGCCGAAGCGCGGCACTGGCTCGATATCACCAGCCTGCGGGCGGCGATTTCGACGCCGGCGGTCGGGCTGATTTTGCTGACAATGTTTCTCACGACGTTTGCCTTCGCCCAGTTCGAAAGCACGCTCTCGCTATTGACCGAATTTCTGGGGCTGGCCGACCGCGACAATTACCTCGTGTTCGCGTACATCGGTTTTATCCTCTCGCTCATCCAGGGACTGCTCGTGCGCCGTCTGGTTCCCAAACTGGGCGAACGCTTCATGAGCATCGCCGGGACGCTGCTCATGACGGCGGGACTGGCGTTGATCGGCGTCACGGCCGGCGCCGACTCAACGGTCATGCTGTATGCCGTCCTGCCGCTGTGCGTCATCGGCTTCTCGTCGCTCAACCCTTCGCTGCAATCGTTGTTGTCGCGGCACACGGCGGCGACTCAGCAAGGGGGGGTGCTGGGCCTGGGGCAAAGCATGTCGGCCCTCGCGCGGATTCTCGGCCCCGTAAGCGGGCTGAAGCTCAATGAAATCGACATCGCCTGGCCCTACTGGGCTGCCGCAGGGATCATGGCGTTCGGCATTTTGCTGACACTCGGCCTGCGCGGGCCGGCCGACGAGGGAGGGCAGCCGGCGGGCTAACCCTTCTCGGCCAGCGTCTGCACCGCCGCCAGCACGCGCTTGATTTCTTCGGCAGTCAACTCGCCGGCGCGGTAGGCGAAGTTCGCCGTGACTTTCAGATCGCGATAAAGAATGACGGTGACCGCCGCGTCGGGGTGGACGTTCTGGCCTGCCGGGCCGTCGGCGGGCGCGGCGGAAATCGTCAGCGGCAGATTCAGTTTTTCGTCAAACCCCAGCGTCTGGACAACGGGCAGCAACTCTTTGCCTTCGCCCGAAAGAAAGACGCCGAACCCGCGCAGCCCTTCGGCCCGATGGCCGTCGATCAGTTCGTCGATCCCTTTCAGCAGCGATTTGAGCTCGGGAGTCACCTCCCGCACGAGCACCATCGCGACCGGCCGATCGCCGTTGCGGCAGACGTAGCAGACCGATTTGTTCTTGAGCGGCCCGGTGATGGCCCGCACGTAGAATGTGGGGACTTTCTCGCCGACTTGCAGGCCCGATTTGAGCGCGGGGAGACTATCGGCGGCGAGAACCGATGCGACAACGCCCAGCATCAGCAGCGCGACCGGTCGAACGATTGGTTTTAATGCCTGCATACGTTTCCTCAGACCACCGGCCGCGCGGTCCCTCAAGCCAACACCCGCACGAGCACCCCTCCATACAGTCTCTCCGGCCCTGTCGGCGTGTCAACCAGCAAGGCCCCGTCGACGTCGATTCCGCGACAAACGCCGCGCACCGCGCGGTCGCCGGCTTGCAGCTCGATCGTCTGGCCCGTGAGCACGCACCGCGATTGCCAGCCGGCCGGCAACGCGGGGCTGTCGGCAGCCAGTGCCGACAGATTGGCCGAAAATCGGTCCAGCCACGCCAACAGAACCTGCGTCCGATCAAATTCGAGACCGGTCGCATCGCACAGGGCGGTGCCGACAGATTGAATCTCCGGCGGCGACTCGGCGAGCGAGTTGTTGACGTTGACCCCCATCCCCAGGACGAGCCGGCGTGGGATCGGCGGCCGAGCCGGCGGGATCTCGACGAGAATGCCGGCCACTTTCTTCCCCGCAATCAGCACGTCGTTGGGCCACTTGAGGCCGTAATCCAACTGTGGCGCCAGGATCTCGAGAGCTTCGCACAGTGAGACGCCGGCGACTAGCGCGACGCGGGGCCAGTAAACCGGTGGGATGAACCCACCGGCTCGCTGGGGCGAGTTGCCGTTGCCGGCGGGGGTTTGCGGGTCGATGACCAGCGAAAACGTCAGCGCTCCGGTCCCTGACCACCAGCGGTTGTTCCCGCGCCCGCGACCGGTCGTCTGCTCGTCAGCCAGAATCAGAAACGGGGTTTCGAGCGATTCCTGTGCAGCCCGCTGCATCGCCAGGTCGTTGGTCGATTCCAGAGTCTTATGCCATTCGACGCCGGCGACAAACGATTCGTTTTGCAGGCGATCGAGATCAAGGGCCATTGAGGTTGACTCACGGTCGTTCGAGCTTGAGCAGCAGTTCGCCGGTCTCGACCTGCGTGCCGGGCTTGATGAACAGCTCGGCGACGCGGCCTTCGGTTTCGGCGTACAGCGTCGTTTCCATTTTCATCGCTTCCATCGTGACCAGCTTCTGGCCTTCCGTGACCTTGTCGCCGACGAGCACGCCGACCGTCACCACCAGGCCCGGCATCGGTGCCGCCACCTGTTGAGGGTCGGCCGGGTCGGCCTTGGGGCGGGCCACCTCTTGCGGCTCGAGCGATCGGTCGATGACGTTAACCTCGCGGGGCTGGCCGTTGAGTTCATAGAACACGGTGCGATGTCCGTCAGGATGCGGGTCGCCGACCGTCAGGAACTTGAGGATCAGCGTCTTGCCCTCTTCGATGTCGATCGCGACTTCGTCGCCCGGCTCGTGACCGTAGAGAAACGTCGACGTGGGCAGCACGCTCACATCCGAGTAGGCCTCCTGATGCGCGGCAAACTCTTCGAAGACCCGCGGATACAAGAGGTGCGAGACGACTTCTTTCGATGTCGGGGGGCGGTGCAGCTTCCGCTTGAGCAATTTCTCGGTCGCGGCGAAATCGGCGGGGGGCAGGCTGGCGCCGGGGCGGCCTTTCACCGGTTTCACGTCGCGCAGGATGCGTTTTTTGACCTGCGACGGAAAGCCCCCCGGCGGCTGCCCCATCCGTCCGGCAATCAGGTCGACCACCGATTCGGGAAAGGCAAAGTCGCGGCTCGGGTCGAGCACGTCTTCGGCTTTGAGATTGTTGGCCAGCAGAAACAATGCCATGTCTCCCACCGATTTCGAGGTCGGAGTGACTTTGACGATGTCGCCGAACAACAAGTTGACGTCGGCATACGTTCGGCAAAGATCGGCCCAGCGATTGGCGAGGCCCAATGACGCGGCCTGCTGGTACAGGTTGGTTGCCTGCCCGCCGGGCATTTCGTGCAGGTAAATATCGACGTCGCCGGCCACCATGCCGGTCTCGAAAGGAGCGTAAAACTTTCGCACCGCCTCCCAGTAGTAGGCCAGCGACTTGAGTTTCTCGGGATCGACGCCCGTTTCGCGCGGCCGGTGCCGCAGGGCTTCGACCAGCGAATTCAAGTTCGGCTGCGACGTCAGCCCCGACAGGGGAGCCAGCGCCCCGTCGGCGATGTCGAGCCCGACCTCGGCCGCCTTGAGAATCGAGGCCCCCTGCACGCCGCTCATGTCGTGCGAGTGAAAGTGAATCGGAATGCCGATTTCCTGCTTGAGCGTCTTGACAAGCAACTCGGCGGCGTACGGCTTGCACAGGCCGGCCATGTCCTTGATGGCCAGGATGTGGGCTCCCATTTTCTCCAGCTCTTTTGCCAGATCGACGTAATAGTCCAGGTTATATTTGGGCCGCTGAGGATTGAGGATGTCGCCCGTGTAGCAGATCGCGGCTTCGCAGATCGCACCGCTTTCGAGCACGGCGTCGATTGCCACCCGCATGTTGGGAACCCAGTTGAGCGCGTCGAAAATACGGAAGACGTCGATCCCCGCGCCGGCCGCCTCTTTGACGAACGCCTCGACGACGTTGTCGGGGTAGTTCGTATACCCGACCGCGTTCGACGCCCGCAGCAGCATTTGAAAAAGGATGTTGGGCACCCGCTCGCGCATTTGCGTGAGCCGCTGCCAGGGGCACTCTTTCAAAAACCGCATCGACGTGTCGAATGTCGCTCCCCCCCACATTTCCAGCGAAAACAGTTGCGGGCAGTGCCGCGCGTAGGCGTCGGCGACGCGCAGCATGTCGTATGTTCGCATCCGCGTCGCCAGCAGCGACTGGTGCGCGTCGCGAAAGGTGGTGTCGGTGACCAGCAGCGGTTTGTGGTCGCGAATCCAGCGGCTGAATTTCTCGGCCCCCAGCTCTTTGAGCTTCTGCCGCATGCCGGGCGGGATCGGCTGCGTCGCATCGACCGCGGGAACAGGCGCCGGGGTGTGGGGGATTTTGGCCGGCTTCGAACTGACCAGTGCGTTGCCGTTGACGATCACGTCTCCCAGAAACTTGAGCAGCTTCGTCGCTCGGTCTTTTCGCTGGATGAACTGGAACAGGGACGGCGTTTCGTCGAGGAACTTCGTCGTGCAGCTTCCGTCGAGAAACGTGGGGTGCGTGATGAGATTGAGCAGAAAGGGGATGTTCGTTTTAACCCCGCGGACGCGAAACTCCTGCAGGCAGCGCTCCATCCGTTTGGCCGCATCGACAAACCGCAGCCCCTTGGCGATGACCTTGACCAGCAGCGAATCATAAAACGGCGTGACCACCGCCCCGGAGAACGCCGTGCCGGCATCCAGCCGAATTCCCATCCCGCTGGCCGAACGGTAGTGCGTGATCCGCCCGTAATCGGGCATGAAATTGTTCGACGGGTCTTCAGTCGTGACGCGGCACTGGATTGCGTAGCCTCGCGTCTGGACGGCCGATTGAGCGCCCAGACCGATTTCCGGGTCGCTCAGCGGCACTCCCTGCGCCACGAGAATCTGGCATTTGATCAGGTCCAATCCGGTGACTTCTTCGGTGACCGTGTGTTCGACCTGAATGCGGGGGTTGACCTCGATGAAATAGAACTCGCTCGATTCGGCATCGACCAGAAACTCGACCGTCCCCGCGTTCTGGTAATTGACGGCGCGACCCACCGCGAGCGCCGCGGCACAGATGCGGTCGCGCAGCGCGGGATCGAGGTTGGGCGACGGCGCGATTTCGACAACTTTCTGGTGCCGCCTTTGGAGCGAACAATCCCGCTCGAACAGATGCACGAGATGGCCGTGCGCGTCCCCCAGAAGCTGGACTTCGATATGCCGCGCGCGGGAGATGTACTTCTCGACGAACACCTCGTTGCTGCCAAACGCGGTTTGCGACTCGCGTTGGGCCTGTTCGAGTGCGCCGGCCAGGTCTTTGGCGGCGAGCACGACCCGCATCCCTCGCCCGCCTCCCCCTTTCGCCGCCTTGAGAATGACGGGGTAGCCCAGCCTCTCGATTGCGCGGCGGGCGTCGTCGAGATGCCGCACCGACTTGGCGGTTCCGGCCAAAATTGCGACGTTGGCGATCCTGGCGATTTCGCGTGCGGCGGTTTTGTCGCCCAGTTGTTCGAGGATCTTCCCGCTGGGGCCGACAAACGTGATGCCCGCATCGAGGCAGGCCTGGGCGAAGTCGGGGTTCTCAGACAGGAACCCGTACCCCGGATGAATGGCATCGATCTCGTAGCGTTTGGCGACGGCGATCATCCCGTCGATGTCGAGATACGCCCGCAACGGCTCGCCCGCCTTGCCCACGAGATACGCCTCATCGGCCTTGAAGCGATGCAGAGCGTAACGATCTTCGTGCGAATAAATGGCGACGGTGCGAATGCCCAGTTCATGGGCCGTGCGCAGCACGCGAATGGCAATCTCGCCGCGATTGGCGACGAGCAGCTTCCGAAATTGACGCATGTCCGGGTCGATCCTCGCCGAGCGGTAACAGGCAGGCCCTGCCAAACCGATCCCCCTGCGGGAATCGCGCCTGCCCGGTTCAAGTCGGCTAGGTTAGCATCACCAGCGGGTTACTCCAATTCTCGGAAGCGATTTCACCCCGTGGCCAGTTTGCTCGAGCGATTCTCTCGCTTGCGGGCGTTCTCGGTCAGCAGAATTTTCCGCATGCGAATGACTTTGGGGGTGACTTCGACGTATTCGTCGTTTTCGATGTACTCCAGCGCCTGCTCGAGGCTCATCTGCCGGGGGGGTTGCAGAACGACGTGCTCGTCGGCCGAAGTCGTTCGAATGTTGGTCAGCTTCTTTTCGCGGATCGGGTTGACCACCATGTCGTTGTCGCGCGCGTTTTCGCCGACGATCATCCCTTCGTAGACGTCGTCACCCGCATTCACGAACAAGGCGGCTCGTTCCTGCAGTTTCCACAGGGCGAAGTTGACCGTCTTGCCGTTATCCTGCGAGACGAGGACGCCGTTGGCGCGATGCGGGATCGCTCCCTCACAGGGGCGATAGGCCTCGAAGCGGTGATGCATGATCGCTTCGCCGCGGGTGGCGTTGAGCACGCGCGTTCGCATCCCGATCAGTCCGCGGGCGGGAATCGAGAATTGCAGGTGGCTCATGCCGGTGTCTCCCGACTTCATTTCGATGATCTGGCCGCGGCGCATGCCGGCCAGTTCCATAACCGGCCCCACGTCGGCATTGGGGACATCGACCGTGAGCAATTCGAACGGCTCGTGCAGGACGCCGTCGATCAGCTTGCGGATGACCTCGGGTTTGCCGATCGAGAGTTCGTACCCCTCGCGGCGCATGGTTTCGATCAAAATCCCCAGGTGCAAGAGGCCGCGCCCCGAGACCTGGAAATGATCGCTGTTGGGAGACGACTCGACCCGCAGCGCGACGTTCGATTCGAGCTCGTGGTACAGCCGCGCCCGCAGATGGCGGCTGGTGACGAACTTGCCGTCGCGGCCCGCCAGCGGTGACGAATTGATCGTAAACAACATCGTCAGCGTCGGTTCGTCGACGCTGATGCGTTCGAGGGCCACCGGGTTCTCGGGGCAGGCGACCGTGTCGCCGATCTCGGGATCAGGCAGCCCGGTCAGCGCCACGATATCGCCGGCTGTTGCCTCTTCGACTGCGATGCGACCGAGCTTGTCGAAGACTTCGACGACGACCGGGGTCCCGTTGACTTGTGTGCCGTCGGCCTTGAGCATGACGATCTTTTGCCCTTGCCGAATCTTGCCGCTGGTGATGCGGCCGGTGGCGATACGGCCGACGTAATCCGACCAGGCGAGGGTCGTGACCATCATTTGCAACGGCGCATCAAGGTTGACCTCGGGACCGGGGACATGCTCAAGCACCATGTCGAGCAGCGGACAGATGTTCTCTGTTTTGACCGCCGGGTCGTGGGTCGCATAACCCGCGCGGCCGCTGGCGAAGATGTAGGGAAAATCGAGCGTTTCGTCGTCGGCGCCCAGTTCGACGAACAGGTCGAACGTTTCTGACAGGGCCTCTTGAGGCCGCGCGTCGTGGCGATCGATCTTGTTGATCACCACCAGCGGCTTGAGCTTGCACTCGAGCGCCTTGCGAAGCACGAACCGCGTCTGCGGCTTGGTGCCCTCGGCCGCATCGACCAGCATCAAGACGCCGTCGGCCATTTTCAGCACGCGCTCGACTTCGCCCCCGAAATCGGCGTGCCCCGGCGTGTCGATCAGGTTGATTTTCACCCCTTTGTAAACCAGCGCGATGTTCTTGGCGAGAATCGTGATGCCCCGCTCGCGCTCGAGATCGTTCGAGTCGAGAATGCACTCCTGCTGGAGCTGCGATTCGCGAAACTGCCCGCTCTGCTTGAGAATACTGTCGACCAGCGTGGTCTTGCCGTGGTCGACGTGGGCAATAATGGCGATGTTCCGAATGTCTTGACGGCGCATGATCTCTCGCGAAGGAAAAGCAGGGGCGGGAACGGGGACATTGGGGTCCGGAAGACAATTGCCTCCGGGAGGGACTGGACACCGCTGAGCCGAGAGCGGCGGAAAAGAACGCGGAAGTTTACCGAGAGCGCTGAATTCTCGTTAGCCGAGCCTGCTCGGAGGACGGTAATAAGGTCGAGAATTCATGGAAACTTCACTCGCCTGGTCAATCTCGAGCCTGCCATGTTGGTGTGGCTCGTGTGCCTGGGAACCGTAGCGAATCATGTGTCGACTCTCTACGATGCAGGCGCGTCGGCATTATAGGCTCCAAACGAAAATGAAGCAAGAGGTTACGACTTGTGAGGCAGTTTCGGCCGTTTGATTCGAGCAACGAGTGCCCCGAGAGTCGGTCGCCGGCACTGTTGGTCAGTGTCCGAAACCGTGACGAGGCGGTCTCGGCAATTGCCGGTGGCTGCGATATTCTCGATATCAAAGAGCCCTCCCGTGGCTCCCTGGGAATGGCCCAAATCCCCCAGATCTCGGCGGTAATCGCCGTCCGCGACGAGTTGGCCCCCTCGCTGCCGGTCAGCGTCGCATTGGGAGAGGTGGTCGACTACCCGTTGTTGCAACCGGTGCGATTGCCCGGAGGAATCGACTTCTGCAAGCTGGGCACGGCACAATTGAGTGTCGACCCTGGCTGGCGCGACCGGTTTCGTATGGTGCAGGATTTCTGGAACTTCGGCAGCTTCGAGGGAAATCTCACGACGCCGCCGGCTTGGGTGGCAGTCGCGTATGCCGACTGGCGAGACGCCAAGGCTGTGGATCCGCAGGAAGTCGTGAGTGCGGCCGTCGAACTGAACTGTCGTGGCGTGTTGATCGACACTTGCACCAAGGGGGGGCAGGGTGTCTTCGATTGGCTCAGCGTCGTTGCGATACGCGATCTTGCCGAATACGCGCGGCACTGCGGGTTGTGGTTTGCGCTCGCCGGTCGCCTGACGCGGTCCGATCTGGGCGACGTGCGGTCGGTCGCCCCCGACATCGTCGGCATTCGGTCGGCTGCCTGCCGCAACGGTCGCCGCGACGCCGAGATCGATATCCAGGCCGTGCAAAACTTTCGCCGTGCATTGACCGCCGATATCGTCACCGAAGTCTAAACCGGGCTGAGACTTGAAGCCAGCCGGTTGCAGCCGGCGAGCGTGGCAGCAGAAATATCGGATCACTCGATAGATCGCCTGCGCACGACGCTCGGAAACTTTTTAAGACAAAAAGTCTGAATCGCTCCATTTTGATCGTGAAAACTCACCGTGGTTCTGGGTATTATGGGCAGATCGGTTTCCGCGTCCCGGCGTCTTCCCGATGTCTCCCCACCGCAGACGAATCATCGTGCCATACTTCTCGTCGAACTGCCGCATTAAACGGGTGCGATCCATTCAATCCCACATTTTTATGCGGCATTTGCAATTGGACGACTACGAATCGGCCCGTGAGTTCGGGGTAGCGTTGGAATCTGAGAGGCGAACATTGCATCCCGAACTGCGGTCCATGTGCGGCTCAAGACCGCGA
>SIAF01000012.1 GCA_009691905.1 Planctomycetaceae bacterium | reverse complement strand
GGAATGCGAAACTAATCCCCGTTCGAGCGTTTGTAACGAGGTTGCGGGTAATAATGACGTCTTGCTGCGGCCCTTCGAGGACCAATGGAACCCCCCAGTCGGTCCCGGTGCCGGCAACCCGGTTGTATTCGAGGCGAATCCACTGCAATGGCTGCCCTCGGTTTCCCGTGAACACCAGACCGACCCCCCCGCACCGTACAGTCAAATTGTGAATCACGATCGGATGCTCGCGGGTTCCGCAAGCCCCCGAATGCATGTGCAGAAATGCGCGATCCGAATCGACGGGCTGTTCCGATTGAAGGCCGTCGATCACCAGACCAGAGCAGCGGCCGCGGACCTCTATGCCATGCTGATGGGCTTTCAGTCGCATGCGAAACCCTCGGATCAGCACGCCGGGGGTCGCTTCGACGACTAAAAGCGTTTGAGTTTCGGGGCTTGCGAGCTGGGCGCCGGCAATCGCTTCGAGGGTCAGACCGCGATGCCTGGGCGACTCGATCCGCAGCGGCTCCGTGTAGATCCCGTCGTCCAGCACGCGGATGACATCCCCCGGATCGGCCCGATCGAGCGCCTCGCCGATTGTGCGAAATTCGGCGGTCGGCTGCGCTCCGACCGTGCGCACGGCATGCGGCAATTCGGCCGGGAAGTCGTCGATCGCGTCAGAGGCAGCGTCCGTTTCGTTTGCAGTCTCGTCGGCACGCGATGCAAGGCCGCCCTCGACGAGCGCGAGGGGTGCCTTGTTCGAATCTGGACGACTGACCCAGATCGCCACCGTTGCGCCCACCAGTGACAGGACCGCAGCAAGTCCGACCAGCCAGCCGCGGAACCGTGAAACGGGACGCGGCAAAGTGCGAATCTGTGTCGTTCCAGGATCCGAGATCACGTAGTTGCTGTCGAACTGGTTGACGCGCACCAGCCGCCGCGTCAGGTCGTCGGCCAGTTCCCTCGCCGATTGAAACCGCAGTTGCGGGTCTTTTGCCAGCAGCCGGGCAACAATCTCTTCCAAAAACTGGGGGGATGTCGCCTCAATCTCGCGCAGCGGCTTGGCGGGGCTCGAGGAAATGTTGTGCGCAACCGCGAGGCAGTTTCCCCCGCGGAATGGCGGAGAGCCGGCCACCATCGCGTACATCACGCAGCCGAGGCTGAACAGATCGCTGCGGCCGTCGAGCGGGTCGCCGCTGACCTGCTCGGGTGACATGTACGCCGGCGTCCCAACCATTTTTCCAAACGACGTCAGGTCGGAATTCGCAAGCGCTGCTTTGGCCAGCCCGAAATCGGTGATTTTCACTCGCTCGACACCATCTTCGAGCATGATGTTGGCCGGTTTGATGTCGCGGTGGATCACCCCGTGCGCATGCGCCGCCGCGAGTCCGCTTGCGATTTGCACTGACAGCCGCAGAATGTCGGGTACCGGCAACGGAACGCCGCGATTGATCCGCTGTTGCAGCGAAGTCCCGTCGACATACTCCATCACCAGATAGGGCACACCGGCATGGTTAGCAACAGCGTGAATGACGACGACGTTGGGATGATTGATCGCGGCCGCGGCCCGCGCCTCGCGCACGAATCGCTGGCGTGCCTCTTCGCTGGTAATCAAGTGCGACGAAAGCACCTTGATCGCAACCGTTCGATGAAGTTCATTGTCGAACGCTTTGAGAACGACCCCCATGGCGCCGCTGCCCACAACATTCATGATGTCGTAGTGAGCCAGCCGCCCCAGGGCCGAGGGTATCGGCGACGGGGGAAGTCGCAGGCTATCGAGCAGGCGGGCTACGGTCACGTCGAAATCCGACCCGGTCGGAACATCCGATGCCGGCTCGGTCGGGGGCTGTCCGTCGGGCGGAACGCCCGGACCTGCATAGATTGTCGAACCCTCTTCCGGCACTGGCATCGCCTTTTCCCCCGAAAGCCGCCCCCGAGCCCTGCTTCGCGGCCGCACTCGAATTCTACCGTCCAAACGCCAGTGACTCAAATACGGTTCAAGGGGGCCCGGTCGACGTCAAGGGCAGGGTTTGGCCGATGCCGACGTCAGTCGCCTCGTGAAACAGCGAATTGATCCATTTCGACGGCAAGAGTCGCACCGATTCGCGCAGTCGTTCCTGCCACCAGTTCGAGATTTCAATCAGATCGTTCTTCTCAAAGCGGTGCTCGATGATTTCGAACGAGTCGCGTTTATAGATCACGACGTCAATGGGAAAATCGACGTTGGCCGCGCTGATCCGAGTCGAATCGAACGCCAGGCAGCCGACTTTCAGGGCGAATTGCATGCTGTCGGAAAACTTGAGCGTCCGGTCGAGAATCGGCTTGCCGTAGCCCGTTTCACCGATAATCGAATACGGCGTTCCGGGACTGATTTCGACCCAGTTTGCCTGAGGATACAGCAGGTACAACCGCGGCTCGCGGTCGTGTTCCATTTGCCCGCCGACCAAGGCGTGCAAATTGAAACTCAAGTTGCTGGCTTCCAGCGCCTCTTTATCTTCGGCGGCGGCGCGGCGGACCTGCGCTGCCAGCGCGTTGACCGCCTTATACAACCGGTCGTATTCGCCGGTGTTCGATTCAAGCGCCTCTTCGAAATACGTGACGACCTTGTCGCGGACGGAGCGCAATCCCGACGTCATCAGAAACAGCGAATGCTGTCCGTGGGTGTGGACCGAGACTTTGCGGGCCGTAATGCACTCGGCGCCGGAGGTGATTCGCGTATCCGCAATCCCGACCAGTCCTTCCTGGACCTTGACCGCCAGACAAAACGTCATTGAGGCCTTTCCTGAGTCGCTTCTCCGACATGGACCAGCGGGCGGACGGCGAAAAACGTATCGAACATCCCGTCATCGACCAGGTTGAGCCGCGTCTGAAAGCGATCGATGAACTCGTGCAATCCTTCTTCAATAATGTCGTCAACATACGTGAAGTCGAATTGCGAGCCAAGTCGGCTGAGCTGCTGCTCGGCCAGGGTTGTCCCCTGCCCTTTCGGCGACCCGGTGATTTCACTGAGCGAACGTTCGGCATTGATCAGGCAGAAGTGCATCGACCTCGGAAACGTGCGATCGAGTATCAGAAAATCAGCAATCTGGGCGGGGGTGATCCGGCCGCGCGAGCGATGATACATCTGAAACGCACTGGCCGACTTGAGCAGGGCCGACCATTGAATCAAATCAATCGGAGTGCCGACCTCGGCCGCCGAGGGCAGCAGAATGAAATACTTGACGTCGAGAATCCGCGAGGTCTTGTCGGCCCGTTCGAGCAACCGGCCCACCTGGGCGAAGTGCCAGCCCTCGCCGTGAGACATCGAGGCCTCGGCCAGGCCGACGATCAGATGGCTGCCGTTTTTGACGCGCATCAGCAAGTCGTGCGGCTGATCGACGACCGCGTCGGGATCGGTCCCGCGCACGGTCAGGTAGATCTTATTGAGTTCTTCCCACAATTCGGTCGGCAGGATCTCACGAATCGTCCGCGCGTTTTCGCGGGCTGCACGCAAACAGGCGGCAATCGAGTTCGGGTTTTCGAGATCGAATGCCAGAAATCGCAGTACGTGTTCGCGGGTCGCCCCGCGATACCACTGGTGAAATGTCGCGAGATCGCCGCTGATCGAGACCAGCGGTTCCCACTGTTGCCGGATCCCTTCCCCCAGGTCGAGCGTCAGGTTCAGGTTCACGTCGATGAATCGTGCGACGTTTTCAGCGCGCTCGAGATAGCGGCTCATCCAATAAATCGAATTGGCGACGCGCGAGAGCATCGGGGCCGCACGAGAAAGAGACGGAATTGATCAGGAATCGAACACTTTGCGGATGGAATGCCGACGGGCCGGCCCTCAAGTTTCCGCGAGTACCCATGTATCTTTACTGCCGCCGCCTTGCGACGAATTCACCACCAGCGAACCTTTGCGGAGGGCCACCCGGGTCAACCCTCCGGGCAGGACGTAAATCTCTTTTCCATAGAGAATGTAGGGCCGCAGATCGACGTGTCGACCTTCGAGGTGATCGTCAACGATTGTCGGGACGCGCGACAGGGCCAGCATCGGCTGGGCGACGTAATTTCGTGGATTGGCCTTGATGGCTTCGACACATTGCGAGCGTTCGTCGGCAGTCGCCTTGGGACCGATCATAATTCCATAGCCGCCCGATTCGTTGGTCGGCTTGACCACCAGTTTGTCGATGTTGGCAATCACGTGACTGGCCTGTTTGGGATCCCAGCAGACGAACGTCGGCACATTCGGGAGCAGAATCTCTTCACCCAGGTAATACTTCACGATTTGGGGGACATAGGCGTAAACCGCCTTATCGTCGGCGACACCCGTCCCCGGAGCATTGGCGAGTGCCACCCGGCCGGCGCGGTACACCTGCATCAGGCCCGGAACTCCCAACGCCGAATCGGGACGAAATGTCTGCGGGTCAAGAAATGTGTCGTCGATGCGGCGGTAAATGACATCGACCCGCTCGAGTCCCTGCGTCGTGCGCATGCAGACATAGCCGTCGTGTACGACGAGGTCTGAACCTTCGACCAGCTCGACGCCCATTCGCTGGGCCAGAAACGAGTGCTCGAAATAGGCCGAGTTGTAAATGCCGGGGGTCAGCACGACGACGGTCGGCGTGCCCCGCGTCGGTGGGGCCACGTGCTGCAGAGTTTCCAACAACCGCTCGGGATAATCTTCGACCGGCAGAATGCTCAGCCCCCCGAAGACCTGCGGGAAAGTCCGCTTCATGACCTCGCGATTTTCGAGGACGTACGACACCCCCGAAGGACATCGCAGATTGTCTTCCAGAACATACAACTGACCGTCGCCGTCGCGGACCAGATCGGTGCCCGTGATGTGCGACCAGACTCCACCGGGAGGATTCAATCCGGCACAAGGCGGCAGAAAGCATTGCGCATGTCGAATCAACTCTTCGGGAACCACGCCGTCGCGCAGAATTTTCGAGTCGTGGTAAATGTCGTCGATGAACAGGTTCAGCGCCCTGATGCGCTGCGTCAGTCCCCGTTCGATAGAACGCCATTCCGCGGCATCGACGATCCTGGGAATCAAATCAAACGGCCAGACTTTTTCGGTGCCGGCCGCATGGCCGTAGACACTGAACGTGATCCCCATGTTGAGCAGCGTCAAATCGGCCGCTTTCTGCCGCCGCTGCAATTCGCCCTCAGACAGCGTTTCCAGCTTCTCGGTCAAGGCCCGCGCCCGCGGTCGAGGATGGCCGCCCGGGTCGAACATCTCGTCGTAAAAAGCCTCTGTCTGATAGGAATCGAACTGCATGCGCCGACTGGAAACAATGCGTCGTTGCAGCTCTTCAATCATGCCAGGTTCGGCGTTGGGTTCAGTCATATCCGCCCGAAGCTGCAACGCCCGTGCCAAACTCGCGGTCGCGACGGCGTCGCGACTCGCCGTGAAGCCTGTCCGGCGCAAGCCGGTTTGTCAAGCAGCGAGCGACATGAATCGCTGCTGAGCGTGATCGGGGCAACTGCAGTCCACGGGCGTTCAATGCCTGACCGGCGGTGAGAGCTTGAGTCGTGCGCACAGGCCGCCCCGCCGGGTGATTGCACGATCGCCCGGCAATGCCTATTGTCCAGTGAATGACGCGACCACGCGGTGTCGTCCCAATTCGGCCGGTTGCAGATTCGATGACAGCTCCTTCCGACGATCGGGATTCGTCCCCCCCGCGACCCGTCCCCAGCGTGCCGGGCGACGAGCGACGCGGTCAGCGATTCCTGCTGGAGACCCTGCGAGTCGACCTGAGCGGTTCCGACCTGGCCGGCATACATGCTCACGAGACGCCGCACCTTGAACCCGGCCCGATCAATCGGCAGATCTCGATCGGGCAACTGGGATTCATCGCCAGCCCGATCAGTCTGCTGTCGGCACCGTTATACGTCGAGTTCTCGGCTGCCGAAGTCGTATTCACACACACGCCCGAACGCGTCGATCATCCCTTGGCGATCGACCTGAAAAGCGGGAAGATGACGGTCGAAATCGGCTATGACGATCTCGATCGTCTCGTGCTGGAGTTGCTCAATCGCAATTTGCGCAGCCAGAACGTGACCATGACATCGGTACGGCTGACTTTGGAGTCGAACGGGCCGCGGCGCTTGTGTTTTGTGGGACGCGCCAGCGGTCGTAAGGGAGTTTTGTCTTCAACGCTCGAAATCAACGGATCGCTGGAAATCGACGACCAATTGAATGCCCGGTTTACCGGCCTGGAATTAAGCGGACCCGGCATTTTCGGGCAAATCGTCGCCGGCTTTCTACAGCATCACGTCAGGAAACTCGACGATCGGCCGATTCCACTGGGGAAGGCGCTATTCGGAGATTTACGATTCACCGATGTCGAACTGCACACCGCCGAGCGGCTGCGCGTCGTTGCCACAATCGGACTGATCGCAACGGTTGCCGATGCAGCAACTTTGGCCGGCGAAACGCCGAGCGCAGGGTGACCCCCGGCCGACGGGAGCGCCCCTCTAGTTCACCGTTGATTTTCCCAGTTCCCCAGTCCGAGCCATCGGAACAGGTTGACAGCGCCTAGTCGCAGTCGCCACCATTAATGTTACGGCCCCGACCGGCCCCGATGATCAATTTCAAGAAAAAGGAGCGTGTGCGGTGACATCATTTCTCAGAAGCCTGAGCGTTCGGTTCCGTCGGGGATTCATCGCCGTCTGTCAGTCGGCCGGCGTGGTGCTGGTTCTGCTCGCCTCATCGATGATCCTGGTTCCGCTGATTGTCGGGTTGGCGCTCCTGGCGGTCTCGCACAGGGTTTCCCGACGCGACGCCCGTAATTCGCGCGTGATCATCGTTCCGGCCTGAACCGCCTGACCGCGTGCGCCGTGAGCTTGTCCCGAAAGATTGCCGCGAGGTCGTCGGAAGCAAGCAGGCCTGCTACGGGGCAAGCTCTTTTCCCGCCGGAAACGCCCGGGGTCACCCCCCACAACTTCAATCGAGCCGCCGATGCCGCCTCTCACAGCGTATGAAGTCGAACAGGTCCATCGAATTGCAGGCTGGAAGGCAGAGCCTCCCAGTTATATCGGCCGTGCGATCGAAAAGCTCTCGCAGCCAGTCGTTCGGCTTGCCGAAAAGTTGCTTCCGAAAAACGCCGTCAGGGATGCGGTCCAGGACACCTACGCCGCCTCAGAGGTTTCAGCGCATCAGGAGAAAGTTCTGGAGCGGGCCGGTGCCGTTGACTTGCGCGAATTGCGGCGCGGCGAGCTCGATCGCTGCGACCAACTGGCGGAGTATTTCGCCATTGCCGCCGAGAAGCGCGCGATGTTCTGGGGGGCTTCGATGGGGGGCACCAATCCCCTGGGGGCCCTGATCAGCGTTAAGGCCGTGATGGGGTACTGCCTGCAGGCAGTCCACACGATCGGCTATTGCTACGGGTTCGGAACCACCGAACCGCACGAGCGCAATTACGTGCTGGGGATCATGCTGATCGCCTCTGCAGGAACGCTTGAAGAGAAACAGCACGCGATCGTGACTCTCGGCAAGATCGAAGACATGATCTTCGAGGAAACCTTCGAAGAACTGGTCCAGGACGCCATCGCCGAGCAGATCCTGACGTCCACCGGTCTCTCGTCCATTCCGATTCTGGGCATGATTGCCGGTGCCGCCGAGTCGGCGCGACTGACGCAGCAGGTCGTCCAGATTTCCCGCTTCACGTTCCAGGAGCGCTGGCTGCGGTCAAACCACAACCACACCCGAATTCCACCCGATCGCGCCTATGCCCGATCCCTGCCGAAGCGGGTGGCCGGCCAGGTGGCATCGGCCCTGTACTGGACCAGTTTCGGCGCGACCTTCCTGATTTCGGTGCCGACGATTGCGTTGTTCGGCTGGATTCCCGGAAATCATGCCGTGGGACGTGGCTTCGCCGACGGATGCCATGCCGCCGGGCAGGACGTACAGCGTCTGTTGCCAAAGACCAGAAGGTTGGCCAGAACTTCCGAACCGATGCCGGTCGCCGCTGTGGCCGCGGCGCCGGGCGCAGCTTGAATTCCGGTTGACAATGGCTTCTTCTGAGCTAGAGTAAAATAAGCTGTAAACTGCCGGGTTATTCCCAAGTGGCCATCCGCCCGAGGCTTTCGAGATCTCCTTAAGTGAGTATGCCATGACTGCTGAATCGGCTTCTACGACTCCTTCAAGCAACCCGTTCGATGCCGTTGCGAACGCGATGCAAACTGCCGCCGGCGCGCTCCGGGATGGTGCCGGCGATGCCAGCGCCAAGGTGCAAGAAGTCCTCCCCAAAGTCGGCAATTTCGTTTCGCGCGGTGCGTATAACGGCAGTTACTACGCGTCTTACGGGATCGTGTTCCCGACGCTGTTCCTGTGCCACATCATTCCCGGCGGGAAGTCGATCGCTTCGGGAATTGTCGACGGCGCAGCGGCGGCCAGCGACTACATTCGCGGATTGCGGCAGCCCTGAGCGATCAAGGATGCGTCTCAATTATTTCCTCGTTTTTCTGCCGATCGCACTGGCGTTACGCTGGTTCGAGGCCGACCCCCTGCTGATTTTCGTGGCTTCGGCTTTGGCGGTCATGCCCTTGTCAGAGCAGATGGGCGATGCGACAGAAGTTCTGGCGCGCTACCTGGGGCCGACGAAGGGCAGCCTGCTGAATGCTTCGCTCAACAACGCACCCGAAATCATTATCGCGCTGTTTGCGCTCAAGAACGGGTTGGTCGACGTGGTCAAGGCCTCGCTGACCGGTTCGATTATGGGAAACCTGTTGTTCGGGCTGGGGCTGGCAATGCTGACCGGCGGCCTGAAACACCGCATTCAGAATTTCGACCCCAAGGGGGCGGGGATGAACGGCAACCTGCTGACTCTCGCCAGCTTCGGGTTGATCATTCCGGCGGTGTTTCATGCCGGCACCGATGCCGTCTCGTGGGAGATCAGCCAGGAGATCTCGGTGGTGCTGCTGCTGGTTTACCTGGCAAGCCTCGTGTTCGTGTTGCTTGCGCCCAAAACAACTCAGCCGACAACTTTGGGCGAAGCGCGGGACGAGGACGAGGCACGCGGCAATAAGCTGCCGCAATCGCTGCCACAGGCCCGTGGGTGGAAAGGCGCCCTGGGCCTACTGGCCGCCGTAACGCTCGGGCTGGCGATCATGAGCGAGGTCATGACCGACGCTCTCGAGCCCACCGCGGTAAAGCTCGGCCTGACCCCGGTCTTTGCCGGGATCATCCTGCTGGCGATGGTCAGCAACATTCCGCAGTTCTTCAACGCCGTCTCGTTCGCCCGTGCGAACCAGATGGATCTGGCAATCGGGGTCACCCTGGGGGCCAGTACGCAGGTGGCCCTGCTGGTCGCGCCACTGCTGGTGCTCTGTTCGCCGCTGCTGGGCCATCCGATGGATCTGCAGTTCACGCAATTCGAGATTGTCGCAGTCGCCCTGGCGGTGTTCGTCGCCCGGATCCTGACGACCGACGGTCAGTCGAACTGGCTCGAGGGGCTGATGTTGCTGGCCGTTTACCTGATGCTCGGCTTCGCCTTCTATGTGCTGCCGGCGGCCGTGTGAAGTTCATTGGACGACCGAGTTAAACGGCGCTTTCGCCGGTCTCCCCTGTGCGAATGCGAACCGCGTCGGCCAGATTGGTGACGAAAATCTTGCCGTCACCGACACTTCCCGTGCGGGCCGCCTGCATGATTGTGTCGAGCACGACGTCAAGCTGCCCATCGGCGACGACCACTTCGATTTTCACCTTGGGCAGGAAGTCGACCGTATACTCGGCCCCGCGATACATTTCCTTATGACCTTTCTGACGGCCGAAGCCGCGGACTTCGGTCACAGTCATCCCCTGAACGTTCTTTGCGGACAGGGCGTTCTTGACGTCTTCGAGTTTGAAATGCCGGATGATGGCTTCGATTTTTTTCATGGCATTGTTTCCGTTTGCAGTAGGGTGGGCTGCGCCCACCGTAATGGGGTATTGGTCAGAAGAGATTCCGCGTTGGGTCGGGTCGGCCGGGAAACGCCCCCTGCCCTGCCGATTTAACCTTCCTGGATCACGAATCCGTGGTAAGCCTCGTTTCCGTGTTCTCCGATGTCAAGCCCTTCGATCTCTTCTGCTTTCGAAACGCGCATCCCCATCGTCGCTTTAAGAATGGCCCAGACGATTGCCGACACAACCACCACGTAGCCGGCGGTGGCGACGATCCCGATCAGTTGCGCGATCAACTGATCCATTCCGCCGCCGAAAAACAGTCCACCCTTGAATTTCGTGGGGTCCAGCGCGCGTGAGGCCATGATCGCGGGATCGGCAAACAAGCCCACGCAGAGGGTGCCGAACACACCGTTGACGAGGTGTACTGAAGTCGCCCCCACCGGATCGTCGATCTTGAGTTTGTCGAACCCGATCACGGCGAAAACGACCAGCGCACCGGCGATGGCCCCGATGATCATGCCCGATTCGATGCTGATCCAGGCGCAGGGGGCCGTCACCGCGACGAGACCCGCCAGGCAGCCGTTGAGCGTCATGCCGATGTCGGGCTTGCCCAGTAACAACCACGAAGTGATTGTCGCCGTCAAAGTCGCCGCCGCGGCGCCGGCGTTGGTCACGACCGCCACGTCGGCGATGAAGCTGGCGTCAGCCGCCATCGTGCTGCCGGGGTTGAAACCGAACCAGCCCAGCCACAGGACGAAGCAGCCGATCGTGGCCGCCGTCATATTGTGGCCGGGGATCGCATTCACCTTGCCATCCGGGGCGTATTTCCCAATGCGAGGCCCGAGGAATAGGATTCCCATCAGTGCCGCCCAACCGCCGATCGAATGGACCTGGGTCGAGCCGGCAAAGTCGAGGAAGTTGAATTTGGCAGCCAGCCAGCCGCCACCCCAGATCCAGTGGCCGACAACCGGGTAAATCACAATCGCCATAAACACGCTGAACACAATGAACGTCTGGTACTTAATGCGTTCGGCGACCGCGCCGGAGACGATTGTCGCCGCGGTTCCCGCGAACACCAATTGGAAGAAGAACTTGGCCCACAGCGGCGTACCGGTCCAGCCGATCCCGCTGTAAACGCCTTCGTACTTATTGAGGGCGGCCTCGGCATTCCATAACGCAGGGCTGTTGTCGGCCCCTTTGACCATAAAGACGCCGTTCTCGCCGATCAGGCCGTTGTCGCTGCCGTCGCCGAACATCAGGCCCCAGCCCATGAACCAGAAGGCGATCGACGTGACGGCAAACACGATGAAGTTTTTCGAGAGGATATTGACGCAATTCTTGGCGCGGCACATGCCCGATTCGACACAGGCGAAACCGAGGTTCATGAAAAACACAAGCATCGCGGTGATCATGACCCACATCGTGTCGGCGGTGACCTTGAGACTGGCGTAGTTGGTCGTCAGCTCGGTAATGGACTTCTGCAGGGGATCTTCAACGGGCGCTGCTGCGGGGGCGGCAACAGCCGGTTCCTCGGTGTCTTGAGCATACAGAACCGCGCCGCTCATCCCTGCCGAGATAAGGGCACCCCACAAAAATACGGCCAGCCATCGAGTCATGCTTTTTAGCTCCCCTAAACGAGTCAAATCGATCATTGAGGCGACTTCACCAAGAGCCACCTGAATTCCACGCGCCGGGTCGGGAGCGCAATCACCCCAGCCCCGCGTGGCGGGGAGTCAATGCCGACCGACACCGACAGAGATTGTCCCGGAGCACAACCTTAAGCGAAAACCACGGTCGGGGCGAGCCGCAAGCCACCTTGCCACGGACAAATTTAGCGTGTCAACTTAACGCAAGTGGCGTGCCTCTCGACAAATTCGGACTCTGATTACGATCGCAACCTGTTTTCAGTACTTGGTTTGCGATAATACGTCACTGGTTTTCCCCAACATTCGCAAAATCGACACAATTCGATGATGTCGAGTGTATCAGCAGGCGTTGCTCAATTATCGCGCAGCTCGCGTCGGGATGACTGCTCGCCGATCGCCGCGTTTCCTATACGGTCTACTTTGCGATGCCAGGGAAAAAGGCCCAAGTGGACGGACTGATCGGAAGCGTTGTTTCCGCGTTGCAGCCCGCTTCGGTGTCACCGGGCGAAGCCGCTTACCGTCGTGCAACTCGCGTCGCGGAAACCGAGTCCGTTGCCGATCGGCGGGAAACAAGAAACCCCGGTCTCGGTGAGGAGACCGGGGTCGATTCAAGCTGACGGGCAGCGTGGTTTGGTTAGTAGACCAATCCCATATCGACGCCGAGCAGTGTCTGATTCTTACTTCGGCCGGCATTGAAGGGTTGCAGGTTGCCGGGGTTGTTCGCGGCTCCGTCGAACCAGTCGATTTTCAGGAAGGGACGCACGAACAGATTTTTCGTCGGACTCCACTTCGGACCGAACGTAAACTGATAGAAGTTGCCGGCATACCCAAACCGATTCAGCGGAAGGCCGCGCACTTGCGAGGTAGGATCAGTGTAAGTCGGCAAGACACCGCCGACTCGGAATCCCTCTTCGTCGCGGAACCATTCGAAGTTCAAACCCCAAGTCCATTTGGAATTTTGTACCCAGAATAGGTACTGGTTCAGACCATACCAGCGTGCCTGTCCCACAGGAACACCGCCGGCTGTAAACGCGTTGTCCTGAATACCCAGGTCAGACTGAACCACATACGTGAGTTTGTCGGTGAGTGGCCTGCTGTAAACAAGACTTTGCAGGTAGCGCGAAGCGAATTGCGGAATCGCGCGGCTGCCATCGAACCCGTTGAAATTGTTGTTCCACTCATTACTCCACAATCCCACGTAAGCCAGCGAAGACTTGTCTTCAAAGGTATACGTTGCCAGCCACGTCGCCCCCAGGTTGGGGCTGCCGGTTCCGCTGCCATCGAAGTTGTCCCAGCCGCGCGTGATTCCGCCGCCCACAACGAACTTATCGGTCACGTTCCAGGTCGCCAGTGCACCCCATTGCGTAAAGACCTCGCCGTACTGATAAGTGTAGGGAATGATGGGGAAGAAGTTTTGCGTCGTATCGACAGTGAAGAACCCGATTGGCGAGATGAAATGGCCCCACTTGATCTTGACGTCCTTGTAGGCCGTTTCGAGGTACAAGTTGGGAATCGACAACCCATAAAATGAATGGGAGGTGTTCATGCCCCACTGGTCTTCGAACCCGGCCGAGGTCGCCCAGCGATAGTTCGTACCGTAATTGACGTCGACTCGACCTCCAATGTCGAAGTCCTGCTTTTTGGTGTCGGTGATGCGTTCCAGATAGATCCACTGCTGGTTGAGCTGGTAGTCGTTGGAACGGTCGGTCCAGGTCGTCGGGCCGTTGAACCGATCGCTGGGGCTTTGGAAATTTCCGACAAAGCTCTGGACCGTATTGCCTCCCAGGTGCCACTGATTGTCCTTGAGAGGGTTGGTCCCGTCGGTGTAGTCCCACAGGTTGGTGAGCGACCAGGGGGGTTGTTCACCCGGTTCTTCACCGACCAATTCGTCGGCCTTTTCAGACGCCGGCCGGTCGCCCGCGGTTGGCACCGGGCTGGGCGGCGCCGAAGACGGCGTCTCTGGGAAGGGCGCGTTGGGGAGGGGGGCCGGTTCCGATTCCGATTCCGATTCCGATTCGTTCTGAACCTGCCGAAACCCGTAGAGGCTTCGACCGGGTTGTTCGACGCGGCGTCCCGAACTGTTGCGGCTGCGCCACAGACTTCGCTCACCGTCCACCCCTTCCTGGGCCCGGGCGGCATCGAGGCCGGCCAGACCTAAGATTCCCATCAACGCTCCGGCGCCGATCAAGCGCGGTAAGAGCGCCTGTTTGGCTTCCTTCTGCATTTGTTGCTCCTGAAAATTGTTTCGATCACGCGGACCAAAGTTCGGTTCAACCAGCAATTGAACCAACACCGGTCACGAGCGTTTTCCGGCGTGCAGGCAGCGAACGACCGCCCCACTTTTTTGCCCTTATCAAGTTTCGAACCACTGCCTGGCAGCGACATTCCCGATGGTGAGCGCCCTGCGGGATGTAACGCGCTAATCGACACTATCGGTTTCCCCGGATATGCTGCATTTGCCGGAAGTTCTAACGGCGACAGTCTTTCGCCAGCCGGAACGCCAGGCATGATCGTTACAGATTGCCGAGTCTCGCTGACCGGATCGGCCTACAATCGGGAAAAATACCAATTGCCACCTGTTCGCCAGCCATCGTATAATCGTCAAAATCCGCAATAACATTGTTCGTACTCCAAATCGAAGGAAATAAAAATGATCGCGGACAATCGCATGACGTGGCGAATCTGGATGGCAGGAGTGCTGCTTGCCGCCGGAGTGTCGTTCGGGTGGACCGGACTTCAGCCGATGACTTTGGCCCAGGACGAATCCGAAGAAGCCGGCAACGAAGACTCAAGCGACGTCGCGGCGCCGGGCGCTCCGGCGGCCAAAGCTGACGGTGAAAAACCGCCGGAAGCCAGCCAGAACATGCTGGTCTGGCTGATCGAGACCTCGGGGATGATTGGCCTCGTGCTGCTGATCTTGTCGCTGTATTTCGTTGCCACGGTTGTGCGAATGTTCATGGAGTTGCGTCCCGAAGTGGCAGCCCCCCCGGATGTGATCCAGGACTGCGAAGCGCTGCTGAAAAACAAGGATTATCTGGGTGTCTATAAACGCGCCAAACAGGATCCCTCGTTTTTTGGGACAGTGCTGTCGGCAGGAATGGCCGAGTTGCCGCACGGCATTTCGGAATCCCGCGAGACAATGGATCGCGTCGGCGACTCACTGATCGTCGAAATGGAGCGGAAGATCAGCATGCTGGCGGTGCTGGGCTCGCTGGGACCGATGATCGGCCTGCTGGGAACGCTCAAGGGGATGATCGCCAGCTTCAGCGTGATTGCGCTTTCGGATACGCAGCTCAAGGCCAGCCAGGTGGCCGGTGGAATTTCCGAAGCGCTCGTCCTGACCTTCGAGGGAGTGGGTTTGTCGGTTCCCGCAATCTATTTCTTCGCTTTGTTCCGGAACCGAGTCTCGTCGATCAGCACGTCGACCTTGCTCCTGGCCGACGAATTCATCCGTCGATTGAGCGCACTCGTGCGGACGAAATCGGCGGCACCTCCGGCAACCCCGCCGGCGAACCCGGCGGCCGGCTAAATGCGTCCTGAGCCGCATCGACCTCTCGATCGATCGCAACGCCTTCGTCACGTGCCGCCTTCGGAGATGCAATTATGTCCGCTTCGATGTCAAGCCATGCCAACGCCGAGCCGAATCTGACTCCCATGCTGGACATGGTCTTTCAACTGGTCACGTTTTTCATGCTGGTCATCAATTTCAAAGGGGCCCAGCTCGATTTGTCGCTCAAGCTGCCGGTTCTCGGGTCGGCCCGTCCTCTGGACACTGAGGGGCACGACGAATTGTTCGTGCTCAACATCGACTCACAGGGAAAATTGAAAGTCTACGGCATCGAGAAAGACATGAAGGCGTACATCGCCGGCGAGGCGAGAGTCACGATCGCAAAAATGACGTTCGACAACCCGAAGTTCAAGAAGGGCGACGAACTGCCGACGATGGTCGTGATTCGTGCCGACAGGGTGACGCCGTTCAAGCTGCTCGACGACGTGATCAAGACCTGTCAGGAGCACGGATTTCGCCGCTTTTCACTGAAGGCCATGACGAAAGTGGAGGGACCCTGACATGCGCCGACGACGACGATTAGGCGAAGTCGAATTGAACCTGGCCGCCATGCTCGACATGGCCTTCCAGCTACTGACGTTTTTCATCCTCACATTCCGACCGGCGCCGATCGAAGGACAGTTGTCGCTGAACCTGCCGCCGCCGGTGCCCATCACCAACGTCCAACCCGAGCAGGCCGTCGACTCCGGCAACGGCGGGGGGTTTTCAACGAATTCTCTGGTGCTCACGATTCGGGCCAATGGCGATGGCGACGTGACGTCGGTCGGCCTGGGACCGGGACGGGCGTTCGTCGGTCCGGCAAATGCCTATAACCTGCACGAACTCGATCGACTGCTCCGCGGGTTATTCGGCATTCAACATACCCCCTACGACCAGGTGTTGATCCGGGTCGCACCTGATCTGCGCTACGAAGAGTTGATGAAAATCATTGATGTTTGCGCGCGGCAGAAGCTGCCCGACGGCACGCGGTTACAAAAAATCAGCTTTTCCGAACTGCCCGAGCCGGGCGCGAAACAATAAGTCCGCTGGTGAAAAATGGGGCCAGGCTCTGAGCTCTGTCCCCCGCTCTCAACCGCTGTCGTATCCAGGAGAGTTTGCGATGTCCAGATCTCTGCGAAGATCGTCGCGGGGTGCCTTTGGCAGCAGAAGTTCGACCAAGCTCTCCAGCATGGTGGTGATGTTGATCATCCTCGGGTTGATCTACACCCGGGCGCGGGATCCACAAACCTGGCGCTGGCTGGCTTCCGACGCCGCGGCCGAAGCCGAGCCCCTCCCCAGGCCGGCCAGCGTGGCGGTTCCCACCGGCCGGCCCACGCGGTCGAAGCCGGTGGAAGCGGTTGTTCCGGAAGCAACCGACGTCGATCCGGAAGAAGAGGCCGCGGCGCTCGGGCAGTTTGCCGCCATCTCCGACAAGGCCCCCCTGACGCATTCCGAAATGCCCGCTTACTGGCGATTGATGAGGTGGGCGCGGGCTCAATCGTTCGATGAACTGAGCCGTCGTGCCCGACGTGACGTGTCCTTCGCGCAACTCTGGGAGCAACCCGAAAAATATCGCGGCCAGCCGTTGCGGTTGAGGTTGCATGTGAAACGCATCCTGGAGTATGAGGCTCCGAAAAATTCGGCGAAGGTCGAGCGCGTTTATGAAGCCTGGGGTTGGACTGACGAATCGAAATCTTACCCCTACGTGGTCGTCTTCAGCGAGTTGCCCCCGGGAATGCACGTCGGCGACGACGTGCAGGAAGAGGGGATTTTCGTTGGGTATTTCCTGAAAACCATGTCTTACACGGCCTTCGACAAGGGACGCGCGGCCCCCCTGGTGGTCGGTCGAATGCGCGCGGTCGAGCGATCGATCGCTCCGGCGCCGCGCTGGGCCTCGAGCACGGCGCTTTGGATTGCCGGAGGCTGCGTGGCATTGCTGACAATCCTGGTGGTCGTGCTGACCCGGCGGAAGGCGCGGACGCGAAGGGCCAATTCGAAGCAGGTCCCGGTGGACGACGCTACGATCGCTGACTGGCTCATTAACGAGCAGGGGCCGGGGGCGCCGGCCCCGGTCGCTTCAGCGAACACTGCCGTACACAGCCAGACGCACGAAAGCGGTCTGGGTTTGTAGGCCGGATCGGGCATCAGTCGCGTACACGACAATCGGTAAGTCGCCGGAACCTTCGGCTGCACGGCCTTTGGTTTGGCTGCATTCGGTTCGACATTGGGACGGTCAGATTGCAGTTTGTGGTGTTGATGACGTCCTCGCCCGCATCAGACCTGGAAGCACGTTGAACATGGCCAAACGCAGCTCCACAACCGACACCGCCCCCCCTCCACCGGTGCTGCATGTGACACCTTACGATCACGTCAGCTCGGGGTTGATGGCGGCGGTCATCGCTCTGGCAGTGATTGTCGGTGTCCTGTCGTTCGCGTGGTTCGCCAGCCGCACTGCCAAGCCCCTGCCGGCGTTTCCGGTCGAACTGGTCGAATGGCCGGGCGGAGTCGAAGACGGCTCTCCCGACGAGTCGCTCCGAGTCGATTCGCCGTTGCCGGAGATTACCGACCCGACACCCGGCGACGTCGTTTCGGATCAGAATGAGATCGAGCAAACGCTCGATAACATGGTGGCGCTGGCCGACGAGGCTGCCGGGCAGGAGTTCGATCTGGCTCCCGAGAGGCAATTCGGGATGGGCGAACGGAACGCCGGCAAGCCGGGCAGCGCCAGCGGCACCGGGCGGCGGGCATTAGGTTCGGGGCCGGGCCTGCGCGGGTTTCCGCGCGAGCAACGGTGGTATGTGCGCTTCTCCGACCGCCAGAGCCTCGACGAGTACGCCCAGCAACTCGACGCTTTCGGGATCGAGTTCGGTGCGATCATCGGGAAAGAACTGATCTATGTTTCGAAGTTCGCGGCAGCCAAGCCCCAGACCCGAACGGTCACCGGGGGCGCCGGCGAAGGCCGGCTGTACATGACCTGGCAGGGGGGCGCGCGCAAACAGGCCGACCTGCAATTGTTTCGCAAAGCCGGTATTGAAGTCGGGAGCGGGGCGATCCTGCATTTCTACCCCAAACCGATCGAAAACCAGCTTGCACAACTCGAGCTGGCGTATCATAACCGCAAGTCGCACGAGATTCGGCGCACGTATTTCGAGGTCGTCGGCGCCGGCAAGGGGTACGAGTTCAAGGTCATCCGGCAGACGTACCTGAAATAGGTTTCGACTTCATCGACGAAATCGACCGCGGCCCTGCCCGTGCCAGGTGGGAACCCGCGAAATCACCGACCACTCGCCCGTCGTCGTCGAACGGAGGCTGCCCTCGTCATTCGGTCTCGTCCCGAATCGCCAGTCGGACCTGCTCCATCTCGACTTCGTGGCCCGCGTCCAGCACCAACACCGCTGCGCCGTGACTGGCGTCGCCGCTGCCCAGCACCAGAAGCTTTTCGGGCCGGCCTGGTCCGTTGCGGAGTTCGCGCAAGCGGAACAACAACTCCTGCGGCGAGCGGATCTCGATTCCTTCCACCGAAATCACGTCGTTGCGATCGATGCGAACAATGATCTGCGAGTCTTCAGAATCAAGAGCGGCCTGTGCCGCGCCTCCGGCCCCGGACGAAGAGTGCTGCGGGTCGGGCACGGGCATGGGGATCGTCGAATCCAGCGCGTGCATTGACGTCACCAGAAAGAAGATCAACAGGAAGAAAACGATGTCGACCATTGCCGTCATGTCGATCAGCTCTTCGAAGTCGATTTTCCGCCGCGGTGCGACTAACGGCGCGTCACCGGCTTCGTCGCGTCGACGCGATACGACGCCACCCGTTTGAGGCGCCAATCGCCGGGGGGCAGATTCGGCAAGACGTTCGTTCTCGGCCGGCAGCTCGAAGCTCGCCTCCGGCGCCGAGATCTCCGGCAGAACTGCCGCGACGCGCATTCGCTGGCCGCAATAGGGGCATTTGACCGACCGGCCTGCGTGCCGATCCTCGACCTGCATCTTCCTCGAACATTGCGGGCAATGGAAACGAATCATCGCGGACGGTCACTCCTTTTCAATCACCGAGACTTTGAGATCGGTTCCGGGAACTGCCACGGCGACCCCCCCGATGCGCGCCACGTCGCGCAACCGCACGCTCTTTTCCGCCCTGATCAACACGGTCATCCTCTTCGCGCGGACCCCCGCCTCGACCGCCTCGCGAGTGCGGCGCTCTTGAATGGCGGGGTCGCTCAGCGGCTCGCCCGTCGGTCCGTCGTCGACGTAAAGCAGCGTCGGCCCGCGGTCGCCCCCTCCTGTGATCGTGAGAACGACGCACGTATCACGGTCGGCCGGCGCGCAGTGTCGCGCCGCTGGAAGGTCGATCTCCGCCAGCGACGCCCCGACCGTCGTGACCAGAAAGAAGATGTTCAGCATGAACACCAGATCGATCATGGCTGTGACGTCGAAGCGTGCGTCGCCGCGCCTCAGCCTCGGCGGCAAAAGCGGATCGTCATCGAGCGACCCGGAGGGCAGGTTCAGGTCTAAAGGCGCGGCCATGGGTCACCCCAACGAAAGGGCTGAGTTCTCAGGCGGCCTCTTCGCGGAAATGCTCGAGGATCCTGGTCATGCCCATTCCCAGAGATTCCTGCAGCAACTGAACGCGAATCGTGAGGCTCGACAGAATGTACCCCAATGGTATCGCGGTTCCCAACCCCATCGCTGTGCAGATCAGCGCGATGCTGATCTCGTCAGCGATCTGCGAGGGTTGGACCTTCTCGCCGGTCCCGATACGGCCGAAGGCAGCCATCATCCCCAGCACGGTTCCGAACAACCCCAGAAGCGGGCCGCTCTTGATGACCGTGACGATCCAGCTCAGGCGATACTCCAAGTCGGCCAGGATCCGGCGCTGCATCGCCTCGGAAACGAGCTGCCGAAGCTGTCGATAGCCAACGTCGAGATTGGCCAGCATCAGCAGGCACATGCGGGGCAAAGCCCGGAAATCATAATCGCAGAGCTTCGCGGCCGAGTCGTAATCCTTCTTGTCAAGCAAGCCCTGCAACTCGCCGATGAACGCCGCCTCGGCATCGACCGACCGAAATCGCAACTGTCGCAGCCGTCGCCAGATCAAGATGACACAGTACAGGCCGAACATGAAGTTCAGCGCCAGGAATGCGTAACAGGCGTTACCGAGCCACTTTGCCAGTTCATTGACGCTCATGTACAGCTATTCCCGAGAGATGCGCGACCGCGTGCAACAAGCATTTCGATGCTATCGACCGACGTAAGTGGTGTCAATCAGCGCGGATTTCAGGCCCGGGTGGGCCTCGCGGGTGCTGCTGCCCGTCAACTTCGACGAGCGGCAGGCCGCAGTTCAGTCACTCGTCGCCGGAACCCACAGAACCGCGTCCTCGCCGATGCCGGCCTCTGTGAGTGCATTCTGGAGGGCGGTTTCTGCCGAGGGGCGGGACGAAGGTTTGCGGTAGATCCGCAATCGGATCCCGTCGGCGTCGCCGCGAGTGCGTTTCACCAGTTCAACGACTTCGGCGACGTCAATGGGTCGCTCTCCTTCGTTCGAGCTGAGCGAGAACGATCGCTCGGCGATGACGACTTTGATCGCGACAGGAACGCGGCCCGAGCCGGGCTCGTCGCTGACCTTGGTTTGCTTTACGGGCGATACCGTCGGGATTTTCGCGGCCGTCTCTGAGATATCGGGGTCGTTCGCTCCAGAGGATCCCACCCCAAGCGGGTTTGCCCCCCCGCCGCCAAAGCCCTTCCAGAACTCGGGAAAATTCACCCCCACCAGGACGCCGGCGGCAACGGCGATACCGAGCCAGGTGCGCTTCATAAACAGCCAGTTTCGTGCTTTGACCGCCATAATCGGCGTACTCCGCGTGGGACAACGTGCCGGAAAACTCAGCGCTCGGGAGCGCCCGCGGGTCGATAACCGAGCACCGCATATTCGAATCGAGCGGCGCCGTTGCTGTCGGCCCGCATTCGCTCGGCCACCATTGGCAAGCCTTTGATGACAGCCGTGCGGTGCAACAGACGGGAGTCGCCGTAGCTGACGAGAATCAACACGATGCTTTTCGTCTGAGGAAAAGACTTGTAGATTTTGAAGAGTTCATCGGAGAACTGCTGCGGGGTTTCGACAATTCCCGTTTGAACTCGCTTCTGATGCGTCCCGGCCGTGACGCTGATCGCGCCGTTTTCTTGCAGGTAAAGTTCCCAGACGTCGAACCGCTTTTTCATCTCGACGTAGGTAAGCAGGTGATCGACGATCTGATCGCCGCGGGCGGCTGCCAGCGATTGCAACTCCTGTTTCAGTGCCGTTGCTTCACCCAAAGACAGACCGGCCTGGTCCTGATTGCGCTGCTTGACGATCTTTCGAATCGTCGACTCCGGCAGGTGAAACAACTCGCCAAAAACGCGGCCCAGTTGCTCGAGTTGTTCGGTTTCGGTTTTGTCGAGTCGACGCTGCTGGTCTTCCCAGGCCTGCAATTGCCTTTGCATCTCGTTCAATCGTTCGCGAAGAGTTTCCCGGTCGGCGGTCGAAGCCTGCTGCTCGGCCGCCATCCGTTCGGTTTGTTGCTCGGCGACGATCTGCACTTCGAGGTACTGCGAAAACATCACGATCAACAGCAGGTCCAACAGCGACGCCAATTGAAACGTGAGCCGGCGGAAGGGCATCATGGGGCGCCGTCCTCCGGCAGCGAAAGCTCGCGCTTTGTTCGTACGATCGTTTCGCGAACGTGCTCGCGCGTTTCCGTCAGCCGGCGGAACCGAGTCTCCACAAGGCTGTTCAAAAACATCAGAACAATGGCAGCGAACAGTCCGGCGAACGTTGCCCACACCGAATCGCCGAAGTTTCGGACGATGTCGGCAACCGTTTTCTGCGAATTGCCCTGGCTGGCCTGGAGGGCCGCCCCGATGGCGAGAATCGTGCCCAGAACCCCCGCCAGCGGATAGGCTTCAATCATCGTCCGGCAGACGGTATAGGACGTTTCAAACGACTGCGATTGCAGGTACCGTCGCTCCTCATCGAGTATGCGCACACGCTTGGCCAATGCCTGGCGTTCGGCCTTTCTCGTGGGATCATCGAGCACCTCGCGCACGTCGGCGAGAAACGCATCGATCTGCGACGACAGTCCCTGAGAGCGGTCGAGCACACTGCGATGTTTCAATTCGCGCGTGAAGGCGTCGAAATCGCCGGCCATTCGCTGCAGATCCCGTCGCGACCAGTGGATCAACCACCCAAACGCCAGGACATGCAACACCGCGACCCCGGTGATGAAAATTGCGGAATAGCCCGAAAGCTCGTTGAGCACTTCCGCCGACAGTTCTCGCAGTTGGGGCGACATGCTGAAACTCTGCGAACCTGGACATGAGTTGCCGCCCCCGTGCGAGGGCTGCACCTATCGGCACGAGTTCTAACTCCGCCGATCCGTTACGCGGTGATGATCCCTTGCTGCCCACTTCAAACTGGTGCAGGTAGTAGCGGCGGAGGGACCGCTGGCCAAGGAGTCAAAGCTACCCAATTTGTTCAGATGGGGCAAGATGCGGCTCGACGCGTGTCACACCAACCGAGATTGGCGGCAATAAGCGACCATCAAACTCATCAAATCACGGAACATCGGAAAGTCGCTGAATGCTGTCGGCGCGCAGAGCGCTACTGGTCAAACAGCGCGTTCACGAACTCATCGGGATCAAATAGTTCGAGGTCGTCGATTTGCTCGCCGACTCCTACGTACTTGACCGGCAGATTCATCTCTTTCCGAATCGCAAGGACAATGCCCCCTTTAGCGGTGCCGTCGAGCTTGGCGAGCACCAGCCCCGTGCACGAAACGGTCTGCGAGAAGTGCTGCGCCTGGCTGATGCCGTTCTGGCCGGTCGTCGCGTCGAGCACCAGCAGCACTTCGTGCGGTGCGCCGGGCACTTTATCGGCAATGACCCGCTGGATCTTCGAGAGCTGCTTCATCAGGTTCTGCTGGGTCTGAATCCGCCCGGCCGTATCGACAATGACGACGTCGGCGTTCGTCTCAAGCGCCCGGGCGCAACCGGCGTAGGCCACACTGGCGGGATCTGAGCCGCTGGGCTTGGTGACGATCTCGACCCCCAGTCGCTGACTCCACAGGGTGAGCTGCTCGACCGCCGCCGCCCGAAACGTGTCTCCCGCCGCCAGCACGACCTTCTTGCCGTTCTTCTTGAGCAGATTGGCCAGCTTGGCGATGGAGGTGGTTTTTCCCACGCCGTTGACCCCTGCCACCAGGATGACCGTGACCCCCTCGGGAGCGAACCGCAGCGGTGACAAGGGCTGGCTGGCGTCCCAGAGCGTGCCTGAATCGCCTTTCAGCAGCGCTTTGAGCTTCGCTCGAACCGTGTCCCAGACCTCTTCGAAGACGACGGTTCGCCCCACATGCTTCTCTCGCAGTTCTTCGATAATGGCCTTGGCTGAAGCGACCCCCATGTCGGTGGCGATCAGCCGCGAGTAAAATTGCTCGAGCTTGGGCTCGGTGAGAATTTCGCCCGACTTGAGTAAATCGCGTAGGTCGGTCTGCAACAGATCCTTGGTTTTTTGCAGGCCGCGTTTGAGCTTGTCGAACAACCCCATGCCGCTTGTCGCTCCTTTGGAGAATCAAAATCGAGTGCGATCATAGAAGTTCGCCGAGGGAGCGACAAGCCGCGCCCGAGCGATGAAAGGCGAGCGGGGGACGTCGGTTGACCACACCTTAAGAAATCGTCAGCATAGGCGAATGTCGGCCGGATTCGGCCTGCTCGCGGCCTATCCAAATAAGGGAGAGAGGAATGACGCCTCCTGGACGTTATCATACGGTTTTGTTGTTTGGCGCACCGGGTGCAGGCAAAGGGACGCAAGGCCGCATTATCGGGCAGATTCCCGGATTTTTTCACTTGTCGTGCGGCGAAGTATTTCGTTCGCTGGACATCAATTCTCCCGACGGCCGCGAGATCTACAAATACAGTTCGCAGGGGATGCTGGTCCCCGACGCCACCACGATTCGGGTCTGGAAGCAGCATCTTGACGCGCTGACGGTGCTGTCGCACTACAAGCCGCATGAAGACCTGCTGGTTCTCGATGGCATACCACGGAATCGGGAGCAGGCCGAAATCGTCGAGGCGCATATCAACGTGCTGAAAATCGTGCACCTGAAGTGTTCAGACACCGAGGCGACGATGCATCGCATCCGCCGGCGGGCCATCCGCGAAAACCGCGTGGACGACGCGCAGGAAGAAATCATCCGCAAGCGTTTTCAGGTTTACGAGGACGAAACGCGACCGGTGCTGGAATACTATTCGCCCAAGCTGATCACCGAAGTCGACGCCATCGGCTCGCCGGCCGAGGTTCTATTGCAGACGCTCAAATGCATCGTGCCGGTCCAGAACGCCATCTTCCGGCATGAAGAGATGGAACCGGCCTTAAGTTGACACGCCGACTGAGTTGAGCAGGCGAGCGGGGTGCGTGAGCCCCCTGAAGGTTACGTTGCATGCGGCGACGCATATCATTTGGCCGGCCCGTCGACCGCAGAAATTTCCGGCAGGCTTTGATCCGCCGGCAACAAACCTCCGTTGTCGCACCCGGGGTTTCGCTCCTGCTGCAACTTCGGGGTTCCCAAACCGATGCTCATTCCCTGGAAGGCGGAAACGCCGAATTATTCAGGATCGACGGCGCTGGGACACTTCCCGTGGGCGACGCTCGGGGTGATCGCGGCGAATGTGTCTGTTTTTTTTCTCACCGGCTGCGGGAACGAGTCCGGAATCCGGCCGTTTGGGCTGGAATACGGGAACGGCCTGCACCCGATCCAATGGGTGACTCATTGTTTCATGCACGCCGGACCGATGCACCTGATCGGGAATATGGTGTTCCTCTGGGTGTTCGGAATGGTCGTTGAGGGCCGGCTGGGCTGGTGGAAGTTTCTTGTCGCGTACCTGACGCTGGGACTCGCCGAGGGGGCGGCCGAACAATCACTCACGTTCTTGTTTACCGATGGCTGGGGCGTCGGAGCGTCAGGGGTTATTTATGGTCTTCTGGCGATGGCGCTGGTCTGGGCGCCCGAGACCGAGATTCACTGCCTGTGGCTGGTCGGCGGATTCGGTTGGATGCGGTCCGCCGGAATTGAGATTGCGATCCTGTGGATGGCCATTCTTTACATCGGCGCAGACTTCCTCTCAGCCGGATTCGGCGGATTTCAACTGAGCACCCCGCTGCTGCATTCGGTCGGCGCTCTCCTTGGTTTTGCTCTCGGCGTGGCGATGTTCAAACTGAATTGGGTCGACTGCGAAGGGTGGGACGTATTCTCGGTCATGTCGGGCCGGCATTTGTCGGGCGCGAACCCGCGATCGATGGTCGTGCCGACCGTTATCCTAATGCCGGAGTCGGTAAGCGGCGGCGGCGATGGCGACGACTCCAGTGAAACGGTGGCCGAGCGCTTTACGAGAGCCCAGGAACGATTCGGCAAACTGCTCGCAAAACGCCACGGAACTGCCGCGCTGGCACTCTACGACCGCACTGTGCAGATCACCGGCAAATGGCCGTTACCCGAACAGGAGTTGCTGCAATTCATCGAACTCCTGAGCAACGAAAGGCTCTTCAATGAGGCTGCGCGATTTCTTGAAGAATACCTGCGCCGTTTTGAGTCGCGTGCCGTGCCGGCGCGGCTCAAGCTCTCGCAGATCCTGATCGAGCATCAGCAGAGGCCGGCCTACGCGCTTCGCGTCCTGGACGAACTTCCAGATGCGTCTTCAGGCGACAAGTACCGCAAAATTCGCGCATCGCTGGAACAAAAGGCCCGCCAGATGATCGACGACGGCGTGCTCGAACTGCAAGGGCGCGCCTGGTAAGTCGTCGTGCCAGAAGTCGCTCGAACGGACTAAGAGTCCGTTCTACGAGTCAATCGGCGTTTTCGAGCGCGGCCCGCACATCCGGTTCCGCAACCGGCACCAGTTCAACGTGGCCCAGCTTCGTCGGCAGAATGAATCGTAGCTGTCCGGCGGCAGATTTCTTGTCCAGACGCATCGCATCGAGAATCGCCTCGGCGGCAGGCCGCGACGATTGAGGAAGTTCGACGGGAAGCCCCACGGCCCTGAGGATGGCAACTTGCCTCGCCGTCGTCACGGCGTCGGTTCTCCCAAGTCCTTCGGCAAGCCGGCTGGCGTACACCATGCCGATCGCGACCGCCTCGCCGTGCAGCAAGGCGCCGTATCCGCACAGCGTTTCGAAGGCATGGGCGAAGGTGTGGCCGTAGTTGAGCACGGCGCGCAGGCCGCTGCGCTCGTATTCATCCTGTTCGACAACCTGCGCTTTGAGTTGGCAACTGCGAGCCACAATCTGCCGCATGACGACGGGCGAGCGCTGATTAAGTGCGGCGACATTCTGTTCCAGGTACGCAAAAAACGCCTCGTCGAGGATGACGCCATATTTGATCACTTCAGCCAGTCCCGAGCGGTAGTCGCGAATCGGCAGCGTTTCGAGCAGGCTCGTGTCGATAAACACCCCCAACGGCTGATGAAACGCGCCGATCAGGTTTTTTCCGCGTGGATGATTGATGCCCACCTTGCCCCCCACGGAACTGTCGACCTGCGCCAAAAGCGTTGTGGGCACCTGAACGAACGGCAGCCCGCGCGCGTACGTCGCCGCTACGAAACCGGCGAGATCGCCGATGACGCCGCCGCCGACGGCAACGATCACCGTCTGTCGATCGGCCTTGAATTCAACGAGACGATCGTATAGCTGCGACACGAACTCGTGCGATTTTGTCTGTTCGCCAGGGGGCAGCGCAACAATCTCGCATTTCCATCCCGCTTGCCGCAACGCCTCGGTCACCGGAACCGCATAGCGGTCCCGCACGTGATCGTCAGTGACGACGACCGCCAGTCGGCCATCGGGCCGGCTTCCGCGGCGTGTCAGCCAGGTGTGCAATGTCGGGACGAACGCCCCCAGGCCGGCATTGGTGATGGCAATTTCGTAGCTGCGCTCTCCGAGTGCAACTGGTACCGTTTCGATCTCAGGTGGTTGTTCCACAGGCGGCATTGGCGCACGTCGAAATCGTAACGATTGGGCTATTCCCACTCAATCGTGCTGGGCGGCTTGCTGCTGATGTCGTATACGACGCGATTAACGCCCCGCACGCTGTTGGTGATTCGCGTCGAGATCGCATGCAGCACCTCATGCGGCAACGGATACCAGTCAGCCGTCATGAAGTCTTCGGTCTCGACCGCGCGAATCGCCACGACGTTTTGGTACGTCCGCATGTCGCCCATGACTCCCACGGTCTGGACCGGCAACAACACCGCGAACGCCTGCTGAATCTTGCGGTACAGGCCCGCTTTACGCAATTCCTCAAGGACAATCGCATCGGCCTGACGCAGCACATCCAGCTTGTCTTTTCGGATTTCGCCCAGGCACCGCACCCCGAGTCCCGGGCCGGGAAACGGATGCCGCCAGATCATTTCGTCTGATAGTCCCAGTTCCTGCCCCAGCACGCGGACCTCGTCTTTGAACAAATCGCGCAACGGCTCGATCAGCTCGAACCCCAGTTCGGCGGGAAGGCCTCCCACGTTGTGATGATGCTTGATGGTCGCCGCCGGTCCGTCGGGACTTCCGCCACTCTCGATCACGTCCGGATACAGCGTCCCCTGCGCCAAAAACCGAGCGTCGGGGATCGACTCGGCCTCTCGGCGAAAGACCTCGATGAACACGCGACCGATCACCTTGCGCTTCTGCTGCGGTTCGGATACCCCCGCCAGTTCACTCAGAAACCGCTCTTCCGCGTCGACCACGTGCAAATCAATGTGAAAATGCTCGCCGAACCGTTTGCGGACCGCTTCTTTCTCGTTGTTCCGCAACAGGCCGTTATCGACGAAAATGCACGAAAGCTGCGATCCGATGGCGCGATACAGCAGCGCGGCGACCACCGACGAATCGACTCCGCCCGAAAGACCGCAAATGACGCGGCTGGTCCCCACCCGTTCACGCAATTGGAGAACTTGTTGCTCGATGAACTGGCTCATTTTCCAGTCGCCGCGGCAGCCGCAAATCGTCTTGACGAAGTTGCCGAGCAACTGCCCCCCCCACTGCGTGTGGGTGACCTCGGGGTGAAACTGAATGCCGTAAATCGGCCGCGTATGGTGCCTGACGGCTGCCGCCGGGCAATCGGCCGTGCTGGCGAGCGTCGTCCACTGGGCATCGAGATTTTTGACCTGGTCGCCGTGGCTCATCCACACGCTGAGTTCCCGCGGAACGCCGCGAAACAGTTCACCTTCTTCGACGACGTGGCAGCCTGTCCGGCCGAACTCGCGCTGCGTGCCCGGCGACACTTCGTTGCCCTGTGCCTGGCATACCAGTTGCATGCCGTAGCAGATGCCGAGAATCGGGATTCCCAAGTCGAAAATCGCGGGATCGGGATGCGGCGCCCCCGGCTCGTAAACACTGGCCGGGCCACCCGAAAGAATCAACCCCCGCGGCGCCAGTTGCCGAATCCGCTCGACCGGCAGATCGGGCCGGACCAATTGACAGAACACGTTCTGTTCGCGAACCCGTCGCGCGATCAGTTGCGCCGTCTGGCCGCCGAAGTCGAGGACCAGCACCAATTCCTGCCCCGGAACCGACGCCGACTCAGGAACCGGCATCACGTCGCTGTCATTCGAAGAGCCATCGACGGGCGTGGAATTCACTGGATTTTTCGCCATCAGGAACAGGGCGACCGTCGTAGGTCAGCCTTTCCAGGCTGACAGATTCGCGCTTGTTGCAGCCAAATCAAGCCATCCGCGTCAGGCTGGAAAGCCTGACCTACGCCAAAGTACGACCAACAAAGCAGAAAGCGTGCGGAGTTGCACCGCGAGGGCAACATTCCGCACGCCTGATCAAAGTCACAATTCCCATCGCATCGCGGCCCGTCGTTTCATGGCGACGAAGCGCCACGATTGCCGAGAAAGGGACTGTCAATGCCCAAGACAGGATTTGAACCTGCACTCCCGGTAAAGGGAACTAGGCCCTCAACCTAGCGCGTCTGCCAGTTTCGCCACTTGGGCTTTTTTTTGCGGCCTTTTTTGGGGCCTGTTTCAAATTTTGGCCCGGGGCTGTTTCGGCCCGAGGCTTTGCCGATTTCGCCCCGCTTCGGCGGTGTGAGGAAGTCCGCGGGCGAAAACGAAAGTATAGCAGGCCGAACCGCACCTGCAACCAAGCGCCGCGCGTCACTTCGTCTTCTGCGACTTCACGAATTTCTCGATCTGGTCCAGAAGGTCGGCATGTCGGTGTTCGGCCTCGGTCTGTGGCTGCGACGTCTCGATGGCGGCAATGGCCTCGGCGACCGCCTGCTTCAAGGCAGCGTCCTCAGTTGCCTCGGCCTTGCGGAGCGCGTCGAGGGCCGATTTCGCCTTGGCCCCATATGTCGGCAGCGAGTGGGCCACGTTGAGACGAACCCAATTGTCGGAATCATCCAGCAGGGCGACGACCGTTGCCAGCGTTTTTGCGTCGTAGCGGTCGAGCCCGACCAACGCCCCGCTCCCCCATCCGCGAACCGTTATATCCGAACTCGTAAGAGCCTCGGTGTAGCGGGCTTTCAGCTCGGTCAGGCCGACAGCCGTCACGGTGTCGGGAATCGCGAGCTTGTCAAGCGGTAGGTGATTGTCGATGTAAACCGTGAGAACCGGCGAGGTCGTCCAGATCTTGTCCCCCTTTTCAAGCGTCGTCATGTGTTTGGCGATGCCGCCGATTAGATTCAGGCTCCAACGGTAGGGAATCTGCTTGTCCCTGTGAAATGTCGTCGCCTCGATCGGACCGGGACGAAGCACAACTTCGTGCTTGTCGGCCTTGATTGCCGCAAACTGCTTGAGCGCCTCATTAAGCGCCGCCACGTCGCCCTGGTAGTAGCAATGTTCATTGCCGTTGACCCACGTGTGATAGACGCGGGCCTGATTGTTGACGAGCGGCATGACCCCCGGCCAGTCGGTGAAATTGGCCTCATTGAGCGGCTCGCTGCCGAATGTCTCTTCGCCGAGCGCCCAGGCGCGAGCCGAAGTGCCGCATACAACCGCTGCCGTCACAAGAACCGACAACAGAGACTTCATGACGTTTCTCCTGAATCGCTGCTGAATCGAGGGAAAACCGCGGGACGCCTGGGGCGATGCCGAACGGCCCGGTTCCGCGGAAGATCACTCCGATAACGTTCCGGGAGCAATCCTCTTAAGACAATTTGTCATAAGCGACGCGGGTGGATCGGCAAATTCGGAGATTTGACCACCAAGGGTGCCACGGAAAGCGACCAACGGGAGTCGTCCGTGCGGGGCCGCATGCAAAGTGACGCTTCAGGGGGCTCACGCCGCCCCGCTCGCCTGCTCAACTAAGTTTTGCGTGTCAACTTAGACCGGCACTTTGGCATCGCTTTTGGTGGCGCGGCCGATTTCGCGGACCGCCTGACGGAGCCGCTGTTCATTTTCGACAAGGGCCAGACGCAAATAGCCTTCGCCTTCGTCGCCGAAGCCACGGCCGGGGCTGACGGCGACGCCAGCCTCTTCGAGCAGCATCATCGAAAAGTCGATGGAGCCCATTTTGTCCCACGGCTCGGGAATTTTGGCCCAGATAAACATGCCCGCCTTGGGGCGTTCGATGTCCCAACCCAGCCGCCCCAGACTTTCGCAGAGGACGTCGCGGCGCATCTGGTACTCGGCGGCCAACCCCTCGATCGCCGCATCACAGTGCCGCATGGCGATGATGGCAGCAATCTGGATGGGCTGGAAGATGCCGTAGTCGTAGTAGCCTTTGATGGTCGCCAGGGCGCGAACCATTTCGGCGTTGCCGCTGCAAAAGCCGATCCGCCAGCCGGCCATGCTGTAGCTTTTGCTCATCGACGTGAACTCGACCCCCACATCAAGCGCACCCGGAGTCGCCAGAAAGCTGGGGGCGACGTATCCGTCGTAGCAGATGTCGGCGTAGGCAAAATCGCTGATCACGAGGAACTCGTACTTTTTCGCAAGTCGCACGAGTTCGACGAAAAAGTCCTGTTCGATGCAGGTTGCAGTCGGGTTGTGCGGGAAATTGGCGACGACCACCCTGGGGCGCGGGTAAAGATGCTGACAGGTGTACGCGATGTTCTCGAGAAATTTCTGCGGATCGCGGACATCAAGGGCGATCACGTTGCCCGACGCCAGCACGACGGCATACACGTGAATCGGAAACGAGGGGGCGGGCACGATCGCCGAATCCCCCGGCCCCAACAGGGCCAGGCACATGTGGCTGAACCCCTCTTTCGAGCCGATCGTGGCAATCACCTCGTGGTTGGGGTCGAGCCGAACGCCGTAGCGCTTCCAGTAACGGGCGGCAACCTCTTTCCGCAGATTGGAAATGCCGTTCGAGACCGAATAGCGATGGTTCCGCTCGTCGCGGACCGCTTCGGCCAGCTTTTCGCTGATGATCGGGTCAGGGGGATCGGTGGGATTACCCATCCCCAGGTCGATGACGTCGACACCAGCGACCCGCTTCTCGTATTTGAGCTTGTTGATCTTGCCGAACAGGTAAGGAGGCAGCCGCCTCAGCCGGCTGGCGACGGGAATCGAAAAGGGATTGTCAGACTGCGGTGTTTCAGATTCGCTGCGCATTGAAAAACAGGGGTTTTGAGAATCGAGAATTGGGGGGCTGAACCGATCGTTGAGCCGCGAAGCGCAACCAGGTGGCAACGTGCCGCGAGGCGCAACCACGTGTCAACTCAACGTGCCTGACACATCGTCAGCGATGTGGTTCAGCGAAATACGCTTAGCCCCGATTCTAGAGGAGACTCGCAGAACTGCAATAGAGCCGCAGAAAACGATAGATTCAGCGTCAAGCGTTGTAAAATCGTGTGTAAACGACGGGCCGGCCATTGTAGCGGAAGCGTGGCCCCGGCTCTCAGAATATCAGAAGCGGGCCATTATTGAAATGTGCGGAAGCGTGGAGTTGAAGGCTGTTGCGGCGGTGCGATAATTGACTGTCGGGTGCTGGCCGGTGTTCGAACATCGGTCGGCTGAATGGCCCGGTGTCCGGTTGGCTCTCTCCTGTTCGCCAGCGGCACCGAGGCCGCCCGGCGCAGAACAGGAGATTGTGAGTTATGGATGATAAGGCCGCGGCGCAGCTCGCACTCAGATTCCGGGTTTACACGAGACAATTTTGTTTCCG
>SIAF01000424.1 GCA_009691905.1 Planctomycetaceae bacterium | reverse complement strand
GGGCCATCGAGATCGAGGAAAAAGCGTACGCGCCCGACCATCCGACGCTGGCGGTCAGTTACTCCAACCTGGGAATGGTCGAGCGGGACCTGGGAAACCTGGACGCTGCCCGCGATCTGCTGAAGCGGGCCATCGAGATCAAGGAGAAAGCGTACGCGCCCGACCATCCGACGCTGGCGGTCAGTTACTCCAATCTGGCACTGGTCGAGCAGGACCTGGGAAACCTGGACGCTGCCCGCGAGTTGGACCAGCGGGCCGCCGAGATCCGGAAGAAACGCGCAGGTGCATGACAACTCGAGCGGAACAACAGTGTCCGTCGGCAATCAACCGCAACTTATAATTTTCAACGCTTGTACGGTTGGCTCGAGTTGCCAGTTCATCCCAGCCATTAGCCGGTGGTTGAGCGGAGCGACACCACCGGATTGCAATTCAAAACGAACCCGCACCCCGGCCGGGGTGCCAGATCGCGTCCTTGACACCGACATGTCCTCGGCGAGTCATGACGCCGCGGCGACGTCGCACCCTGGCGGACGGAAAAGTCGGTTATCGCCTCGTTACCGCGCTCTTGCTGTCAAAACGCCTTTTCGTTGTGGCACGAAGAGCACCAGACCAGTGCGGGAATTCATTCCCGCTTTGCGTTGGCCTGGGACCGACTCGCGGTAGTGATGACTTTTCGTCACTTTTCCAGATTTGCGCACCGCGGACTTCTGGCGGTACCTTGCGGCGTGGTAAAATACAGGGCGATCCCGGCGCGCCGGGATGGAGCAGGAGAGGTGAGAGAGTTGAAAGTAGACGAACGGGCGTCCGCTGCGGCGGCCGAGGTTCCCTGCGTCCATCAGTGCCATCAGTGTTATCCGTGGTTGAGTTCGTCGTTCCCGCCGCAGCGCTGCCGACAGTTCGTGAGTCGATGCGACAGTCAATCCGGATTCCGGCTGAAGCCGGGACTACGAACAGGGGGGCGCGGCGATTTCAAAATGGCATGCCAAACGGAGAGCAAGTTTCCAGAATTGGCAGAATTCGTCGAGGGGGTGTCGCGAAAAAAATGTTGAACATCTCGACGAAAATCATAAAATCCGGGCCGTTTTCACCGAGACTGTCACCTTCAAAAGGGTGACAGTCTCGAGAAAACCCGGCACTTTTGAAAGGCGACTTTGCAGAAACCGGCCGAAAACGACGTTTCACAGGGGGGTCAAAACTCGCCAAGGCGAGCGGGGGGTGTCAACCCCCTGTTTCTGTTTCGCCGCGTCGCTTGCGACACGCGTTTGAGCACATCCCGGCCGCAACAGGGACGGATTGATCGATTGTCACTGAAAGAGATATAACCCCGCCCGTCCGCCCCGAAGCCCATGAGACATTCGCCGATGGCGGATGAGGCAGCTTCGATCGGAACTGCTCCACGGAAGGAACGCGGATGTCGATAGTTGTTCGCGACTTGCGCAGGGATTTCGGCGCATTGCGGGCGGTCGACGGCGTCAGCTTCGATCTTTCGTCCGGTGCAATTATCGGGTTGATCGGCCCCAACGGGTCGGGCAAAAGCACGATCCTGCGGATGCTGGCGACATTTTTGCGTCCGTCCGCGGGTCAGATCTTCATCGGGGGGCACGATGCGGTTCGCGATCCGGCCGGCGTTCGGCGCTTGATCGGTTATCTTCCCGAAGAGCTTCCGGCGTACTCCGACGCACGCGTTGACGAGTTTCTTGAGTTTCGTGCGCGACTCAAAGGCATCGCACGGAAAGTGCGGCGAATGGAAATCGATCGGTGTCTTGCGGCCTGCGACCTGGTTGCCGTCCGGCGGCGGTTGCTGGGGAAATTGTCGCAGGGGTATCGCCGCCGCGCCGGGCTGGCCGACGCGCTGCTGACGTCTCCGCCGGTGCTGCTGCTGGACGAGCCGACGATCGGTCTTGACCCCTTGCAGGTACGGCAGACGCGGGAAGTTTTGCGTGCCGCATCGGCCCACGCGACGATTTTGCTATCGACGCATCTGTTGCCCGAGGCGCAGGCGGTTTGCGATCGAGTGTTGATGGTTGTGAAAGGCAAACTCGTGTCTGACGTCAAGCTGCATCAACTCGAACCGGATGGCAGTTTCGAAATTACAGTGCGTGCCCCGCAGGCCGAGTGTGTCGCTCGACTGCGTGCCGTCGTCGGCGCACAGGCAGTCGAAGTCGTTCGGGGCGACGCAGAGTGGGTGACGCTTCAGATTCGCGGCACTTCAGAAGCGGCGCGCGAGCAGGTCGTGCGCTTCTGCGTTGCCCGCGATTGGGGCGTTCGCGAATTGCGAACCATCGAAAATGATCTTGAAAGCCATTTCGTGCGGGTCACTCTCGGCCTGCACAAGGAGGCGGCCTGATGTCGCCTGAAGCCCCGATGTCGTCGATGATCCCGGTCGCGAAGAGACAAGTGATTGCGGATGGGACGGCTCGCCCGCACGGTTCCGCCGCCGGTGCGCCCCACTTTCCGCTGACGGCTACCAAAAGAGCTGCAAAACCTGCCTGCGTTCCGACGCGGTTTGGCCGACTTCGCGCGCGCTGGCTCGAGGTTGGCGAACCCGCTCTCGCGGTGTTCCACTGGGAGATTCGGGCGTTCTTTCTGCGGCCTGCCGCTTGGGTCATGCTGCTGACGGCGAGCCTCGTCGCCGGGTGGTGTTTTGCCTGGCTGGTGACGCTTTTAGCCCGCGGAGGCGGCGCGTCGCTGCGAACGGTTGATGATCCGATCGTTCAGTTTCTTGGTCCGAATCTGTTTCTGGTCGGTCTGTGTACGTTGTTCGTGCCCGTGTTGACGATGAATTCAATTGCCGACGAGCGGCGCCGTGGCACGTGGGAACTGCTGCTGACCAGCCGGGTCTCGGTCGGGCAGGTATTGGCGGGCAAGTTTGCGGCCCTCTGGTGTGCGTTGCTCGCCGCTCTGGCGCCCTGGCCGTATTTCCTGGCAGTCCTTCGCGTCTGGAACGGCAAGACACGCATCCTGTGGGGATTTATTCCCTGGTTCGACGGGTCGGGGGTGCCGTTTGATTCAGGTTCGGCCTGCGGCGGCATTCTCGGGCTGTCGGTCATGGCGGCGACCTGCGTGGCCCTGGGACTATTTTGTTCGAGCCTGTGTCGACGTCCGGCGTCGGCCGCGCTGCTGACGTTTGTCGCGATGACGGTGCTGCTGGCGATCAGTTTCTTGCCTCGCGTCCTGGATGTGTGGGGGTTCGCTCGCGAGCAAACGGATTGGATCGAAACGCTTTCATGCTGGGGACAGCTCGAGCGACTGTGTCGCGGAACCCTGCGACCGCGAGAATTCGTTGCACAACTGTCGTTTTGCGGGACGCTGCTTTGGCTGACCGCCTGGGTCGCGCGTCGCGTCGATGATGAGATCAAGATCGACCTTGGTCGGGACGAAGTGAAACCGACGCGGCGCACGCCGCGCCGGTGGAAGTCGTTGATTGCGCTCGTGTTGGCCCTGGGATTGGCGAACAGCGCCGCACGCCTGCTGCCCGAACAAGTCGACCTGACGCACAAGCGGGCCTTTACGCTCGCGCCGCAAACGCAAAACCTGCTGACGAGTCTGGCCGACCCGGTCGAGATCACCATTCTGGCGCCGCGCGAACCGAAAACGGCGGCCGATCGGGCGTTTGCGCAGGCTGCAGTGATGTTTCGCGATCTGGTCGACCTGTATCGGCAGGTCCAGCCGTCGCTCGTCGTGAGAGAATGGGATCCCCGGACGAGTGCCGACGCTCGCCGATTGCTGCAACTCTATCCCGACGTGACGACTCCCTGCGTCGTCGTGCGGCAAGGTCACGGAGAAAATTCGAGACACGAAGTTTTGCATGCGCGCGATCTGGCCGAGGTCAGGATCGCGCGGGGTGAGCGACCGCCGGTCGTCGAGTTCTTTGGAGAACAGGCACTGACGGCCGCCCTGGCGCGGTTGACGTCGGGTCGGAAGCAGATGGTTGTCTATGTTTTAACAGGGCACGGCGAGCTGTCGCTCGATGATGACGAGCCTGCCAGCCGTCAAGGGCTGGGAGTATTGGCAGCCCAGTGGCGCGAGCTGGACATCGAGCTGCGATCTCTCGACCTGCGAGCCGCGCAGCACGTGCCGGTCGATGCCGATCTCGTACTGCTCGCCGGCGGCGAACAGCCGTTTGCGACCGACGAAGTCGCCGCTCTTAGTCGCTATTGGGCGCACGGGGGCAAAGGTCTCGTTTTGTGCGAGCTCAACTACGACCCGCAGATCGGCGGTCCGGCGGGTTCGGCGTTGGAAAGCGTCCTGGCCGATTATGGCCTGTTGGCAGGCACCGATCGGGTCATCATGCCGGGTGTCACCGGCAGCATCGAGGCCGCCGCGCCGGGATTGCCGGCGGCGGGCGATCATCCCCTTGTGCGTTCGTTGTCACCCGCGTCGGTTCTGCTGTACGAGTGCCGCAGCGTTCGCAGCCTGACGCAGGTCTCACACACCGCGCTGCGAGTGACGCCGATACTCGTGTCGCATCCGGCGCCGCAAGCGTGGGCTGACGGAGATTTCAGTCCCGGGGTTGAACCAGAGCCTGGCGGCGAAAGAGATCTTCCCGGTCCGGTGGCGATGGCCCAGGCCGTTGAACGGCGGAAGGGAGACCTGGCCCAACCGGTGCTGGTCGTCGTGGGGGATGCCGAATTCATTTCGAACCGGTCGTTGTCGCAACCGTCCGGTCGCAGCGGCAGCAGTTTCGCGCTGGCCTGTTTGAATTGGTTGCGGGGACGAAAAGACCTGCTGGGCGACATTCCCCCTCGGAGGAATGAGGGCTATCTTCTGCCCGGCACGCCGGAAGAGCAACGCGGACTGGTATGGAAGCCGACACTGCTTTTGAGCGCCCTGATCGTGTCTGCCGGAACGATGGTCTGGTTATCGCGGCGCGGCTCGTAGTGTGGACTTCAGTCGACACGACGGTCGATCGGCCGGCTGATGCGAATCGCGTACCGCCACGGATGCGGGCTCATTCGATATCGAGCACTTCTCCGCTGGGAGAGACTTCAATCTCCCGCACCTTGCCCTGGCCGTCCTTGCCGCTCATTTCGTAGCGGCCATCGCTGTGTTGAACGGCCTGGTCGAACGTAACCCCCGGGAGCTTCTCTTTGGCGATCGTCATCAGGTTTTCGGGAATTTTTTCCAGCGGCACCAGTGCGGCCCTGGGCTTTTCGGCACACCCCGAGAGCAGACACAGCAACAGTCCGATCGACAGGAATCGCATTCTCAGAAGTCTCCTACAGTTTCATTGCCGGCCCGGGTCGATAGCGCCCAGAACAGCTGTCGGTTGATCGACGTGCCGATAAACTGGACATGGCCGTCGGCGAAGACGAAATGCGCCCCGCCGGTATGCTGACTTGAGAAGTTGTTGCACTCGATTCCGACGTCATTGGGCGCCCCCTCGAACGTGTGCGCCAGCGTCATGCCCGAAGCATGTTGAATGAACGGCAGCGCCGGTGAACCCGGCGGCGGGAAAATGCGCGCGCCGGTCACGGCGCCGACCCAGGTGGCTTCACAGGTTGACTGCGACCGCTCGCCGACCAGCAGCGTCGAACTGGAACCGTCGCGGATGTCCTGCAGGCCGATGCTGCTGTTGCGAAAGAAAACCCCTTCGCCGTCAATGCCCGGCTCGCTGATGCCGAACACGGCGACGAAATTCGAAGCCGCCACTTCGCAAATCGTCGTCGTGGGGTTGGCGGTCGAGTCGCGCATGACGGCCGGCCAGCGGGGGCGAATGCTGTCCGACGGACACAAGTACATCGTGATCGGGTTGACTCGGGGTGCCGCGTTGCCCGCCGCCTCGATCGGCTGAGAAAAGCTGATCGTGCTTTGCAGCGGGGTTTGTTCGATTTGCGGAAGAATCATGGCCGCCCAGCCCCAGCCGGGGCCTGGCCGGACGAAACTGCGGAGATTGGGGGAAACTGGGGTTGCCAGGAAATTAAAAACCTGTTGCGCACCTTCGTGTGTGTTTTTGGAATGGGAATCCAAAGCGAAGGAGCGCAACAGTGAGAGTATCTTGGTCGATTTGTGGGGT
>SIAF01000423.1 GCA_009691905.1 Planctomycetaceae bacterium | reverse complement strand
GATACCCCTCCGTGAGACCTCGGTGATTAGACGCTGAGGGCCAAGAGGCTGGCGCAAATGCCGTGCCGTCGGTTGCGGAATTTCCCGTTCCGGCGAATTTTCTTGTGTATAAGGATGAGAGCTCCGCTTGGGAACGCCGCCTGTGAAGCTCTGCTTCACGCGAGCGACAGCGAGCCGTCCATCGCTTTCACAAATGACGAAGCGGAGCTTGGGAACGAGGGGCAAAACTAGTTCGCAATTCGCCGTTTCGCCGCAGCGTTTACGCTGCGCGTTTTCCTCGCCTCAACTTGTTCGCCAAAATCTGATTGTTATCATGAACCCATGCAATACCGAACGAAGCGCTCGCCGTGGGTCGCCTGGGCCGTGGGGCTGACGCTGTTTCTGCCGGTATTTTACGTGCTGAGTCTCGGGCCGCTGATTGCGCTTGGTACTCGCGGTCTGCTTCCTAAGGTCGGAGAGTTTGCTTTCGAGATTTACGTCATTCCGGCACAGTTCCTGTACGAAATCGGTCCACAGCCCGTCAGAAATGCACTCGAATGGCGTGACAGGTTTTTCCGGAATATATAGCGTGACGGAAACCTATTTCTGAATTCGTCGCAGAGTGCTTTGATGACCATTGCCCAGGAACGAAATCATCGATCGGCACCAGCGATCACACGCCGGCGGCTGGTTGAGGCAGGCAGCCTCGGCCTGGTCGGGCTGTCGTTGCCGAGGTTGCTGTGCACTGAAGCAATGGCGGGCAGGGCGAGCGGCGAGCCGCGCGCCAAAGCGTGTCTGTTCATCGATCAGTACGGCGGGGCGAGTCAAGTCGACACGTGGGATCTGAAACCCGAAGCGCCGTCCGAGATTCGCGGGCCGTACCAGCCGATCGCGACGTCGGCGCCCGGGGTTCGAGTGTGCGAGTTGTTGCCGCGACTGTCGGCATTCGCCGACCGCTTTTGCCTCATCCGCTCGATGACGCACACTGACCCCAATCACGACGGGGGGACGCACGTGGCGCTGACCGGTCGGTCACGACCGGCCGACGATTCGCCTTATTTCGGGTCGATCGTGGCCCGCTTTCGGCCGTCCGAGGCGAACCTGCCGTCGTATGTCTGGCTCCAGAATCTGGATGTCGACGTGAAGCCGCGCTTTCGGACGGGGGGATTTCTGGGAACTCCCTGCGCGCCGCTGTGTGTCGGCGAGTACGACGACAATCCCTCGGAGTCGACGTTTCGGATGTCGGCGTTTGATGCGCCCGGTGACGTGGCGACCCTGCGCCTCGCCGCGCGGCAGCGACTGTTGACGGGGTTGGATTCGAGCGAGGCCGTGACTGCGGGCACCGTCATCGACGGGTATCGACGCTTTCAAGAGCGAGCGTTCGATCTCGTGGCGGGACCGACGGCCCGACGGGCGTTTGATTTGAATGCCGAATCGGCGGCGACTCGCGACCGCTACGGCCGCACGCCGCTGGGGCAGAACCTGCTCATGGCGCGGCGGTTGATCGAGGCGGGAACACGACTGGTTACGGTCAACGCCTGGCCGGGCTATCCGAAGGAGGGAAAGTACCCGCATTTTACCGAAGGCTGGGATATGCACGGCGCCGCGGTTCAGAAATGCGGGATTTTCAGCACCGGACAGTTCGGGCTCGGTTTTGCGCTGCCGGTTTTCGATCAGGCGCTGTCGGCACTGCTCGACGACCTCGATCAGAGCGGATTACTCGACAGCACGCTGGTCGTGGTTGTCGGAGAATTCGGTCGTACGCCAAAAATCGTGAACAGCCCCTACCCGGGGCGCGACCATTGGCCGCAGTGTTATTCGGCACTGGTGGCCGGCGCGGGGATTCGCGGGGGCGCAGTATACGGCGCGTCGGACAACATCGGTGCCTATGTGAAAGACCGGCCGGTCTCTCCCGAAGATTTCGGCGCGACGATTGTTGATGCCCTGGGGATCGCCCCCGAAACTCGATTCGGGCGAGACGGGTTTTCGGAGCAAGTCAGCGCCGGGCAGCCGTTGCGAGAGCTGTTCGGTTGACCGCCGGCCGCTGGATGCGAAGAGGCAAACCGTGCGACGCGAACCGACGGCGATGCTGCGCCGTCAACAGGGCATCTGCGGGCATCAACTGTTTTGGGCAACTCGCCTCTCATCTTTGCCCTGAATGCTCGTATTCGGTAGAACAACCCCATGATCAAGAACTTGCCGGTCCGGTCTCTGGTTCACAAGGGGCTGACGATCGAAGGCTATTCGCGCGCGGCCGTCCAGAGCTACTGGCGGATCCCCGAATTGAAGCTCGGCTTCGACCTGGGAGGCAGTCCGTGGGCCTTTATGGGAACGCAAACGATGTTTGTGACCCATGCCCATCTCGACCACCTGTCGGCGATCCCCGTTTACGTCGCGCGGCGGCGCATGATGAAGATGGATCCCCCCACGATCTACCTGCCGGAAGAGACAGTCGACAACGTTCGGCGAATGCTGCTGGCCTGGCAGCGGCTCGATCGCGGGCGGATGAACTGCGAGTTGATTGGCGTCAAACCAGGCGACGAGATTCAGCTTTCGCGAGAGCATGTCGTCACGGCGTTCGCCACGAAGCACACCGTCCCCTCGGTCGGATACATCGTCTGGGATCGCCGCAAGAAACTTCGCCCCGATTTGCAGGGGCTGTCTGGCGACCAGATTCGCGACCGCCGACTGGCCGGTGAAGAGGTCACGCACGAGGTGCGCTTCCCGCTGTTGTGTTACGTGGGTGACTCGGCACCGGCGGGGCTCGACAACGATCCGGCGCTGTACGAAGCGCAGGTGTTGATCACCGAAATGACGTTCTTCCGGCCTGAGCATCGCAAAGAGAAGATCCACAAGTTCGGCCATACGCACATTGACGACCTGATTGAACGGGCCGATCGGTTCAAGAACGAACTGATCATTCTGGCGCATTTCAGCACGCGATATCAAGACAAACAGGTGCAAGCCGCCGTCGACCAACGGTTGCCTGCTGCACTACGCGAACGAGTCAAGTTGTGGATGTAATCGTCAACTTTGTAGACATCTCGTCCCGCTTGTCGTCATAATGACCGCATTGCGCCTGTGATCGAGATGGAATTGAGCGCAGGCCGGTTCACGCCGCATTTGTCAAACTGATTACATCATGGAAGTTGTTCAGCCTCATGCGACACAAACGGTGTCGCAACCCACTTGGCTAACCTGGTCGGCATTGCCGTGGATTTCGCGCGGGGCCAGCACTGCTCTCGAAGCGCAACTCGCCCTGCGGCTGCTTGAGTCGGCGGTCGAGGCGCCGGGCGTTTCGAGTTACCTGAGGCAGGAATTGCCCGAAGTTGCCTCGGAGTTTGCCGCCCAGTGGATTGCCGTGATGCAGCGTGGCGCCGAATGGGAGCGACTGGGCGAGTTCGGTCGGCAACCGATCGAGGCCCTGCCGATGCGGCTGATTACTGAAGCCCTCGATCGTGATGCGGCGGGGTGCGTCTCGCTCGAAGCGACGAACGGCTCGGCCACGGGCTGGGTGGTCTGTGCGGCACCGCTTTTGAAGGGCGGGGAATCGGGGGCCGTGCTCGTGCTGTGCAGCCGCGGCTTCAGCGCGCGGTCGTTGCCGGCCCTGTTGACGGTGACGCGTGCCCTGGGTTGGGGACTGGAAGTGGCGCGCCGCCGCGACAAGGCGAGCGCCCGGATCGAACGACTGCAGGCGACGCTCGAGATCGCTTCACAGCTCAGTCTGGCGAGAGAAACAAAGCCGCTGCTGGAGTTGATTGCCCGCGAGGCGGCGCGACTGCTCGATGCCGACCGCGCCAGCATTTTCGTCTGGGATCGCGAGCATCATGAGGTCGTCGCCTGCCCGGCCCTGGGATACGAGGGAAACATGTTGCGGCTGAAGGACGACACGGGGATCGTCGGCGATTGCTTGCAGACCGGCCAGTCGATTCGGGTCGACGACGCGTATAGCGATCCTCGGTTTAACAAGCAGGTCGATGCCAAGACGGGCTACAAGACCCGCAACCTGCTGTGTGTGCCGCTGGTCGATGCCGGCGGGCAGCGTATCGGCGCCTTTGAAGTGATCAATAAGCGGCACGGTGATTTTGGCGACGACGATCAGGAGAGCCTGCAAGAGCTGGGCTTGCAGGCGGCGGTGGCGCTGGCCAACACCCGCGAGCGGGAATCGCTCGTCCGACGACATAAGCAACTGACCGCGCAGGTCACGCAGAGCGTCGAGATCATCGGAGACAGCCCGGCGATCGCGGCCTTGCGAACGACGATCGAGCGCCTGGCCGCGACCGATCTGCCGGTGCTGGTGCTGGGCGAGAGCGGGACCGGTAAAGAAGTCGTGGCGCAGTCGCTGCACTACCAGGGGGCGCGCCGCGAGAGCCCGTTTGTCGCCGTCAACTGCGCGGCCATGACCGAAACGCTGCTCGAAAGTGAACTGTTCGGTCACGAGAAGGGGGCCTTCACCGACGCGCACGAAGCGCGGCAGGGAAAGTTCGAGCTGGCCGAAGGGGGTACGCTGTTTCTCGACGAGATCGGCGACATGAGTCCCGGCGGTCAGGCGAAGCTTTTGCGCGTGCTCGAGCAGAAAGTCATTACCCGCGTGGGGGGGTCACAGACGATTCGCATCAACGTGCGCGTGATCGCCGCGACGAACGTCAATCTGGCGGCCGCGGTCCGCGAGCGCCGGTTTCGCGAAGACCTGTACTATCGGCTGAGCGTTGTGGCCCTCGATCTCCCCCCGCTGCGCGACCGTCCAGGGGACATTTTGCCGCTGGCACAGCACTTTCTCAGTAGGTTCTGCGTTCAGGCCGGCCGCCGCTCGCTGGAGATCTCTGTCGAAGCGCGCAAGCGACTGCAAGCCCACATGTGGCCGGGAAATATTCGCGAGCTGCGCAACTTGATGGAGCGGGTGGCCTTTTTATGCACGGGCGCGCAGGTAGAAATCGGCGATCTGGCGTTCATTCTCAGCCCTGATCGCGATAGCGATTTGAACTCGACTGACTTGGGCCTCTCGGAAGCAACCGCCCGCTTTCAGTCGGAATATATCCGCCGAATCGTGAAGCGCGTGCAGGGAAATATTTCGGAAGCGTCGCGAGTCCTGGGCCTGCATCGCTCGAACCTGTACCGCAAGATGCGCCAACTCGACATGACCGAAGCCGGCGACGATGGTGACTGAACCAACCGATGCATGAATCCGTTTAGCCGCGAGGCGCAGCCGAGCACTTGCATGATTCACCTTCAATGAAAGCATCCCCTGTCAAACTGATTGTCATCACCGGCGTCACGCGTGGCCTGGGTCGGGCGATGGTCGAGCGGTTCGTCGAGCTGGGCCACACGGTGCTCGGCTGCGGACGTTCGGCGGCCGAGGTCGCCAACCTGCGCAAGAAATTCGTGAAGCCGCACGACTTCAGCATCATCGACGTGAGCCGCAACGAGCAGGTCGAAGACTGGGCCAAGCGGTTGCTGGCCGAACACGGCCCGCCCGACCTGTTGCTCAATAACGCTGCTGTCATCAACCACAACGCCGTATTGTGGGAGGTGCCGCCCGATGAGTTTCAGCGTGTGATTGAAGTCAACATCATCGGCACGACGAACTGCATTCGGCAGTTTGTGCCGGCGATGATTGCTAAAAAGCGCGGCGTGATCGTCAATTTCAGTTCCGGCTGGGGTCGTTCGACCGCGGCCAGGGTGGCTCCGTATTGTGCCTCGAAATGGGCCATCGAGGGGCTGACGCAGGCGCTCGCCCAGGAACTGCCCAAAGGCATGGCAGCGATTCCCTTGAACCCGGGCGTGATCAACACCGACATGCTGCAAAGCTGCTTTGGCAAGAGCGCCAAGAGCTATCCGACCGCCGACGAATGGAGCAAAACAGCGGTGCCGTTTCTGCTCAAACTGGGTGCTAGCCTTCAACCAAGCACACCCGATTTCGTCATTTCCGGCGTAGCAACAAAAAACTCGGAATCCCTGGGCGTTCTGTGGTGTTTCATGTGTGCGTAAACAATGAAGCACCTCGAACACAAAGGAATTTCGAGTGAAACGGATTATGA
>SIAF01000422.1 GCA_009691905.1 Planctomycetaceae bacterium | reverse complement strand
GTGTGGGCAGGCCGGATTGCGGCTGCGGGGCCACAACGAGCCGGGCGGCCCTCCACGCACACCAAATCTCCCCATCACGAACGCACCATTCCGACACCCTTACGCGATTCACCGGAATTCACCCACAAATTCCGGAGAGGAACCTTCAATTGTTGTGTTGTGTATCGTAGGGAACCTGAGTTGCTCGCGTCGAGTCCCGGCCCATTGCTACGACTGACCCGCACATGAAAATCACGCGTCTGGAAACCTTTGTGATCGGCGACGGGCCAGACGTCGATCCCGACAAAGGAGGCATCGAGCCGCTGGCCTGCCTGCGGGTCGTCACGGACGACGGTCTCGTCGGAGTGTCGGAGGTATTCCGCGTGCCGCCGGGGGTGGTGCAAGCCACCGTCGGCGGGCCGGAAACACACTTCGGCCGACTGCTGATCGGTCAGGAAATCACGCATCCCGAGCGGTTGTGGCAGCATGTCTGGGACGCCCTGATCCATACCAATCGCCGCGGCTGGGAAATCATCATTCTCGGGGCACTCGACGTTGCCCTCTGGGATCTTTATGGACAAAAGTTAGGCCAGCCGGTGTGGCAACTGCTCGGCGGTGTCGAGCGCGGGCCGTTTCAATCGCATTCCGCGACACAGCCGGCTCAGGTGGTGCCCTACTGCACGATCGTTTCAGACGTGTGGGGCGGCGAGCCGATGTTTAGCCAGCAGGTGGCGCGGGTCTTGCAACTGGCGGAACTGGGTTACCGCGCGTTCAAAGTCGAACCGATGATGTGTTCGGCGACCGACGTCGTCGAGCTGGCCCGCCGCGCGCGGACCGCGCTCGGGCCGGGACCGACGCTGATGGTCGATGTCGGCTATCTGTTTAATGACGTGCCCACGGCACTTCGGGTCTGTCGCCAACTGGAAGAACTCGACATCTTCTTCTTCGAAACCCCGTTTCCGGTCGATACCCCTGAGCCTTATGCCCGACTGGCGGCACAGACGTCGATTCCACTGGCGATGGGCGAACACGCCGTCACCCGCTGGGAATTTCTCGACATGCTCGATCGCGGGCGGATCAGCGTCGTTCAACCCTACATGACCACCTGCGGGGGGATCACCGAGGGCAAGCGAATCGTTGAACTGACTCTCGCCCGTGGCGGACTGGTTTGCCCAGGCAACTGGTCGACACAGATGCTTGGTGCGGCAACGGTGCATCTTGCGGCCTGGTCGCCAATTACGCCGTTTGTCGAATTTGCTCCTGCGGAAGTGTTCGACTCTCCGCTGCGGCGCGAATTGCAGGCGGCCGGTTTCCCGGTGCGCAATGGCGTGATCGACCTGCCGCAGCGCCCCGGCATCGGCTACACGCTCCCCCAAGAAATCATCGAGCAATTTCAACTGTAGCAGTCTATTGAGAATGGCGGCATTCTCGGGCGCGAAGAGATAAATACGCAGAGACTCGAATTGTTTCGGCGACGCCGATCTCTTTTTCAACAGGCTGCGTGCGCCGCGACCATCCACTATCCACTATCCACTATCTACCATCCACTCTCTACAATCCCCACGTGGCTCCCCTCACTCGCGACGAACTCGCCCTCAACTACCTCGACGCGCTCCCCTTCACTCCGTATCCGGTTCAAGAGCAGGCCCTGTTCGCCTGGTTCGGTTCGGCCGAGGGTGTGCTGGTGTGTGCCCCCACGGGGACCGGCAAAACATTGATTGCCGAGGCGGCCGCGTATGAAGCGCTGCACACCGGCTCGCGGATTTATTACACGACGCCGCTGATCGCACTGACCGATCAGAAGTTTCTCGAAATGCAGGCCGCGGCCGTTCGCTGGGGGTTCTCGAAGGAGGACGTGGGGCTGGTGACCGGCAACCGCCGTGTCAATCCTGAGGCCAAAGTGCTGGTCGTCGTCGCCGAAATCCTCATGAACCGCCTGTTGCAGCCGGCCGAGTTCGACTTCGAGTCGGTCTCGGCGGTGGTCATGGACGAGTTTCACAGTTTTGCCGACTCCGAGCGCGGCATCGTCTGGGAGTTCGCCCTCGGGCTGCTGCCGCCGCATATTCGACTATTGCTGCTCTCGGCGACCGTAGGCAACGCCGTTGAATTTCTCTCATGGCTGCGGAACGGTCACAAGCGGAACCTGGAACTGGTGCAAAGCACCGATCGCAAAGTACCACTGCTGTTTCAATGGGTTGCCGACAAGATGCTCAGCGAGCACCTGCAGGAGATCGCGCAGGGCGACGCCGATACCCGGCGGACGCCCTCTCTCGTCTTCTGTTTCAACCGCGAAGAGTGCTGGTCGGTGGCCGAAGAACTCAAGGGCAAAGACATGCTCGCCGTCGGGCAGCAGAAGCTGCTGGCCGATCAGCTTGCAAAGCACGATTGGTCGAAAGGCGCCGGGCCTAAGCTCAAGCCGATACTGCTGCGCGGCGTCGGCGTGCATCATGCGGGTTTGCTGCCGCGGTATCGCCGCGTCGTCGAAGATTTGTTTCAACTGAAGCTGTTGTCGGTGTGCGTCTGCACCGAGACCCTTTCGGCCGGCATCAACCTGCCGGCGCGGTCGGTGGTGCTCCCTTCGCTGATCAAGGGGCCTCCCGGCCGGCAAAAGGTAATCGACCCCAGTTCGGCCCATCAGATTTTCGGCCGCGCCGGTCGGCCGCAATTTGACATCCAGGGCTACATTTACGTCCTGCCGCACGAAGATGACGTCCGCATTCTGCGGTGGAAGGAGAAGTACGATCAGATTCCCGAAGACACGCGCGACCCGGGGTTGATCAAAGCCAAGAAGGCGATGAAAAAGAAGATGCCGACGCGCAGCCCGAATCGGCAATACTGGGACGAAGCGCAGTTTCAGAAACTGCGGGCCGCGCCGCCCCGCGACCTGGCCAGTCAGGGGCCGCTGCCGTGGCGCATGCTGGCCTACATGCTGCAACTCTCGCCCGAGATCGACGTGATTCGCACGCTGGTGCGCAAACGGCTGATGGACCCCAAGCGGCTTGAACAGGGTGAAAAATATCTGCATCACATGCTTCGCACTCTGCATGCGGCCGGCGTGGTGCGACTCGAGCCCGAGCCCCCTGCTCCGCCGGAGTCTGGCGGTGAATCGGCAGACGCCTCGGCTGCCGTTACCGCTGCCAAACCGGTGGCAGCGGCAGCTAAACCCTCGGCCTTCGCTCTGCTGATGATGGAGGCGCTGCAAGCCCAGCATGCCGCAACCGGCGAGGGCCCGCGGCCGATCGACCTTGCGGCGAGCGACCGTCCCCCCCCGGAGTACCGACCCCAGCGCGCCTATCCCACCGAGCGGATGGCCGAGTTCTTCATCTTTCGCAGCGTGAATCCCGTTTATGCGCTGTACCTGCTCGACCAATTCGCCCTGGCCGACCCGACCGAGCGACTGCAAGCGCTCGAAAGCGTGCTCGAATTGCCGCGCTCGCTGATTCGCGCGGTGCGCGTCCCGAATCCGGAAAGGCTTCCGCCTGGACCGTTAGCGACCGGCACACTGGATAACGAACTCGTGGCCCGGGGGCTGATTGCCGCCGGAGACCTGTACCCGGCTTGGGATCCCGACATTCCCTTCGAAGAACGCAAATACGCCCCGACGCTGGGTGAAAAGCTGCGGATGTTGTTCGATGCCCGTTACCCCAACGTACACGGCGTTTTCGTGCAGCCGGTGTGGGCCGCCGGCGAGCTGCTGCAGTTCGAGTGCAATTTTCAGAGCTATATCACCAGCCGCGATCTGGCAAAACAGGAAGGGTTGATTTTTCGCCACCTGCTGAAGCTGATCTTGCTTCTGGGAGAGTTCTCACAGGTCACGCCGCCAGGGATCGAATCGGCCCTGTGGCGTGCCGAGTTGCAGGCACTGGCCAACCGCTTCACCGATTGCTGCCACGCCGTCGACCCGCAAAGTACCGAGCATACCTTGGCGCACGCCGTCGATCAGGATTTGCTCACGAAGGAATCGCCGGCTTTGGCGGTCCTCGCTAGTTCGAAGCCCGTGACGCCCGAAGAAGTCGCAGAGGAAACAGCGCTGCTGGACGACGGTTTCGGAATCGGTGTCGCCGACTCGGATTGACGAATTCACTCCAACTCGTGGACGTCGTCGAGGACTCCCGGGGGGATGCACACCAGCAGAACGGTCATTTTACCGATCGCCTTGTGCTTCACGCCCCGCGGCACGTAGACGACGACCCCCTTGTGGAGTTCGATCTGCTCGTCGTCGAGAATCATCGTCCCTGTGCCGTCGATCACGTAGTAGAACTCGTCGGTCCGGGCGTGATAGTGCAGTTTCGCATCGTCGATCTCGACGTGGAGGACTTCGCCGGCGGCACCGTCGCGTTCTTCAATCAGGGGCCGAATCTGGCCGCAGGTCTCGGCCCAGGGAGTGACTTCAGCCGGGTCGCGCCGCAGAAACTTTGTCGCGGTGGTCATAGGGATTTCCTTTCGGCGCGAAGGAAGATGGAATCGGCACCAAGTTTCTTCGAGTTTATCCCGAATTGGCGGGCCGAACCAGTCGTAGCGAATCGCCAAGGAAACTTTGCGAGTACCCCGAATCAAAGTGTCACGTCACGAGACTCTTCACGCGGAGCGATGAAGACTACATTAAAGTAGTCATCATCGCTCCGCGTGATGAGTGCCAACGCCCGCCACAACCAACCGGGTAATCGCACGGATTGCTTCACCGTGATTCGGCAGCAACCGGGTTCACCGAACAAAAGAGGGACGCGTCAATTTGCCAGTGGTGCGGGAGGCTTTCGTTGTCGCTGTTTGGCCAGCGCTCGAAAGATATCCTTCTGCACGTAACGATCGAGCGAGAGTCCCGCCAGGTACTGCCAGCGCAGGTTGCAATCGAGGTTGAGTTCGGCATCGCGCAGGTACTCAGTCAGCTCGGGTCCGGCGGCAACGCAGGTTTTTAGCAGCTCCTTCATCGTCACCAGGTCAACCTCGGCCAGCGAGGCACGCAGCGCGGGATTGGAGTTGTAGGCGCGTTTCATTTGCTGCCGGTCCAGCGGGGAGCCGTCGGCTGTCGCCAGCACGGTCAGATCGTAGCCACTTCCCGTCGTGTCGCTGTCCCACAGTGTCGCGTCGGGAAACGACTTGAGGAGTGTGGCCAGCTCGCATTTGACGGCGCGTTCGCTGGTCTCGTAGAGCGGCACCCATTGGGCGACGATTCCCCCCGGGTTGAGGTGGGCCTTGCACATTTCGAAGAATTCATAGGTGTACAGCGACGCAGCCCCGCGGACCCAGGGATGGATCGGGTCGGTGGTGATCACATCGAATTTCTCGGTGGTCGAGGCCAGGAAGTGCCGGGCATCGTCGACGACGACTTCAGTTCGCGGATCGTCGATCACGCCGTAGTTCTGTTCGGCGAACATCGCTCCTGCCGCTCGCGGGACGCACTCTTCGATATCGCAGATCACGATTCGCTCGACGGTGGGATGTTTTAGCAGCGAGCCGGCCGTGACCCCTGCCCCGCAACCGACCACCAGAACGGTTTTCGGTTCGGCGTGGGCCATCGCCGGCAGATGGCCCAGCATGCGTTCGATCCGCATATCGATCGGGCTGCTCGACGCGACACACTTGCCGCTCACGTGAAACAATTGATTGCCTTCCACGGAATTCGTGACCACCACGTCGGCATCCACTCCTTCGGCGACGAAAAGATAGTCGATGGATTTATCCCACCGATCGACCATACGTCCGTAGGCGAACATGCCGGGAGGCACTGCGGGAATCAGCCGTGCCGCGAACGGGCTGGCCGCCCCTGCCAGCACCAGGGCACCCGCCGGCGCCCAAAGCCACCGGCGCCGCTCGCCGGCTTCAGAACCGGCCTCGCCGACCAGTTGATTGGCCACGAACAGGTAACAGAGCATCAAGACGGCCGAACCGGCCGCCAGCAGGGTCAAGGCCCAGGGCTTCCAAGGTGTCATTCAGTGTGGCGAAGTGCAAGGATTTTGGCGGTCGAGGCATGACCTCCGTTGTGATATTTGCTGCGTGGCGTCGGCGGTTTTTTCGGGCCGCGTTTGTATTTACGGAAGCGGGTGATATCCAC
>SIAF01000421.1 GCA_009691905.1 Planctomycetaceae bacterium | reverse complement strand
CTGCAACACGATCTGCTGCTTCTCGCTGACCCGAATCTTCGCCGCCGTCCCTGGCATTGGTTAAGCTCCCGCCTCACAATCGAGGGTTGACGAGAGATATATCATTTTCCGTTTTCATGAAACCCCGTTTCCGAGATGCGGCACTAGCGACAGAATTCAGTGGCGTTATTATGGGTGTATCAATTCCGTTTGAGATTTTTGGTGAGCGATTGCGTTCGAGACTCGCCCCCGGTCAAGGCGAACGGCCAGGACGCCCAAGCGATCCGAATTGGACCGTGCAGCGTAAGCTGTCAATGAACAGCGAAACGCTGGCCTCGCTAGAACGGATTGCCGAGGCCCTGAGCACAGACGAGCGGCGAGTCAGTCCGATGCAAGTCGCCGCGCTCTTGGTGGAGGATGCCGCCGAACATTTGTTGACGGAATTAATCGAACACTGAACGAGTAGGGACGCCGAGATGGCCACGGCACAACAACTGAAAGCCCTGTTGCAGAGCTACAGCGAAGCGGACGGCGAAATGTTCGTCTCGGTCGCTCTGCAAATCGCTGCGCATGAAGCGAGGACGGGCAAAGGCAAGTTCGCTTCCGAAATCAAACGTCTCGTTGACGAAATCAAGATCAAGCAACGCGAAGCCAAGGTGGGCGGGTCCGTCCCGATCAGCCGTCCCACGGGTGAACTGGCCACGTTGCTCTCGGCGACGTATCCGCGAACTCGGCTGTCGCAGATGGTGCTTGCCCCAGAACAACGAGAATCGCTGGAACTTGTGATTCGGGAATACCGCCAACAAAGCAAATTGCGCGAGCATGGGCTTTCCGCACGCCGCAAATTGTTACTGGTGGGGCCGCCGGGCGTCGGCAAAACGATGACCTCCTGGGCCTTGGCCGGAGAGCTGAAGCTTCCACATTTCACCGTGCAACTGCACTCGCTGATCACGAAATACATGGGCGAAACCGCTGCCAAGCTGTTCGCCATTTTTGAAGCGATGCGGCATACGCGCGGGGTGTATTTGTTTGACGAGTTCGACGCCATCGGTTCGATGCGGGCGGGAAGTAATGATGTCGGTGAGATCCGTCGCGTACTGAATTCGTTCCTTCAGTTCCTGGAACAGGACGAGTCCGATAGCGTCATTGTCGCAGCGACTAATCTCGAAGATTTACTGGATGATGCGCTGTTTCGCCGGTTCGACGACGTGATTCGGTATCGATTTCCGAACCGGCCGGAACTGCATGATCTGATCGCCAACCGTTTGGCAGCGTTCAATCTGAGCAGAGACCAGATCGACGACCTGGCCGGAAAAGCAGTGGGCCTGAGTCACGCCGAAATTTGTCGAGCGTGCGATGAAGCGGCGAAAATGGCGGTGCTGGATGACCGTCGCGAAATCGCCGCCGTGGACCTGCAACGCTCCATTCAACTTCGCCAGGAGCGACAGCGCGCCCCGAAATAAGGTAAAGGCTCATGCCCGATTTTCCTCATTTCCTATTGCGAGAGTCCCGCACGCCGGAGGGCTACACGAGCACTGTCATGGGCGGCGGAAATCGGCAAAGTCCTCCACGGCCGGAGCGTCGTACACACGCTGATAAGCTGCTTGCCGATCTGGAGCGTTCCGAGCGCAATGCGAAGGCGCGTCAAGAGACGGAACCGATTCGTGAAGGTCTGCAATTCATTCCGATGCGGTTTGCCGAAGGCTCGGAGTTCGATCTCGAACTGAAGCGTCTGGAGAGCGAGCAACGGGGCATTCGCATTATCAGTGCCCGCGAGGTCGGCGGTCGCAAGGAGTACATTGTCGCGGTGCCGGACAGCCAAGTGAGTCGCTTGGCAGACAAGTTTCGTGCGTATCGCGATGAGGACACGCGCGGAGGAAAGCCGAAGAACGAATCGCTCGCCGCCAGCGTATCCACGATCGAAGTGGCCGAGTTGTCCGACTACTGGACCGAGGCAGGAGAAGCGCTGCCGCCGGCCGATGAGGCGCTGTGGTGGGAAATCTGGCTTGAGAATCGACCCGATCAGTCGGGATTTGACGTCGAGCAGTGGTTTCGTGACTCGGCTCAGGCACAAGGCATTGCTGTCAGCAGGGAACGTATGCGATTTCCGGAGCGTGTGGTCATCCTGGCACACGCCACATTGGCCCAGTGGGAGCAATTCCCTGGTCTACTGCGTTCTCTCGCAGAGTTTCGTCGGGCGAACATCGTTGCCGGAGAGTTCACACGTCTAACTCCTGCGGGACAGGCGGAATACATCAACGGCTTGCTCGCTCGTACAGAGTTTGCAGGAGATTCGGCGGTCCGTGTCTGCATCCTGGATACTGGCGTTGATCGAGGTCATCCACTGTTGGAACGGGCGCTGTCACCAGAGCAGGCTCAGAGTTGGCGTGCGGAATGGGGCAGCGACGATCATGAAGGACACGGCACGGAAATGGCCGGGGTGTGTCTGTTCGGTCCGCTGAGCGAACCGCTCTACAGCGGACAGCCGGTGACACTCCGGCATCGTCTTGAATCAGTCAAGATTCTGCCGCGTGAAGGCGACAACGATCCCCCAGACTATGGCCCGATTAGCGTCGGAGCGATGGCACTCGCCGAAACAACTGCCCCGAACTCTCAACGAGTCTATTGCTTGGCGATCACCGCCATCGGGGATGATCAGTGGCGGCCGACGCTGTGGTCTGCCGCGCTGGATCAAGCCTGCTCGGGTGCGAACGATGGATTCCGGCGTCTGCTCGTCGTCTCTGCCGGAAACCTGCGGGACGAGATCGGGAAGAACTACCCGGTCGAGAATCACGTCTCCAGCGTGGAAGATCCGGCGCAATCATGGAACGCATTGACAGTCGGGGCGTACACGAATCTCGTGTGGATCGCTGAGCAAGGTCTGGAGGGGTACACGCCGATCGCCGAGCCTGGCAGTTTGTCTCCTGCAAGTCGCACTTCGCTGTGCTGGGGAGACGAGCCGTGGCCCTACAAGCCGGATGTGGTGTTTGAAGGGGGCAACTACGCCAAGGATCAGAATGATTTTGTAACGAGTGCAGAGGATCTGGAGATTCTCACCACGCAATCGTCAGCGGACAGTGCGGCGCTGCTCGGAACGATCCGCGATACCAGTGCCGCGACCGCTCAGGCCGCGCGCATGGCGGCAATTCTGCAGGCCGAATATCCGAAGTTTTGGCCCGAGTCGATTCGCGGTTTGATCGTGCATTCTGCCGAATGGACTCCCAAGATGCTGGAAGAGTTCCCTCGTGGAAATCTCCAGATGCGAAAGAGCCGACTGCGTGTCTACGGAATGGGTGTGCCGAATCTTGAGCGGGCGCGTCGTTCGGCACAGGGATTCACGACGATGGTCATCCAAGACCAGTTGCAGCCGTTCAAGTTGGATGGAGGGGACAATTCGACGCATCAGATGCACCTGCATGAACTGCCAATTCCCCGCGAAGTGCTGGAGGACTTGGGGGATTTGCCGGTGCGCATGCGAATTACGCTTTCGTATTTCATTGAGCCAAATCCACCGCGGCGGGGATACGTCGCTCGCTACCAGTATGCGTCGCACGGCTTGCGTTTTTCAGTTCGCCGACCCGAAGAGACTCGCGAGCGGATGCTGACGAGGCTGTCGCGTGAGTTTTGGGACGTGGCGGAAGATGGAACGCGCATTCGTCCAACCGACAATGCTTCAGACGAACGGGCTTGGGATCTCGGTCCGGAGAAAGTGTCGGTTCGCGGCTCGATTCATTCCGATGCCTGGAATGGAACAGCGGCACAGTTGGCGTCATCGAATCTGATTGCCATCTATCCCGTCACTGGATGGTGGCGCTATCGACGCGATAGAGAAATCGTAGAGAAAGTCGCCCCGTATTCGCTGATCGTGACAATCTCGACGGATGACACGTCCGTAAAGCTTTATACGGCGATCGAGACTGAAATTGCGGCGTGGGTCGCCGCGCGTGTGGCGACGGCCATACCAACGTCGTGAGCGATAACCTCGCATGATGCAAGAGTGAAGCATCGGTCGGGTGGCACGCCCTGACTGAGGAACGAAGGAAGGGCGTGGCGAGCGTCTCTAGACTTTCCCTTCGTTCCTGACGGGGCTGGACGTCTGCATTCTGCTGCTTCACGAACCGTAAGTCATCGGCAGTGTCGCATCGATGTCGAACGGCACGGGCCGGATGCCCGCATACCACCGGGCACTCGACCACTCCCAATCTGTCGCGCGTGTGCTGCGCGACCCCCCCCTGCCCCCCGTTCCTAAGGGGGGGAGATTTGGACAGCGTCCGCTCCTGGGTCACGTTGCGGTCGTATCCGCCCCCGCACGAGAACGTGAGTTCTCTCGGGTCGCGATTGTCGTCGTAGCGCTTGCGGCGTTTGCTGAACCAGGATTTGCCGGAGGCGGAGTCACGGATGCGCATGATCGGGGGCCCAAAAGGTGCCGACGCATTTTACCCGAATTTCGTTGCACGGGTGCATCTCGCATGCAAGGTGTGTCCCGAGACGCTTGCCACGCCCTTCCTTCGTCAGGGCGTGCCGCCCAGCCCGCTGTCCATTGTCAATTCATCCCGCCCCGCCCCGCGTCACGTGCCCCAGCCGCGCCAGCGGACTAGATCAGGCTTTTCCGCCTGACGTTCTCCAAATCCACTGCGAAATCGGCTGACGGCGCGCGATGAACTTGCGGCGCCCACCGGTTACGCAGAAGTCATCCGGTCCGAGCCGTCCGCGAACGAACCCGGGTCGTCTGTTTCCGCCGCTGGGTTTTCAGGCGATTGGCTCGGGCCTTCTCTTGTTGCTGGCAGTGCTTGAAGTACCCGTCGATTCCACCGTACCGTTCAATCAGCTCTTCGCGGACGCGTCGGACTTCATCCACTATCTCGTCGCTCATCGTCAATTGCTCCTGCGGATTGTCTGGCCGAATCGTACCTGCGGGATCGACTCCGGCGACACGAGCAGGGGAGCGCGCAATCCCAAGCTCCGACAGATCCCTTCGAGTCGTGCCTGGGCAATCGGATTTGCCAGATGCGCGTAATTCCACGTTAGCAGAAAATCGACTTCGTCGGCAGCCGACACGGCCATTTGCAGCGCGTCGCCGGGCTTCGTGTCAGGAATCAAATGCGATTCAAGCAACTCGTCGAGGACGTGCTTGGCCTTGCGCGTCATTGCCAGGCACGGCAAGGCCCGCGCCATCGTCAGGCAGTTGGCTTGTCTCCGAAACGAACGGCGCGGAGCTCGTTGATGGTCGTGGTCGAGACGTGCAGTACGAAATGCTGTCGTTCCTGCTCCCACCATTCCCTCGTGTGAAGACGGCGGGCCGCTACGGCAACGTTCCCACCCTCGTGCCAATAGGCGGAAAAGATATTCGTGTCGAGATAGACCGTTGGCTTGTGCATTCCGCCGTGACGGGACCAGGAATTGAACCGCGATTTATCAGCATTGCCATCCTCCCGGGCACGCGACGATTGTCCTCCGCTTGCGGCACCTTCGCAAGCACCAATTTCCCGAATTCTCGAGATGCGACGGCATTCCGAGACATGAAGCACACTGGTGTCCGCCCCAGCAGGCGATCTTGTTCGTTCGGCAGCGCGCTTCGGTCACATCGACCGGGAGCGTCGGGGCCACCCATCTTATGAATCGACGCTGCGATTCTTCGACACGACGGATCTTCTCGGGTTGCTCCGTTTTCGCGCGCAAAGGTGGGTGGCACATTTCCGTCTCCATGGTTTGTCCCCGCGAGCCGTTGCTCGATCCTCAGATTTCGCCGATTGACGCAGATTAAATTCAACACTCTCGAATCTGCGTGCGTCTGCGTAATCTGCGGATCAGTTCCTGTGAAACCCTCCAGGGCAATCAAGAGGTTGAATCACAAACGATTTCGCCGAGACGCTTGCCACGCCCTTCCTTCGTCAGGGCGTGCCACCCAACGCCGTTCACGAACTGCGTGAGGATATTTGCTTAAGATCGGTCTAGGAAAAGACTTCGAGCCTGTGCTTTACTTGTGGTTTCACGACATTCCACGGGTGAGCAGGGAGGCTCGAAATTGGATCGATCGCAAGGACGCAACGCGTAT
>SIAF01000420.1 GCA_009691905.1 Planctomycetaceae bacterium | reverse complement strand
CGAATGGACCTACACCGGAAAACCGATGCAAAAGGAACGCCGACCCAAATTCGTCTCGCCGCATCGGCGCGTTAAGCTGAGCAAAAACCAGAGGCTGGCAGAACCCGTCACCTCATGCACCTCTGTTTGAGAGATGTGGCACTAGGCCGAGTCCCAAACCAAATGTGACCAGTGACAAGAACTGCCATATCAAGGGTCGCCTCGTTGAAGGCGGGGTCTCTTGTGCCGCTGCCATTGTGCGCCCTTCTTGTAGAATTGCTCAAAGAGAAGGGCCGGTAAGTAGGCGTCGACCCTGTTCTTGTCAATCTCAATTGTCGTAACCGACGCACTCGGGCGCAAGGTATGCCTCGTGGCTAAGCTCGCCCTGCGTTCCGGCCAAAACGGAGAAAAGACGGAGAAAAGGGGGACGGAGAAAAGGGGACGCAGCTCTTTAAGGCAGCGTTTGGGGCCACCCATGATTGTGAGGGGTGCAAATGGCGTCGGTCAAGTGAGTTGTGACTTCGCTGGTTCCGGATGGCCCCGAAAGCCCGCTGCGAAGGGTCGTTCAAAACGTTATTGCGGTGACGATCCTGGGGGGCAGCCAACAAAAGCGGAAAGCGAAAAGTCATTGCCGTGACAGACTTGACGCTGGATCAAACATCGTCCGGTGGCTCGGCGGGAGCCTCGCCCTCCCGGCACGGTATGTGCCGACCGGACGAACGGGCATGATGATCAAAGTGGCATCAATGCGGGATCGCGTTGAGTGACCCGTCGCCAGGGGGGCGGACGTTGGATGGCCCCTGCCTGACTTCATCATGGGTGGCACCGTCAACGCCGTCAACGTGCCATTCTGACGTCGTCCTGCGGCCTGCGGCTATGGAGCTTCACGTCATGCGATGTGTTCTTCGTCGAAGACGTACTTTAAATCGAATTCAATCTCGTGCCGCGAACGGAAAAGGGGTCGGGAGTCGTTGTTGTGACCGAAGTGAACCGACCTCCTCGGCAATTAACGACTCCCGACCCGTTTTGATCCCCTTTTGATCCAGGTACCTCGCCTCGATGATCAGAACAAAGCTCGAAGACTACGGAAATGTTCTGCCGCCAGCCTGATGCCGCAAGGCCCTCGTGCCTGCCGTGCCGCCCCGGCGTGTTCAGACAAACCGTGCCGCTTAGATTGCTCCACGCCTGGTCGGCGTTAGAATGGCGGGGGTATCCTAGGGAGCCGCCATGCAGCGCCGAATCTTTCTCGCCTCGGTCAGCGTCGTGTTCATTCTCATTCACGTCGCCCGCGCCGACGAGCCGACGGGCTGGAAGGCGTCCGGCAGAAACGGCGCCGTCGCCGCCGGCGGCGCGCAGGCGGTCGAGGCGGGGGTGCGGATCCTGCGGGCCGATGGCAACGCGGCCGACGCCGCGGCGGCTACGCTGCTGGCCATGATGATCACCGATTACGGCTCGTGCGCCAGCGGCGGCGAGTGTTCGCTACTTGTATTCGACGCGAAAATGGGTGAGGTCAAGGCGCTGGCCGGCATCGGTCGCGCGCCGCTCGATCCCGAGGCGATCGAGTGGTACTACGCCAATGGGATCCCCGCCAAGGGGGGAATGAAGGCCGCTCCCGTCCCAGCCGAAGTCGATCTGTGTGTGACGCTCTTGCGTCGCAACGGCACGAAATCGCTGGGTGAGGTGATCGAGCCCGCGCTCGAACTGCTGGATGCCGGTAAAGAATCCTGGCACGCGCCGCTGGCCGTCACGTTCCGCAAGCTGGTCGAGGCCGAACAGCAGGCGGCCGGTTCTCGCGACGCGAAGCTCTTGGCGGCCCGCGACCGGTTCTACAAGGGGGACATCGCCGACGAGCTGGAGGCTTGGTACATCGAGACCGGCTCGTTCCTTCGAAAGAAAGACTTGGCCGCGCACGTCACGCTGGTCGAAGACCCGGTTTCGGCCAGCTATCGCGGCTGCACGGTTTACAAGTGCGGGACGTGGACGCAGGGACCGGCGCTGTGCCAGGCGCTTTCGCTGCTCGACGGGTACGACCTGCCCAAGATGGGCCACCTTTCGGCCGACCACGTGCATACGACCATCGAAGCACTGAAGCTGGCGTTCGCCGACCGCGACGAGTATTACGGCGACCCCAAGTTCGTTGATGTGCCAATGCGAGCGCTCTTGTCGGACGAATACACACGGTCGCGGCGCGCCCTGATCGATCCGGCAAGGGCGTCGCTGACGCGTCGGCCCGGTGACCCGCTGGGGCGAAAAGCACTGAAGGAGCAGGCCCGCCTCGACGAGAACGAGAGGATCCCCGCACGGGACACGACGACCTGCGTGGTTGCCGACCGCTGGGGGAACGTCGTGGCCGCCACGCCGAGCTGCAACCTTCACGGCAACCAGCCCGGCCCCTCGGGGGTGACTCAGGGGACGCGCCTCAGCAGCCTGAACACGAGTCGCGGGCATCCCAACCGAATCGAGCCGGGGAAGCGCCCGCGGATCACGCTCACTCCGACGATCGTGATTCGCGACGGCCGGGCGCTCGCGGCAATCAGCGTGGCTGGCGGAGACCTGCAGGACCAGACGACGCTGAACGTGCTCGTCAACCACCTCGATTTCGGGATGCTGCCCGAGAAGGCGGTCACTGCTGGGCGGTTCAGCACGAGCCACCACGAAGATTCATTTAACCCATCGCCCGACCGGAAGGCGGCGTTCTTGAAGCCTGGCGGCGCGACGCTGCAGACCACCCTCCCCGAGGCGACGCACGAAGCGCTGGCGCGCCGCGGTCACATAATCGGCACGACGGCCGGACCGATCGGGAACCCCGTGATGTTGGTCATCGACCGCGCCACGGGAATCATCCACGCGGCCGGCGATCCGGCCGCCAATCGCCACGCGGCGGCAGTGGAGTGACGTCATTGGGGGCACTCGGTTTCCGGCGACGCGGAACTGTCGCACTGTCGCACGACCCCTCTGGGTGATTCCTTGACCGCGCAAGTTGAGGCGCATACAATGAAAAAGATATTCGTCGGCAATTCCCAAACGCCGACGAAAGTGAAGTCGATCGACGTCATTGGCGCTAAAAAGCGAGTACTGGTCCGCCTCTGCCGGCGCTACCATGTCCGGCGGCTGGACCTTTTCGGCTCCGCCACGCGCGACGGACAATTCGACGAATCGTCCAGCGACCTCGACTTCCTGGTGGAATTCGATCCATGCGACGCGATGGGGCCTGCCGACCAGGACTTTGGGCTCTTGGAGGCGCTCACTCAACTTTTTGCGCGCGAGGTCGACCTGGTCACCGCGCGTTCGCTCAGGAATCCCTACTTCATCAAAAAGGGAAAAGGGGTCGGGAGTCGTTGTTGTGACCGAAGTGAACCGACCTCCTCGGCAATTAACGACTCCCGACCCCTTTTGTCGAATTGTTGATCGTCCAATATATGGACCTGTCCCCTTTTCCATTCCTGTCCCCTTTTCCGTTCCCCCTTTTCCGTTCTGCAAGAGCGTCGCTGTTGAAGCCCGACTGACGATTGAAATGGCGCGTACGATGATTTTCCCGGCCGCCGTCCGTTACCAGAATGAGCTGGCTTCGACCTGTGTGAACCTCAAGCTGGTCGGCTACGAATTCGACACCGATACGCTCGATCAGGTGACCGAACTGGTCAAATCGCTGCAGGATTCAGTGGGCGAACTCGTCAAGGCGGTCGATCACGGCAGTCACGACGGCGGCCTGCTGGCTGAAACGCGGTATCTGTGCGAAAGCGTGATTCCGGCGATGAACAAGGTCCGCGAATCGGCCGACGAGCTCGAAAGTCTGGTCGCCGACGACCTGTGGCCGCTGCCGACCTACCAGGAAATGCTGTTTATCAAGTAAACCCTGCGAACCAATGTGAACAATGAAAATGCCCCTCTGCGAGACAGCTTGCAGGGGGGCATTTCATTTTGAATGACGAATGTCTAAATCCGAATGTTGAATGAATTCCGAATTTCGAAATCCGAATGCGCCCTTCGTCATTCGAACTTCGTCATTGATTCGTCATTCTGGTTTCGACATTCGACATTTCACTTCGGCACATCAGTTGTCGTAATACAGTGCGAATTCGAACGGGTGGGGCCGAAGCCGCATCGGGTCGATTTCTTTCTCGCGTTTCCAGGCGATCCACGTTTCGATCACGTCGTCGGTGAAGACATCTCCCTTGAGCAGGAAGTCGTGATCGTCTTCGAGGGCCGCCAGCGCTTCTTCGAGCGAACCGGGGGTCTTGTTGGTTTTGGCCAGTTCTTCGGGGCTCATTTCGTAGATGTCGCGATCGAGCGGCTCGCCGGGATCGATCTTGTTCTGAATGCCATCGAGCGCGGCCATCAGAATGGCCGTGAAATTGAGGTACGGGTTACAGCTCGGGTCGGGGCAGCGGAACTCAAACCGCTTGGTCTTGGGGTTCGATGAGTACATCGGAATGCGGACTGATGCCGAGCGATTTCTCTGCGACATGGCCAGATTGACCGGCGCTTCGAAACCGGGGACCAGCCGCTTGTACGAGTTGGTCGTCGGGGCGGCAAAGGCCAGAATGGCGCGGGCGTGCTTGAGGACGCCGCCGATGGCATTGAGGGCCATCTGACTCATCCCGGCGTACTTGTCGCCGGCGAACAGCGGTTGGCCCCCCTTCCACAGCGAGAAGTGGGTGTGCATGCCCGAGCCGTTGTCTTCGAAGATCGGCTTGGGCATGAACGTCGCGGTCTTGCCGTGCTGACGGGCGACATTCTTGACGACGTACTTATACCACATCATCTGATCGCCCATTTTCAGGAGATCCTGAAACTTCATGTCGATCTCGCACTGGCCGGCCGTGGCAACCTCGTGGTGATGGGCTTCGACCAGGATGCCCAGCTTGCGCATGACATAGACCATTTCGCCGCGAATGTCTTGCAGCGTGTCCTGCGGGCTGACGGGAAAGTAACCCCCCTTGGCGGCGATCTTCGAAGCCAGGTTGGGCACGATCGAATCCAGCGTCGCCCCCTGGGCCTTGGCCGTGTTCCACGCTGCCTCGGACGAATCGACTTCGTACATCTGGCCGTTCATCGCCGACTTGTAGCGGACGTCGTCGAAAATGAAAAACTCGGGCTCGGGACCGATGTAAGCCGTGTCGGCAAGCCCCGTCTGCTGCAGATAGGCCACCCCTTTTCGGGCAATGTGCCGGGGGTCGCGCGAGTATTCCTGCCGCGTGATCGGGTCGACGATATTGGCGATGACGCTGATCGTCGGCTCTTTGAAGAACGGGTCGATTCTGGCGGTTGTGGCGTCGGGAATCGCCAGCATGTCAGACATGTTGATCGCCTGCCACCCGCGAATCGACGAACCGTCGAAACCGACGCCGTCTGCAAAAGTCCCTTCGTCCCATTCTTCGATCGGATAACTGCAGTGCTGCCACGTGCCGAGCAAGTCGACGAACTTCAGGTCGATCATTTCGGCCTTGTTTTTCTTCGCCAGATCGAAGAAATCTTTGGGTTTCATCAGCCGATCTCCTTGTGCAAAGTGAGCCTCACCGGATTGTCAAGAAACAAGCGCCATTGGATTAACGAACCCTTGAACGCCGCGTTGCACGCCGTTTGCGCAGACAATGCCCTGGAAACCGGCAGGCACAACTCCTGACGTGCGTGAACGGAGCGGTTTCCGAGGCGATTCGCTCAAGCGTCCGTGCGGAAAAAGCAAACCCCGTGCCATCCACGGAAGGGGTGCGGGGACTTGCCCGACAGGCAGGCCGTGACCGCGGCGGGGTAGCATAACCGCAACCGGTGCGGATTTCCAGCAGCGCGGAGCCGAAGTTGTGCAGACTGTTCCTGCGAGTCCCCAACCCGCCCAAAAAGCACTCGCCCTTTCGCCCAGCGACCCGGTTGTTGGAAGTGCCAATTGTCGCTATCTTGAGTTACTCGATTCATCAAATACAACCAGTTCTTATTGCCTCGTCACCAGAATTCGTGGGTGAATTTTGGAGTGGGGAGGTCGGATAGGGTGTGATACAGGGCGAATTGTGCGATTTCCGGGGACCTAAAGCCATACGCTTTTCTCAGGGTCAGTTTCGCCTTGTTGTTGAAGCCTTCTACAGT
>SIAF01000419.1 GCA_009691905.1 Planctomycetaceae bacterium | reverse complement strand
AAGGAGATGAGGCAGTGGAATCGCGACAACCTAGGTCTGACCGTGCGCGCCAAGCGTAAAGCCACTTACCAAGAATTCAAATCCCAAACAAAATGCGCAACAACTTCTTACCTCTTGAGTTAGACATTTCATCAGGCCAGGGCGAGGGTGTGCGGGCTGGTTCTCTCGATCTCTGATTCAACCGAGCCGGTTGACGGGGTCGATAACGAAAACAGGGTGATTGCCATCGCACAGGATGTGCTGCGCGCCCTGCACGCCGACCCGAGCCGCCCTTCGAAAGCGCAACCAATGTTCGACACAGAGGTTATGGACTACCGCGTCGAGCTGCAGGGCTTTTCGGGTCCGCTCGATCTGCTGCTGTACCTGGTCCGCCGGCAGGAAGTCGACATCGTCGACCTGCCGATCGCCGACATTACGGGAAAATTCCTCGAGTTTCTCGAAGTCCTGCAGGTTCTCGATCTGGACCTGATCGGCGATTTCGTGGTGATGGCCAGTGCGCTGGTCGAAATAAAGAGCCGCTCGGTCCTGCCAGGACCCGAGCATCCTCCGGAATTGGTCGAACCCGACGAAGACCCGCGCGCCGATCTCGTCCGCCAATTGCTCGAATACAAACGCTTCAAAGACGCCTCGCGCTTGCTCGAAAACCACGCCGCCGCCTGGCGGCAAAGGTATCCGCGACTGACGGACGATCGCCCGCGCGGCGGCAGCGACCCGTCTCAGGACTTAATCAAAGAGGTCGAACTGTGGGATCTGGTCAGCGCCCTGTCTCGCGTTCTGCGCAAAAACAGCGAGTCGTCGCCCGCGACTGTGATTTACGACGACACGCCGATCAGCGTCTACGTCGAGCGAATCAGAGCCCGCGTGCTGGCCGAACAGCGAGTCTCGTTCAGTTCGTTCTTTGTCGGATCGAATTCGCGGAGCAAAATCGTCGGGGTGTTTCTGGCGATTCTCGAGTTGCTGCGGCACTACAAATACCGAGCCGAGCAACCGGCGGAGTACAACGAAATCTGGATTCTGCCCCCGCTGCCGGGAACCGAAACGACTCTGGTTGCTGACGCTGCCGGCGTCGCGACCTCCCCGGCACCGTTTGAACCGGCGGGCCTTGCTGTGGATGCCCTGGCTGAAGAGGGCGGTTGAAACCAACCGCTCGCGAGGGTTCGGCAAGGTGTTGATCCGCAGTGCGCAGTGCGCGTCTTGTGTATCACGACGCTCGCCGGCACGAGATTGCATCTCAATCAGAGCGGGAGATTTCATATCAATCGAACGAAATTCGTCGTTCGATTGGTGAAACCGCTTCATTTCACGCGGTTCCCGCTCTACAATTCGTCAAATCTACCGCGACCCGATGACACTTTCACTGCACGAGAAACGGAGCGACGATGAAGGGCAACCCGAAGATGATTGACGCGCTGAACGCTGGTTTGACGATCGAGCTCACGGCGATCAACCAATACTTCTGCCAGTCGAAGATGTGCAAAAACTGGGGCTTCCAGAAACTGGCCGCCAAGCACTACGTCGAGTCGATGGGCGAAATGAAGCACGCCGAGTTGCTCATCGACCGCATCCTGTTTCTCGAGGGCGTCCCTGAAATCGCCCGCTATGACGTGATCCGCGTCGGCGGTGACGTTAAGGAGCAGCTTGAGAACGACCTCAAACTCGAATCCAGCGGCGTGCAGACTTACAACGACGCGGTCAACCTCGCGGCACAACTCAAAGACAACGGCAGTCGCGAATTGCTGGAAGGGATCCTGGTCGAATCCGAAGAGCACGTCGACTGGCTCGAAACGCAGCTCTCGCTGATCAACGACGTCGGGTTGCCGCTTTACCTGCAGCACCAGATCGGCGAAGAACCAGAAGGGGCCGGGCACTGATTCGCAGGCCGGCAATGGCTGTACCGACGCGCGTCGCGAGCGACGCGGCGAAACAAGATTCAATTGCTCAACCCGTTTCGCCGCCGAGTTCGCTCGGCGCGTGTCATACAACGACGCGTCTCGATTCCCGTTGGTTCGCAACGCTTCCAGAACGACCGGCGAGTCGCGCCCTGCCTCAACTGCCGGCTTGCTACCAAGGCTGATCGGCCGGCGCTGATCTTGGGCTGCACTCAGTATGCCGGCTCGGTTTGCCGCGTGTGCCGCAGCATTTCTCGCAGCCGCGCGTGACAGGCCGTACAGCCCCCGCCGGCGCCGGTCTCGCGGCAGACTTCACGAACACTCGCCAAGCCGCATACTGCAATCGCATCGGCCAGCGTACTTTCGCTGACCTGCAGGCAGTGGCAGACGATCGTTTCGGAGCAATCGGCGTCAGTGTGGGTGCGGGCGAGAATCTGCATCAGAGCGGCCGGAAAGAGCGACTTTTCGAGGCAAACCAATTCAGCAGGACAAGCATCATGAGAATGAGTCTCAATTGCACTCCTAATTATTGATGACTTCCTGTGGCTCGTCAAGGCTTATTTTTCACAATCCTTGTCCGCGGTGGCCTGCGTTTTACTTGCGTGCCCGAACTCTTTACCATGCTTCGAGTTGTTGTCCAACAAACCGGTTGACCGAAAACGAGGATCGGCATGCTGATCGGATATGTCAGTGACGAACGGTTTGTCGCCATTCCCGATGTCCTGATCGAGTTCGAGGGCGAGGGGGCTTCGGTCGAAACCCGGTCCAGGGCGTCGGGGGCCGTCCATGCCCAGCTTCCCCCAGGCAATTACCGGGTGACGCTCAACAAAGCGGGCATTGGCGGCAAGCGGGTGCAGATGGCGGTCGAAGACGGAAAGATATACCACTTTCGTCTGCTGTCGGACTGTCTTCTGGGCTACCCCTGGCCGAAGTGGGTCAAGGGGGGCCAGCAGGCCGAATTTCGGATGCACTCGCCCGAGGCGTATGAACTCGAACTGTGGCGCTACGGCTGGAAAAAGGAGTTGATCCGCAAACTCGGCTGGTACGACGAACACGGTCCCCGCGCCACGGTTCAAATCACCCCCGACGGCGATTACTCGCAGACCGGCGTCGAATGGAACAAGTTCGGCTACGCCAACCCGGCCCTCAAGCAACACGTCACTGCCCCCGATCGGTCGGGGCTGTACTACTTTCACGCCCGCACCCGCTCGGGGCTGTTCTTTTCGTTTCCCTGGGTGGTGGCCCCCTCCAAACCGCAGAACAAACTCGCCGTCCTCGCGTCGAACATCACCTGGAACGCCTACAACGCCTTCGGCGGACGCAGCAACTACATCAACACCGACAAGCTGCCCGAGGTCCCGACCGTCAACTCGCGACAGGAACTGGCGCGCTACACCGACGCCGAGTATGTGAACTACGGCGTCGAAACCTACGCGCCGCTCTCGTTCGAGCGACCGGAGCCGATCAATTTCGTCCCGGAAGACGAACAGATCACCAACCCCATCGAGGGCCGCACCGCCTGCCACATAGCGCCGGCCGAATGGCGTTTATTGGGTTGGCTCGAGAACGAAGGGTTCGACTACGACTTCTACGGCGAAACGCACTTTCACTTCGATCAACTGCCGCTGGACGAGTACCGCGTGCTGATTATCAGCACGCACCCCGAATACTGGTCGAAAAAAATGTACTGCGCGCTCAAGAGCTGGGTCCACGAGCGCGGCGGGCGGCTGCTGTACCTGGGGGGCAACGGGCTCAACTGCGAAATCGAGTTTCTCGACGAACAGACGATGGTCGTCCACAACGGCAACGAACGCGAGCGGGTTCGACTGGGCCTGACCGAGAGCCGCTTTCATCCCCGTGTCGAATCCGAAGCTAACCTGCTGGGGGTTGTCTTCACCTACGACGGGATCATGACCAGCGCCCCCTACAAAGTGATTGATGCGTCGCACTGGGTCTTCGAGGGAACCGGTTTGAAAAACGGCGACCTGTTCGGTGAGAACAGCCTGCACCGACGTTGCCCCGGCGGTGCGTCGGGACACGAGACCGACAAAATCTCGCCGCATTCGCCGAAAAACGTACACCTGCTTGCCGAGGGACTCAATCCCGACAAGGGGGGCGCCCACATGGTCGTGTACGAGACCCCCGGCGGCGGACAGGTCTTTTCGGTCGGTTCGATCACCTGGCCCAGTTCGATTCTGGTCGACGACGCGGTCTCAAAAATCACCGCCAATGTGCTGAGGCGGTTCCTAAAGTAGCACTGTCCGTGGCACCCGCCGTTGCCCTCGCCCCTCACGCCATTTCTCTTTTTGCGGCATCGTCGAGACCGAGCTCTTTGATCATCGCCTCACGGATTTTGAACTTCTGGATCTTGCCGGTCACCGTCTGCGGGAACTCGGTGACGATGCGAATGTAGCGCGGCACCTTATAGTGCGCGAGATGGCTTTTGCAGAAGGCCCGCAGTTCTTCTTCGCTGACATGCACGTGGTTGCCGGGTTTGAGCCGAATCCAAGCCGTCAGCTCTTCGATGTATTTCGGATCGGGCACGCCGACGACCGCCACGTCCTGCACGGCCGGGTGCGTGTACAGAAATTCTTCGATCTCGCGGGGGTAAATGTTCTCTCCGCCGCGGCAGACCATGTCTTTGATCCGTCCGGTAATACGGTAGTACCCGTTGGGTAGCCGCGAGGCCAGATCGCCGGTGTGCAGCCATCCTTCGGCATCGATGGCTCGGGCGGTCGCCTCGGGCAGGCTGTAGTAGCCGAGCATTACGCCGTGCCCGCGGCAGCAGAGTTCACCCTGTTCGTTGTCGCCCAATGTGGCGCCCGTAGCCGGGTCGACCAGCTTGACGTCGAAACCCGGCAGCGGCCGACCGACCGTCTTGACGCGCAGGTCGAGCGGGTCGTCGATGCGGGTTTGTGTGATGACGGGCGAGGCTTCGGTCAGTCCGTAGGCGATTGTCACTTCGCGGGCGCCCAGGTCTCCAACGACGCGCTGCATCACTTCCAGTGGGCAGGGGCTGCCGGCCATGATGCCTGTCCGCAGCGACGTGAGATCGCGCGCAGGCCGCGTCGGATGATCGAGCATGGCGATGAACATCGTGGGGACGCCGTACACCGAAGTGGCCCGCTCGGCCTCGATCACTTTCAGACTTTCATCGGGCTTGAAGTACTCGTAGGGGACGATCATCGCCGACCCGTAAATGCCGCAGCACAGCGTCCCCAGCACGCAGCCGAAGCAGTGATAAAATGGGACACTCATGGCGATTCGGTCATCCGCGGTGATTTTCTGGCAGTCGCCGATGTAATAAGCGTTGAGCAGAATATTGCGATGCGTGAGCATGGCCCCCTTGGGGAAGCCGGTCGTCCCCGACGTGTATTGGATGTTGATCGGGTCGCCGGCGGCGAGTTGCGATTCCCGCTCGGCCAATTGACGGGCGGAGACGGCGTCGGCTCGTTTCAGGAACTCGCCCCAGCCCTGCATACCGGCCGCCGGCGAATCGGTCAGCGACACGACGTGCCGCAGTCTGGGGTATTCTGAGGATTGCAGCGCCGCCTGGTAGCTTCGGCCGCCGGCGCGCCGACCGCGAAGCGATCGTCTTCTCCCCCCCTTAGGAAGGGGGGGCAGGGGGGGTTGCGTCCGATTTTGGGCGAGTTCAGGCACCGCCTCGGCGACCATCGCGAAATAGTCCGAAGTTTTGAACTTGTCGATCAGAAACAAAGCGACGGTGTCGGATTGCTTGAGGACATACGCCAGTTCATGCGAACGATAGGCCGGGTTGACCGTGACCAGCACCGCGCCGATCCGCGCGGTGGCGAACTGCAGCAGCACCCACTGCGGCCAATTCGTGGCCCACAGCGCAACGTGCTCGCCTTTGGCGATTCCCAACCCGAGCAGTGCCCGCGCGACCCGGTCGACCTCGGCGTCGAACGATCGCCACGTTTGCCGCAGGTTGAACTGCGGAAAAACGAGCGCATCGCGGTCGGGATGGCGTTGCGCGGTTTGACGCAACGCCGCGCCGATCGTCAGGCCGTCGACCCAGGGGTTGGCGGATTGGGGGGACACGCTTGGGCTGGCCGGACGAAACGGGTGCGATTCACTCAATCCCACGAAAAACAACGCAAAACGACTCTCAATAGGACTTGATCGGCGGGGAGCTCGAAAGTGATCTTGCTAAAAACGGCGTTCTTCCGCGAAGCTGCTGGTAATTCAAGCCGCAGTCCACGGAAGG
>SIAF01000418.1 GCA_009691905.1 Planctomycetaceae bacterium | reverse complement strand
GAAACCGCGTCCCGAATCGTCCATGATCGCGCCGTCCCTGACATTCGACCGTCCCGCCGCCGGTTCCTACCGGCTCACGCACGGCCGCTTCGGCGCAATCTACACGCGCAGTGCCAGTTATGTCCAGGTTTTGGTGCGCCGGCCCTGCTAAACCTCCGGTATTGAAACCCGTTCTAGCTAGTCGCCGAACCGTGATTCTTTCGGGGCTCGGTATTCGATCTTGAGATCGGGGGTTTCGAGCCGACGATGACCATTGATCCGGGAATCGAGGCAGCGGTCGAGCATGGCGCTGGCAATCTGTGTGCGCTCGACGGGGTAGGGCGCCTGCCCGGTCAGGATCATCTCCTCGATCTGAGCCACGAGGCATGCTGAATAGGTGACGTTCGGCGTGGGCGGCAGGAAGAATTGGGTCGACACGATCTGGCCCCCCTTGAGTTGGGCCGCGAAGGTGAAGTCCTGAAGCGCTCCGTTGAGCATCAGCAGGGTTGTGCGGAGGCCATCGTTCCGCTCAATGAGGTAGGCGGCCGGCTCCTTGACGAGTTTCGGGAGTTCGCCATTGTTTGCCAAATCCTGTGGGCGGGAATCGCGTTCGGAATCCCCTTGCAGTGAGTCGCTGCGTGAGAGTGCGGCTTCGAGAAGACGTCGCGACCACCGGCCTTCCTCACCGGCCTTCCAGACGGCGTCCCCCTCGAGCATCTGGACCGACTTGACGCCCGTTTCGCCCCCCTTGCGTCGTTCGACCATGCACTGCATCGCCTCGAGCGCATGGTAATCCATCGCATCGGAACCGCCGACACCCACCATCAACGCGTCTTCGATTTCTGCGTCGTAGGGGACTTCCACGGGAGGCAGACGCCAGGTGACCGGCAGCGAGGACCCGGCCAGGAAGGGAAACTTCAACCGTTTGGATTCCGCAACCATCCGGGCGGCTTTCTCGGCGCTGTATGAGAGGTGCTTGTCGTTGAAGACGGGGACCGCGCGACCATCCTTCTCGAAAACGTCAACCGCCTGCTGAAAGAATTCGAACCGCGGATACAGGATCTGGCCCTTCTTGTTACGGGGGTAGTCGCCGTGCTCGCCAATGATCACGACGCCATCGACGGCCAGTTTGTCGCCGCCGCAGCGCAATGCCTGGGCGATGCTCGGATAGATCGTAAAGCCGTGTTCGGCGGCGCGCTGGGGGCTGAGGTCTCCCTCAGGCTTCTGGTCGACGTAGAGGGAGACCACCTTCAAGGGAGCCTTGTGCCATTTGCCGTTGCGCGGGTAGCCCACGAGAAAGCGGTCGCCCATGTGCTGAGCATGTGACAGGTAGGTCCACACGGTGGTGACGATCGCGATTCTCTTGGGGACCTGCGAATCGCCGAGGGCTGCGCGCACCGCAAAAGGTGCCGCCCCGATGGCCGCCAGAAAGTTGCGTCGGGTGAGCATTCACGTTCTCCAGAAGGTGGATTCGGCGGTGGGTTGATATTGCACGGCTAAATGCGGCGTTTCGAGTCGTTTCTGATTCTGGAACAGCGACTCGATCCCGGCGGCCGTCATGCCGGTCGTCAACAAGGTGCGTTCGATCGGATAGGGGGACCGCCCCGTCAGGAACAGGCTTTCGATGTGATGCACCTGTGGACTGAAGAAATTCCGCATGGAGTAATAGGGAAGGTAGAACAGGACCGAGAAGAGCTCGTTATTGGGGAGTCGGGCGGCAACGCTGCAATCCCCGACGACTCCCCCTCCCTGGAACTGGATCACGCTGGCTTTGAATCCATCGGAGTATTCGAACCGATAGGCATACGATTCGGGCGCGAGACGCCGCAGGTCGGCATTTGAAGGAAAGACGTTGCTGTAGGTCGACCGGCTGGGGTTGAGCTGATTGCTGCGGCACAGGCAGGCTTCGAGAAGTTTCGGGTCCCAACCCCCGGCGTTCCACGAGCCGGACTCGAGCGCCTGCCAGAAAGACTCGCCGCGCAAGGCCTGCACCGCTCGCACGCCTGTCTCACCGCCGAGGCGGCGTTCGACGATCGACTGCAGCGCCTCGATGACGTGGATATCTCCACCATCAATGCCCCCAGCCCAGATACCAATCGCCTCTTCGATCGGCCCCCCCCTGGGCAAGTCGACCGCCGGCTGTCGCCACGCCACGGGAAGCGATGACCCAGCCATGAGGCCGAACCCCATGTTCTTCGCCGTGTCGAACATCTCCCGCGCGTGGTCCCAATTCCATGAGAGGTGCTTGTCGTTGAACAGTGGCGCCGACTTCCCGCTGCGTCGGTACACTTCCACGACCTGCTGAAAGTACTCGAATCGGGGGTACAGCTTCTGCCCTTTTTCGTTGTCGGGGTAGCTGCCGTGTTCGCCGATGAGCAAGACTCCGTCGACGGCCAGTGTGTTTCCGCCCCTCGTCAGTGCGTCGGTGATTGTTGAATAGATCTTCATCTGCGGGTGCCGACCGGCCCGCTCGCGGCTGAGGTCGTTATCGCCGACCTGCTCGACATAAAGCGAGACTATGTCCATCGGCGGTCGGTGGTGTCGGCCTTCCCATCCGTAGCCCTCCAGAAAGCGATCGACGATGTGCTCGGAATGCGAATACTTGTGGAAGATCGTGGTCAGGGCAGCAATTTTGGGGCGGCGCTCGGCGGCCCGACCGGCGTTTCCCAAAACCAGTGACGTTGCTGCTCCCGCGAGAAAATCGCGGCGTGAATAACGCATGCCGAAACCCTCCACTTGATGGCCACCAATCATATGGGTCTACAGAATAGCGCGTCGGGCGAGCCGCAGCAATTGAATGGACGTGACGATCGGACGGCGTGAGGCCATGAAACAGCTTGGTGAAATTTCGTGGCCGAATCGTGGACCGCTAATGCACGTTGCCGGTCAGCCGATGTCGTGCTCGACCCGCCACGAGACGTACAGGTACGACGGCAGCGTTATCGATTCCGGCAGACGGTCGGCGACCATTAATACCGGCAGGTAGACGTAATGAATCACGGTGCCGAGCCAGCGGGGACTGTGCAGTGACGACAGCGCCCACATTGCCGGGCCGATGCTAAGGGGATAACCCACGAGCGCGGCGAGGCCGACAACAATCCAGAATCCGGCGGTAGGTTTTCGGCGTTCGGGCATGAACCGATCTTACCTCTCCCACTGATTCTTAGCCCTATCGATGATCGCTTGCGCCACCAGCCCCGCACCGTCGTCCCGCACTTTGATCAACAGCATCCGCTCTGTCGATTCGAGGTGGATATCGACGCTGTAGATTGCGCCACCGGTCAGGTTGGCGACGCTGAACCATTTGAATTTCAGTTTCGCACAATCCGGCCGGGCCTTGACGAACTCTCGGGCGCTCGCGGCGTGTTCGGGGAATCGCTGTTGCAGGATCAGTCGGAAGGGGCTGGCGAGCGAAGTCCAGACGGAGGGGTGTTGCATGGCGGGGATCAATCCGTCGCGGCCATCGGCTTCACGCACTCCGGCGATTCATTCCGGGAACTGTTGACGATGGTCGAAACCGGGTACGCGGTCAGCGCGTCCGCAGTGAACGGTTGCAGAAGTTCAGCCGCGTCGTCGGCAGTCCCCCCGAGCCACCGCTCGTAGTCGTCGGGCGGGACGATCACCGGCATCCTGTCATGCAGCGTCGCCATCATTTCACTGGCCGTCGTGGTGATGATCGTACACGACTCGATCGACTGGTCGTCGCGGTGCCAGTGCTCCCAGAGTCCCCCGAACGCGAAGGGTTGACCGTCGGTCATCGTGATATGGAACGGCTGCTTTGCCGTTCCCGCTTTCTGCCATTCGTAGAATCCAGTCGTGGGGATCAAGCAACGTCGAGTCTTGAACGCCGATCGAAACGCCGGCTTCTCCCGGACGGTCTCGGCCCTGACGTTGATGAGTGGCGGCCCCGCCTTCGGGTCTTTCGACCAAGACGGCACCAGCCCCCAGCGCATCAGGGCGGCCTCGCGTGTAGCGTCTGCCAACCGGATCGACAGGACCTGTTGAGTGGGCGCAATGTTGAACCGCGGCGACAGCGAGGGGATCAGCACGCCGAACATGTCGGAAAGCTCACGTTGATTCGATCGGAGATTGAATCGCCCGCACATTGTCTCAATCCACCTGCGGAAACAGCGCCGCAACAATCACGTCGGCGGCATAGTCGCGTTCTATCTGTGGGAACAAATCGCGCTCGACGAATGTCGCCATTTCGGAGACGACGGATCGGCCTTCATCGTCAAGCGCCTGATACCCTCGAAAGAAGCGAACGAACATCGGGACGGCGGCGAGCAATTGTTCGCGGTCGGTTGCTGGCTTGGTGGGGTTCATGGTGTGTTCCGGTGGTGCCGAGCGGGTCGAACATCACGGTAGCGTAATCATCGTCAACGACAAAATGTGGTGCACTACAAGTCCGCCGCCAGCCGCCGCGGCTATTCCAGGAACTCGATCTTCGTGACCGGATGAATTTCCCAAGAAGTCTCTGGCTTGTAGTCGCCCGTTCCGACGATTCCGGGGGCATGGTCGACGTCATAGAACAGCGACCCTTTGACACGCACGCGAATCGGATCGACGAACACTCGATAGCTGGCCGAGGGCAGATGCTGCGGACCGAAGAACGCCTTGAATTCGTCCCTGGCCGTCTTCATTTGTGCGCGAAAGGGACCGGTTCGGGGAAGGCCCGTGACCTCTGCCGTCATCATGTTGCGTCCGACGGTTTCTGACGGACCACGCCCGAGAATCAAATGGAAATCGTTGTCAGGCTCCCGTTTCGCCGCGTAAATGTAGGCCGTTACACGCACGTTTCGCATTTCTTCATCGACGCGATCAGAATCTGGCTCGCGAGTGATCTCCGGATCGTGGTTCAACATATCGTCGTCGGAGGGGAGAGAATCGAGCACCCGCCGCAGATCGCTGAAGTTCTCGACGGGCGCGCCGGCGACCGAGGTCTTAGCCACCTTGCGGTCGTGCCCCGCAAAATTCTCGCCCCCTGCGCTGCGTTCGGCTCGGTCCGCTCGGAATTCGTTCAAGCTATCGGCCTCTAACTCCCGCTCGTCTTCACGGAGCGGAACCTCGGTCGAATCATAAAACCGGTAGCGGCGGCCTTTGGGCGATATGAAGTAGGATTGCTGCGACGGCGGTTGGACGGCGGCCACAGCGGGCATCGGACAGGCGCAGGTCGGCAGCGGGCAGATATACACCGCCTGCGGGCAGGCGCAAGAGCACTGTGTGCGACAATAGGCCCGCTTCCAGCGCCCGGCGCGAGCGTCACTGACCCAAGTCGCGATCAAGACAACCAAAGCAATCTGAATGGATCGTCGCATCGCTGCTGCTCCTGGGAATCGGGAAATCGATGGGAAATGCCCTGCACAAAAGCATGCGTGCCGCCCAGCATACTCGTGTGACATTTCGCACACAACAAAAGGCCACGGAGTGTTGCGCCGATCAGCGAGCACTCTTGTCACGCGGCCAATTTTACCCCAACCATACCGCGGTCGGCGTGAGGCCGAAAAGTCGATCCGACCTACTGTGGCTCGATGATCCTCACAATGCCTTGCTGATCGTCTCCACCGTCCCGAGCGCTGCCTTCGCTGCCTCCAATCCGCCGGCCGACTTGATGAACTCGACGGCGGCGTTCACGGCTCTGATGCCATCCTGACCGGCTGAAGCGCGTGCTGCCTTGCGCTTCAGCTTTTTCGCCTTCTTCTGCCCCTTCGCCATAGACTTGACAGTGCTCACGTACTGGGGCGGGACTTTTAAGCCCTGTGTTTTGAGCAACTCGGAAATCTCGATCGGAGACTTCTCCGGGTGAGCGGCCAGAGCTTCACGGATCAATGCCGACTTGTTCACTTTCGCTTTTGCCATTGGTCTTTCTCGTGTTTGGTGCTGCCCGCGGCCCCATTCTACTGATTGCCAGAGAGAGCAGTCCAGGGGTTAGCGCGTCGGTTGCGATTCGATTTCGGTCTGTCGATCGGCGAGTCATTAGTTGAAATCCGCAACTGGAACGGTCGTTTCGACTTCCTCAATGCCTTCTTCATTCCGACGAGTTGGGAGGCGGCTCGTCATCACCTCTCCTCGATGCTGATAATGAATAGCGCACGTTACGGCGCAAACCAGCTTCCAGCAACGTGCATGATGTAGAACGAG
>SIAF01000417.1 GCA_009691905.1 Planctomycetaceae bacterium | reverse complement strand
GCCGCGCTTTGACTCCATCAAGCAAATGGTCACGGTCGGCGGCAAGTCCATTCCCGTCGATGGCGTGCTGAGCATTGTAGGAAAGCACCGAGGATGAGCCGATTGAAGACAACTCTGATGATGACGACGACGCTGGTGCTTCTCTCAGGCACCTGTCTCGCCGCCGATGTGCCGCCGGATGAGGTCGTGACGACCTTCTTCAAGACTTACTGCCTGCGTTGCCATGCTGCGCAGAAACAGGAGGGTCAGTTCCGGCTCGACACGCTGCCGCGAGAGTTTGTCGATCAGGCAACGGCCCAACGCTGGGGCGAGGTCGTGTTCCGGATGAACTCGGGCGAGATGCCTCCGAAAGATGAACCACAGCCGAAAGCTGAAGAACTCGGACGCGTTGTGGACTGGATCTCGGCCAGCATCGCCGATGGCCAGGCAACTCGCATGGCCGGTCGAGGGCCGGTGGCGCTCTATCGACTCAGCCGCGACGAGTATGCCCACACGGCTTACGATCTGCTCGGCGTTCATTACGACGGCAAGTTGCCCGGCGCGCTGAATGAAGACCCACGCTGGCACGGCTTCGATCGCATCGGATCGTTGTTGACACTCTCGCCGTCGCACGTCGATCGCTACCGCCGAGCGGCGGATACGGTCATCACTCGGGCGTTTCCCGACCAGACCGCGCAACCGGTTAAGGGGCTGCGGGACAGTGGTGTTGCGACTCCCGCGACGGAGAACGCCGCCGAGGTTCGATACCGTGATATCATCTGGTCCGGCGCTTATGCGGAGGAGGGAGGGAAACAGTACGACATGGAGAGCGGCGGGGAGGCGATGCGGGTGCGAATCCGTCTGAGCGGCCTGCAGCCCAAAGGCGGTCGCGCTCCGCATCTCACCGTCTGGGACCTCACCCTGAAGAGGTCCATCTTTGACGAGGACATCATCACACCGGAGGATCAACCGATCGTCGTGGAGTTTGACACGACGACCAGCAGTTTTCAGCTTATCAACGCGGTGAGCGGTTTTCCGGGGAATGGTCACACGGAAAGCAACACGGCTCGACGGTTCATCAACTCGCGCCAACCACGCATCGGACATCCAGCCGGATACAAGCTGTTTGATGACGAAGGCCAGCCGTTGTTCCCACTGCTGTTGGTGGATTCCATCGAATGGGAGAGCGTGCCGGTCAGCGAGGAGACCCAGCGGAAACGCAGCGGGATTTTTCCCTCCGTTTTGGCTCGAAACGCCAAAGCACCAACGGATCCGCAAGAGCTGGAAGCGTTGTTCGGCGAGTGTCGCCAGTCCCTGCATCGGTTCGCAGAGCGCGCCTGGCGTCGTCCGGTGACGCGTGACGAGGTCGAACGCTACGTCCGCATCGTGCAGCATGAACTCGCTGCGGGAGAATCGTTCGGCCCGGCATATCGCTCGGCATTGATCGCCGTGCTGACCTCGAAAAACTTCTACTACATCGAAGAAGGAGATCCGACGAAGCCTCGCGATACGGTGAATGACTGGGAACTCGCCTCGCGGTTGTCGTATTTCCTGTGGAGTTCGATGCCAGACGACGACCTGTTCGCGGCGGTCAGGGGGGGGTACGCTGAAGCGACCCGAGGTCTTTAAAGCACAACTGAAACGCATGACGGCCGATCCCAAGATTGCGCGTTTCGTAGAAACGTTTCCCCAACAGTGGCTGCAATTGCACCGCGTGGGGATGTTCCCGCCCGATCCCGGCCTTTATCCAGACTACGACAAGTGGCTGGAAAAGAGCATGGTGCTCGAAACGCAGGCATACTTTGCCGAGGTCTTCGCCAGGAATTTGCCGCTGGGAGACTTCTTGAAGTCCGACTGGACGATGGTCAATCCGCGTTTGGCGAGTTTCTATCAACTCCCACAGCTCAGCAGTTCCGGCTTTCAGAAAGTCAGGTTGCGTCCCGAGGATCACCGCGGAGGGCTGCTGACGCAAGCGGCGATTCTGTCGCTGACATCGGACGGCACGCGGCACCGCCCCGTGCATCGAGGCGTTTGGGTTTCGGAAGCGATCTTCGGTCGCACGCCCCCTCCACCGCCGCCAAACGTCGAGCCGCTGGAACCGACGCCCAGCGACAAGCCGAAGGCGACGATTCGCGATCAGCTTCAAGCTCACGCAACGCACACCACTTGCGCCTCGTGTCACGCCAAGATCGACCCGCTCGGCTTCGCGTTCGAGAACTACGACGCCATTGGCGGCTGGCGGATGCATGAGCGGGTCAAAGGGGGAATCGGCAACGACCCGCCGGTGCAGGCCGGCGGGATACTTCCCAACGGCAAGACATTCCAAGGGGCGGACGATTTCAAACAATTGCTGGTCGCGGATGTCGACCGGTTCGCGGAAGCGTTCGTCGAACAACTGGCCACGTATGCGTTGCGGCGGGTGATGACCGTGGACGACAAGGCGGCGATCAAGGCGATCGCTGCCCAAAGCAAGCCGGATGAGTATCGCCTTCGTTCCATCCTTGAAAACATGGTCCTTTCAGACCTCTTCCAGAAACGATAGAGAACACCATGATCGACAACCAGCCAACAGACGAGATCGACCGCCGCACTGCGATAAGTCTGCTGGCGGCTGTGGTAGCTGGTGGTGTGATTTTGTCCGGCTCATCGGCTCAGGCGACGGAACCGCTGCCTGAGAACGACGAAATCCTGCAGCCAGGCAAGTTCTCCGCGAAGCCTGGAAACTACCTCGCGGGCGAACTGGTGACTACGGATGCGATCAATCGCCGGGGCGGATTACGGCTGGACGGCGACTTCAACGACGACCGTTACCACCAGGCTCAGCCGCACGACTTCGCGATGTTGCCCTTCGGCATGATCTACTACCACGGAGCCCCGGCTGAATTGCGCGACATCCCGCTCGGGACGCATCTGCACGGTTCGTTCTACCTGCCGCCCAAGGGAGAAGAGAACACGATCCCGCCGACCAAGGGGCCACCACAATACGGCTCGAAATTCAATCATGCGATCTTGCTGGAAGATGACTTCAGCTTCTTCCAAAGACGCGGTCAGGCGTGGGAGGTGGTTGAGGTCAATCGTGAGAAGGGCCGTATGAAGGTCGCTACATCAGGGAAATCGGCCGGCGCTGAATTTGAAGCCGAGCAGACTTTCTGGATCGACGACGCCACGCGAGTCTGGATGGGGAAATCCAGTGCGGTGTGGACAGAACTCGCCGCAGGGCAAGTGGTTCAACTCAATCTCACTTGGTCACCGGAATGGCGCAATCGACAGTTTCGCGCGTCGGACGTTTGGATCGACGAAGAAAGCCGCGCTGTCGCCACGGAGCGTCAACGGCAGATTCATGTTCGTTATCAAAAGCACCATTGGCTGGCCGGGTGGGTCGATCATGTCGAGCATCTCGGCGGCAGCAAGGGGATCGTCACGATCACACTGTTTGGCAGCGTGGATTCGTCGCTGCTGGAGGAAGTGAAGTCGAAGAAAGCTCACGGCAATGCGGTTGCTGCGGCGGAAGCGACACTGCGCACCTATTGGCAGGACCACGACCACCAATTCGGGTCCATTGCCGAGTGGAAGACACTCGACAAGCCGCCTGCGGGGAGCAGCGGGATACAGATCCGCTGGCAAACCGGCGAATTGCTGGATGGTTTTCGCCCTGGTCGAATCGTCCGACTCCGCTGTCACGACTGGCCGAATATCAAACTGCCACCGGAAGAACGACTGCAACATTAAAACAGAGTAAATCCAAGCGACACCAATCACACCATCAAGGAAACGGAAAAGCATCATGGCAAATATCCTCTCCCAAAACTGGCTCCTCAGCCGTCGTCATCTCCTGCGTGGACTCGGCGTCTCGCTGGCCCTGCCGCTGCTCGACTGCATGCGCCCGCTGCTCGCCGCCGACAAAGCCGTGCGGCCCAAGCGCAGCGTCTTCATCTACCTGCCCAACGGAGTCAACACGCAGGAATACCAGATGGCCACGGCGGGCAAGGACTATCAGATGTCCAAGCCCTTGCAGGCACTTGCCAAGCACCGCGACATCATCACGCCGTTCAGCGGCATGTATCATCCGCATGGGCTGGGCCACCACCACAACTGCGATACGATCTGGCTGACCGGCGGCAAGATCGGGCAATCGGAACGCAACACAATCTCGGTCGATCAACTCATGGCGACCGTCACCGCGCCGCAAACTCGATTCTCGTCCATCGAGCTGAGTAACCAGGGACATTCGCTGTCCTATAACGCCGATGGGATTGGCCTCCCCGCTCAGGGAAACCCGAGCGTTGTCTTCCGGGAACTGTTTGAAGAACCCAATGGTGGTGTGGCGAGTCAGCGTCGCGGACTGCAGCGCCGCGGCAGCATTCTGGATGCGGTCATCGACGAGGCCGCGACCCTCGATCGCCAACTGGGGTCAGCGGATAAGGGGCGATTGGAGCAATACCTGGCTTCGGTCCGCGAAGTCGAAATTCGTACGCAGCGCGCTGACAAATGGCTCGATGTACCACGACCGACAGTCGACCCAGGTGTGGCATCGCAACTCAATCGCGATGTCGCTCTGGAACGGTTGGGAGAATACCTGCGGACGATGTATGACATTCTTGTCCTGGCGTTTCAAACCGATCTCACCCGTGTCGCCACGTTCAGCACCGGAAACGAAGGGACCGGACCCGCTGTTCCGGAAATCGGCGTCAAACAGGATCGACATTCTCTGTCGCATCACAATGGCAACCCCAAACTGCTCGCCGACCTGATGTCCAGCGACACGTTCAATCTCCAGCAGTTTGGCTATTTCCTCGACCGATTGCGGGAGGTGAAGGATGCGGATGGACCGCTGATCGAAACGACGATGGCCCTGTACGGCAGCGGAATGGCTTATGGCCACAGTCACGGGAACGCCAGTCTGCAGATTGTTCTGGCCGGTGGCACGGCGCTCGGATTCAAGCATGGCCAGCACGTCGATTACAACCTGACCAAGAACTTTCAGGGCTACGACAAACACCCAGGCATCTACCACAGTGCCGTCAACAGCAAGGCTCACCTCAGCAATCTATTGCTGACGATGGCGCAGAAGATGGATGTGCCCACAGAGAAATTCGCCGACAGCAATGGTACCGCGTCGGAGGTTCTGTGATGCGGATACTTCCATTTCTCTTCGCGGTCCTGGCGATCGGCGTCTCTGAGTCGATCGCGTCAGCCGAGGATCAAGCAGCGCCCCGGTTTGTCGAGGCTGACAAGGCCCGCTACATCTCCGGTGAACTGGTCTACATCGACGCCGTGAATCGCCGCGGCGGCATTCGGCTGGATGGCGATCAAGGCCGATATTACACCGGCCCACCGCACTGGTTCGCGCTGCTGCCTTACGCTCCAGTCTGGCACAACGGGGCTCGCGCCGAGCTGCGCGATATCCCGCTGGGGACGCATGTGCATGGCTACCTCGTCGTGCCGACTCCCGGCGAAGAAGCGACGATTCCCGCCCTGCCCGACGACAAGAAGCAGTTCGCTATCCCGGAGAACCACGCGCTGCTGATGGAAGACGACTTCAGTTTCTATCAGCGGCGCGGTCAGGCGTGGAAAGTTGTGTCGATCGATGTCGCGAAAGAGAAGATCAAACTCGAATCGTTCGCAGTCTCACAGGCAGCCGCTTCCGCCACAGCCGCACCGACGAAACCAGGAGCCATCCTGCCGGGCGGGGATGTGGCCGGGAAGCTCGTGAAAACTGGCATCAACACGCCCTTCACCTTCGACATTGATCGGCGATCAGAAGTCTGGAGCGGCCGGCAGCTCGTCGAGGTCTCCGCAATTCAGCCGGGCATGACGGTCCAACTTAATCTCGCATGGGCGCAGGGCTGGGGGCAGGACGAGTTCCGCGTGGGACGCATTTGGATCGACGACGCGAGCCGCGACTTCGCGACCGAACGGCAACGGCAGCGGCATGTGCAATATGAGCGCGAGCGATGGACCGCCGGTTGGATCGATCACATCGAGCACTTCGACTACGGCGGCGGCATCGTCACGCTGACGCTGTTCGATGTCGATCAGGAGATTCTCGACGATCTGTCGCAGGACCGCGAAGAGCGGATTGCCGTCGCGGTTTCGCACAAGACACGCCGCACGTGGGCTCACCGCTCCGATCGCAAGTTCGCCAAACTGGTGGAGTGGAAGCGGCTGGATCCTG
>SIAF01000416.1 GCA_009691905.1 Planctomycetaceae bacterium | reverse complement strand
CGGATCCGCCCACGCTGGGCGAGTTCCTGAAACACGTGGCCGCGCTGGGCGGCTACCTGGGCCGCAGCCACGACGGCCCGCCCGGCCCCGAAATCATGTGGCGCGGAATGCGCCGCGTTTTTGACTTCGCCCTCGCCTGGGAAACCCGCGCCGAAATCGAGAAACCTAAATTCCGCGATGATTGTGTATAAGGATGAGAGCGGAGCGTGGGAACGAGGGGCGCAGGCCCGGCTCCGCGATCGTTTCGCCCACGCTCATTCCACGTAAACAAACTCATTGAGGCAATACAGCACCTGGCAAAAGTCGGTCAGGGCCAGCCGCTGAGCGTCGGTTTCGCCCGCCTGCTTGTACGACTCCGCCTGGGTTTCGACGAACGCGATTCCATCGGTTAGTTCGTCAGTCGACGGATTGCGGGCCAGGGCGGTCTGGTAGCCGGCTGTGACAATCTCGGCGATCGTCCCGGCGGCAGCGATCCGTGTGGCGAAGGCGCTGGCCGCCTCGCGCGTGTGCGGGTTGTTCATCAGCAGCAGGGCTTGCGGCGCCACGGTCGTTTGCGAGCGATCGCCGATGCTCGACAGGGCGTCCGGGGCGTCGAAAACCTGCATCATCGGCAGCAGTTTGCTGCGCTTGATCGTGAAGTAAATGCTGCGGCGACGGCTGGATTCGTCGAGCGTCCCCGGACCGTACAGCGTGCGATCGAGCAGGCCGCTCACGGCCAGGAGACTGTCGCGAATCACTTCGGCCTCGAGTCGATGCGGAGACCGCCGCCAGTAAAGCTGATTTTCACGGTCGCGCTCGGCACGCGCGTCGTCGTACTGCCCTGACTGGCGGTAGGCGGCGCTTTGCATGATCAGCTTGTGGAGCGATTTGAGCTTCCAGCCGCTTCGAATCAGTTCGGCCGCCAGATGGTCGATCAACTCGGGATGAGTGGGCGGGGTGCCGCGCAGACCGAAGTCGCTGGGGGTCGCGACGATTCCTCGCCCGAAATGATGCTGCCACAGCCGATTGGAAATCACCCGCGCCAGCAGGCCGCCGGCGCCGCGATCGACGTCGGTCAGCCAGTTGGCCAGCGATCGTCGGCGGTACGATGTGCGCCAGCCCTCGGGGGGCGCTTCCTGCCACTGAGCGAGGGGGTCGTCGGGGGGCATCAGGACCTGGAGGAATCCCTGTGCCGCGACCGCCTCTTTCTGATCGGGGTCGCCTCGCCGCAAAAAGTGCGTTTGCTCGAGGAAATCTCCCCCCTGCGTATTGAGGCGAACCGCCGCAAGCCCTTCGCTCGAGATCATGGCCTTCACAAGGCGGGGATGTGGCGCGCGTAACGTGTGCTCGTCAATGGCCTGATTGAGCGCTTTCCAGTCGGAATCGAGAGGACCGAACCATTTCAGCAGCAATTGCTGCTGCGCGTCGTTCCGTTCGGGCAAGGGGGTCGCGAGCACTTCCAGGATCGACTGCGGAACGCCGGGGGCCGCCAGGTCGACCGGCACAGCCGCAGTCGTGATCGACAGCCGCGTTCGACCGAAGTTGTGCCGATCATTGCCGTTGAACACGAGCGTCAACGTCAGCAGGGTTCCTTCCTCGAAACCGATTGGGGTCTCGAATTCGAAGGTGGCCGCGTGATCCTTTCCGAACTGCGGGTCGACGGCCCAGCCCGATTTCTCGTTGTCGTCGATGGCAGCAGCGATCGGCAGTCCCGGCTGCTCGAACGACGCGCGTGGATTTTTCAGGCGCACACGCACGGGTTGATCGCCGACGGGGGCTTCCGCGGGTTGCTCCCCCGCGCCCGCCGGCGGTTTCGCAACGGTGACTTTGAAATTGGTCAGATCAAAATTGCCGTTGTCGGCCCGCCCCGGCCCTCCTTTGACCAGCGCCGCGTCGGCGAGCGCCTCGAGTCGCACCGCTGTAATCCCGGTCTTACCGACGCGGGCTTCGAAGGTATACGTGTCGAATTGCGGATTCGTCCCGCCGGCGCGATACGATCCATCCGGCAGTCGCGTGAGTGTCGCGCCGCCGGATGATTTCGCACTGACCGGCTCGAGCACGATCCACGGAGAGCGGGCCAATCGCTCGGCGGCGACTTTCTCCCAGGCCGCCAGCCGATCGGGACGTTTCTCGCGTTCGAATTTTTCGAGAGCGGCAACGAGCGGTGCGTGTTCGATATCGAACGCCTGCCGGCCGCGTTCGTACTCTTCGCGATCCATGGTCAAGTCGACTTCGCTGCGGACAGTCGTCGTGAACGTCGACAGCAGCCGGTAGTAGTCGCGCTGCGGGATCGGGTCGAACTTGTGGTCGTGGCAACGGGCGCAATTGATCGATAGGCCCAGCATCGACTGCCCGATCGTCCCGAGAATGTCGTCGAGTTCGTCGTAGCGGTGTTTCTCGACTTCGTTTTTCGTGATCTGCGTGCTGTGCACGCCGGCGGCAAGAAATCCCGTGCAGCGCAGCGCCAGATTGTCGTCAGGGGCGAATTCGTCCCCCGCGATCTGCCATTTGACGAAGGTGTGATAGGGCAGGTCGCGATTCAAAGCCTCGATCACCGCGTCGCGGTAGTGGTAGGCGGTCGGGCGGTCGGTGTCGTGCTCGAAGCCGTGGCTTTCGGCGAACCGCGCCACGTCAAGCCAGTGCCGCGCCCAACGTTCGCCATAGTGCGGACTGTCCAGTAACCGATCGAGCAAATTGCTCCAGGCGTCGGGCGAGGGATCGTTGAGAAAGACGGCGACCTCCTCCGGCGACGGCGGCAGCCCCAACAGATCGAAGTAGGCCCGACGGATCAGTTGCCATCTTTCGGCCTGCGGATTGGGGGCAATCTCCCGCTCTTTGAGCTTCGCGAAAATGAACCGATCAATCGGCGTGCGGCACCAGCCGTTGTCGTCGACGATGGGTGGTTCCTGGCGTTGGAGCGGCTGGAACGACCAGAACTGCCGCGCCTCGAGGGCGATGACTCGCTGCGTCCACGATGCCGATTGCGTCTTTTCTTTCACGAGCGGTTCGTCGTAGGGCGCGCCGAGGTCGATCCACGTTGCAATCTGCGAGATGGCCGCCTCCGGAAGCGGGTCACCCTCAAAGGGCATTCCCGGCTTGTCGGCATGCGTCACTCGCCGAATCAAGCGACTCGATTTGGATTGCCCCGGTTCGATCGCTTTGCCGGCGGCACCGCCACGCAACAGGCTTTCGCGGTCGGACAGGTCGAACTCCGACTCGATCGATTCGCCGCCGTGACACTTCAGACAGTTCTGCACCAGCGTCTGCCGGACCGATTTCTTGAACAGGGCCAGCCCTTCGGCCATTTTCGCGGCATGATCTTTATCGAGCGGCTCATTTTTTTTATCATCCGCCAGGAGGGCGGCACTGCCGCAGCCGATCAGGCAGGCCAGCGCCAGCCCGGTCAGGCCGGGCCGGGCGCGGGGGGCAAACCGCGAATCAAGCGAATCCGTGTGCATCATCAGCGGCACCAAGCGAGTTTCGACGCCAGGAGGGGCGAGCGCGTTCAGGGGAAAACTTCGAGGGTCACACCGCCCAGCATAGACGCATCAACGAATGTCGATCAAGGCCGGCACCGATTCTCACCTGACGAGCGGATACAACCGCGCCAGTCGATCGGGCGAGACGCCGAGTTGGGCCAGCCCAGTCAGAAACCAGTTGCGAGCCGTCTGCCGAACGACTCCCTGCTGCTGCCACCGGCGGGCCGAGACGTGCAACGGGCCGTCGAGCAGCGCGAAGCGTCCTTCGCGACGCAGTCGCTTCATGAAAAACAGGTCCTCCATCAGTGCCAGCGGAGGGAACCCTCCCAGCCGCTCGAAGACCGATCTCCGCACGAAAATTCCCTGGTCGCCATAGGCGAGCTGCCACCACTGCACGCGGTGTGCATTACCCCATTCAAGCCAGCGATACCGTCGGCCTTCGGCTTCAATCCGCTGCCGGAAACAGCCGCCGACGCAGTGCTCATCCGACAGGGCCTTGCTTACGGCGGTGAGGCTGCCCGGTTCGAGCCAGCAGTCGGCATGCAGAAACAGCATCACTTCGCCGGTGGCGGCTGCTGCGCCGCAGTTCTGCTGCGCCGCCCGCCCCCGCGGCCCGATCAGAACCTGATCGGCCCCCGCGGCCTGAGCCACGGTGTCGTCAGTGCTGCCCCCATCGACGACGATGATTTCGTCCGGGTCGATGGCGCGCGCTTTGGCGACGGTATCGGCGATCGTGGATGCCTCGTTGAGCGTGGGAATGATGATCGAGATGCTCATCCGACCCGGACGAATCGTGTAGGGTGGGACCAGTACGCGCAGCGTGCACAGGCCCACCATTCGGGTTCCGATGTGGTGCAACCCGAATGGTGGGCCTGCGCAAACCGCTCATTGACGACACGGCGCGCAGTCTGGTTCGAAAGTATTTTCCGAGTGCGAAGGATCATATTGGCTCGCGGCTTGCTGGTCCCACCCTACTTCCTTACGAATGATGCAAGCGATGGGATCACCTTGCCAGCCAGCCGCCGTCAATTGCGACCACGCTGCCGTGCATGTAGTTCGAAGCGTCGGACGCCAGGAACACCGCCAGGCCCTGGAGTTCTTCGGGCATGCCCCAGCGGCCCGCCGGGATGCGGTCGAGAATCTGCGGGCCGCGCACCGGGTGATACTTCAGCGAGTTCGACATGTTGGTCTCGAAGTATCCCGGTGCGATGCAATTGACGTTGATCCCGCGGCTGCTCCACGACACCGCCAGCGATTTGGTCAACCCGGCGATGCCGTGCTTTGCCGCCGCGTAGGCGGAGATATTGAGTCCCCCCTCATAGCTCATCACCGACCCGATGTTGATGATCTTGCCGCGCCCCCTGGTCAGCATGTGCGGCGCCGCCTGCTGCGACAGGTCGAATGCCGACAGCAGATGCACTTCGAGCAAGTCGCGCCATTCGGGCAGGGGATATTCTTCGGGGGCGAAACGACCGCCGCTGCCGGCGTTGTTGACCAGAATGTCGACCTTCCCCAGCCCGGCGATGACCTTGTCGACCAGTCCCACGCGATCGGCGGGTTTCGCCAAGTCGGCTTGCAGGCTAAGAAACCTGCGGCCGAGGGCTTCGACCTGACCGCGAATCTCGGCATCGTCGGCCGAACGCGAAACGCAGGCGATGTCGGCCCCGGCCTGCGCCATGCCGACGGCGATCGCCTGCCCCAGTCCGCGGTTCCCGCCGGTAACGAGGGCCACGCGGCCCGTGAGTTGAAACAGATCGAGGATCATGGTGTACGAATTCGAGAAGGGTTAATTGCGGCATTTTTGCAGCAGGAACCAGAGCTTCGAATGACGTCCTCGTTCCCCCGCAGTACAATTGGGCCATGGCTTACTGATCGTGACGGAGAATGGCGACAGCCAGTTCGTAGCCCATATAGGCCGCATCCGCGACGACCAGCGCCTGCGGCGGCAGCAGACACAACATTTGCCGCAAATGCAGCCGTTCGTCCGCGGTGCCTTTGCCGATCCGCCACGACCACAAGAGCCCCAGTCCGAGATGGACGAAGGCGGTGACCCAGGCGGTCGGGGCCGACGCTTCGCTGCTCCCCTTTCCCAGACGGGCTTCGAGTTCGACGGCACGCGCACCTTCGATCCGCGAGCCATCACATCCATAAGGCGCCCAACCGTCGACCATGAGACGCTCGGCATAACGCCGTTGTATCTCGTCGCGCACCCCCTGAGCCAAGGCCCAAAGTTGCCGCACCGGCAATCGCGCCAATGCCTTTTGAAACCCTGCCAACGTCTTGCCGGGACGTTTTCGTGCTGCATAGTTGGACAGCGCCACTTGTCACATTGGGTAAAGTGTGGACGCCAAGGAATAACGACTTACGGTAACTGATCTTTCCTATCTTCTAAAGTGGCGCTGTCCAAATAGGAAGCGACGTAAAACCCACGTGCCGCTTCGAACCGCTCGAACTCCGAGTCGCCGGCGGCCCACGTCATCGCCAGCAGGATCAGTATCAGCGGCTGCAAATCCCATCGCGGCTTACGCCGCCGCCGGGGGACGGCTTGTCGGGCCAGGGCCAGCGCCCACTAAGTCGTTATTCCTGTGAGTGTTTGCACGAGGAATTTATCATTCCATCCGCAGCAGCGGCGTTTCATGGCCAGGCTGTCTTTGCCCGGGTGCTGCTTGAGCAGCGATAAAGTGAATCGGTTCAGCCAGGCG
>SIAF01000415.1 GCA_009691905.1 Planctomycetaceae bacterium | reverse complement strand
CCTCGTTCGTCGGCGTACCGTCCGGGTGACGGTAATAGCCTTTGGCCCACGCGAAGAACTGCAGCGCCAAGTCTTCGATCAGCAGTCGGCTACGGTTGGGGTCTTGGCCTGACAGCCAATCGCCCACGACGCGATCGTATTCGGCTTTGGCTTCGGGCGTACCGAACTCACCTAAGTACACATCGCGACCACCAATTCGGACGCGGGCCTTCCCGGAGGGCCGATGCAACAGACAGGACGGTTTCGACTTTCGCGGCATGACGCAGCCTCCACGGTAATGTGGTAGAAACGTGGTAAACACCGCGTTTCTCGCTGCGCTGCACACTTGGCAGGTAGTCGTAAGTCCCGACTCAGCTAGACGTTATGGAATTGGTCGCTACTGGACTCGAACCAGTGACCTCCACGATGTCAACGTGGCGTTCTAACCAACTGAACTAAGCGACCTGAGGGGCAGACGTTCCAAACTTACGGGGCGGCGGCAGCGGCGTCAAGTGCTTGTTGGTCAGGCTTTCGAGCCTGACGGTGATCGGTTTCGCCGGCATCATTGTGATTTTGTCAGCCCGGAAACGCTGACCTACCTGGCAATGCCGGCTGAGTCAAGCGGGCCGCCGCAGTTTAGGGGCAACCAGCCCTACCGCACCTGCCGCAGCTCGCGGCGAAGCGTTTCCAGTTCGGCTTCAATGTCGGGATCCCGCGAGCGGTCGGGGGGTAACTCGATGGACTTCGCCCCGGCGGCCGCGCGACCCGGCTCGGCGGTGGCCGGCGGCGGGTTCACGAACTGCTGCTGGCGGCGTTGGGCCTCGGCGAGGCGGGCTTCGATCGCCCGCAGCATGGTCGAGAGATGTTCGCGGGTCGAGGTCGCGGCGGCCAGTTGTTGTTCGAGGCCGGCCACCAGGTCGTCGGTTTCGCGGCGGCGCATCAGAGACTGGCGGGCCGCGTCTTCGTTGCCGGCGGACATTTCTTCGCGGGCTTTTTTCCCCCAGAAGGTCGCTTGCCCCTGCCGCTCGACCAGTTCGGTTCGCAGGCGTTGCTCTGAGGCGGCGGCGGCGGTGACGCTGCGTTTGGCGCCGCTGAGGCCTTCTTCGATTTCCGAGACGATTCGGGCGATCGCGGCGGGCGGATCGGCCGAATCGGCCAGGAGGTCGTCGAGTTTGTAGCTGATGATGTCGCTCAGACGGCTGAAATAGCTCATGCGATTCCCTCGACAAATTCAGAAACAGGGGGCTGACGCCCCCCGCTCGCCAGGACAGCACTGTCGGCCGGACCAAGTTAGAACGTCGATCGGGGTGGCGCGGTTCATCCTCGAACGCCTCGGGCGGCGAGTTTTTCTTGTAACTTTTCACGGGCCAGCCGCAGGCGGCTTTTGGTGGTGGCGGTGTTGGCGTGCAAAATCTCCGCCACTTCGGGCAGGCTCAGGTCGGCGAAATGGTGCAGCGTAAACGTTAAACGCTGCTCTTCCGGCAATTCCTGCAGCAACTCGTCGACCAATTGGGCCATTTCCCGCTGATCGGCGACTTCGTCGGGCGAGAACACGTCTCCGGCCAGGCCGGCCAGCACGCACTGTTCGTCCCCCGTCCCGCGAATCGACTTGACCAGGGCGTCATGCGAGCGGCGGCGGATATTGTCGATCAACAGATTGCGGGCGATGCGGTACATCCAACCTCGGAAACGGCCGGTCGGCAGGTAATCCCAAGCCTGATCGTAGACCCGTAACAGCGTTTCCTGCGTGAGATCTTCAGAAAACTGAATATCGCGGGTGTTGGAGAAAAAGAAGCTGATCAACGGCTGCTGGTGCCGCGCCACGAGGGTCTCGAATGCAAGCGAGTCGCCCCCCTGGATAGCGATCATCAATTGATCATCGTCGGTCAGCGGTTCGCCGTCGGATGGAGGCATGCGTTCAGTGCGTCGCGGGTCGAGGTTGCCAATTCGCGGCTCAGTTGAAATGATTCGCCGAGTCTAACACACAGCACAAGGCGGGCGTTAGCTCGTCGACGGGTGTGTACGGGAAATTCAGGGACGAAATACCGCGAAAATGCTTCAATGCGTTCACTCGCCAATCACGCCTTTGCCGCTGCTGCTTTCTTCGCCGCTGGTCCCTGACAGACGCAACCCAAAGCCTATAAACCATCAACGACCTCTTATGGCAACATGTCAGTCACTCTGAACTACGGATATAGCGGCCGGTTTTCGTACGAGGTTAAGCCCGACCGAATCGTCGCGTTTCACGCGGCTCCCGCACCCTGCAGACGGGTCGACGAGGCGGTGCGTTCGGCCCTGGCGACGCCCCTCGATTTCCCCCCGTTCGAGCAGTTGTGCGTTCCTGGCGACCGAGTGACGCTGGCCCTCGATCGTCACACTCCGGCCGCGATCGAACTGATCGCCGAACTATGGAAGGCCCTGTCGCACCGCGGCGTCGAGGCGGCCGACGTGCTGATCCTTCAGCCCGCGGCACTGGACGGCGTGACGCTGGGGGACCCGCGCCTGGGGCTTCCCGAAGAGGTCCGCGCCCAGGTCCGCTGGAGCATTCACGATCCGACCGACGCGAAGCAGCAAACGTACCTGGCGACAACGGCCCGCAACGAACGGATTTACCTGGCGCGCGATGTCACTGAGGTCGAAGTCGTCGTTTCGGTAGGGGCGATGGCCTACGATCGCGTGCTGGGGTTTCGCGGGACCAGCAGCGTATTCTACCCCGGTCTTTCGACGGCCGACGCGATCGGACGGGCACGGGGCGAAGGGCACAGCGAACTGGGGCCCGACGACGAACGCCCGCTAAGGCAGTCGATTGACGAGATCGCCTGGCTCTTGGGGACTCAATTCACCGTGCAGGTGGTCCCCTCATCCGGAACCGGGGCTGCCGCGGTGCTGGCCGGCGCGACCGATACGGTCTTTCGACAAGGACAAAAGCTGGTTGAAGAATGGTGGTGCGTTCGACTGGACGAACGGGCCGACGTGGTGCTGGTGGCGATCGACGCCGACTGCGCCGGGCATGGGTGGGATCAGCTTGGCGCCGCGCTGGCGACGGCCCGCAACCTGGTCATTCGCGGGGGGAAGGTGATCGTCCTCTCGGAGTTGTCGGCCGAGCCGGGGGACGGCATGACAATGATCCGGCAGAGCCGAACTCCACGCGATGCCCTGCAGCCGATCCGCAAACAGGCCCCGCTGGATATGATTCCCGCCACGCAGTTGGCGACGGTTGCCGACTGGGCTGAGGTTTACTTGCTGAGCAAGCTCTCAGGCGAGTTGGTCGACGAGTTGGCCATGACGCCGCTCGATAGCGAGCGCGAAGTGCAGCGGTTGCTCGAACGGGCCGCGGCTTGCGTTTTCGTCGAGAGCGCACAGCACACCTGGGGTTGTTGATGGCATGGCGTGGGGGGGCTATTATCCCGCCATGAACCGACCGATTCGGGTGCATCTGTTGCCCGCACTGTTTGAGCCGCACGAGTTGAAGGACGGGGTGGCGGTCGTCATCGACGTGCTGCGGGCGACGACGACGATCGTCTATGCCCTGGCAGCCGGGGCTGCGCGGGTCATCCCCTGCGGCGAAGTCGACGAGGCGCGGCGACTCGCGGCCGGACTGGCACCAGGCTGGGTGCTGCTGGGAGGCGAGCGGGGTGGACTTAAGATTGACGGGTTCGATCTGGGGAATTCGCCAAGTGAGTACACAGCGGCGGTTGTCGCGGGAAAATCGCTGGTGTTCACCACGACCAACGGTACGCGGGCACTGCTGCGGGCGCGGGAAGCGCGGCGGGTGTTCGTTGCCGCGTTTGCCAACCTGAACGCCGTCGTCGAGAGGCTTGTCGACGACGAGGGAACGGTACATATCGTCTGCGCCGGGACCGATGGCGGTGTGACCCTTGAAGACGTGTTGTGCGCCGGCTCGATCGCGGTCGGACTGTGTCGGTCGGGCCGCACGTTTGATTCCAGTGACGACAGCACACAACTGGCGATCAGTCTGTCAGAAAATGCAGCAGGCCACTATGATCGGCACCTGTCGGTCCTGCGGGCCAGCCGGGGGGGGCGGAACCTGGTCGAGCATGGTCTCGACGCGGATATCGTGACCGCGTCCCGCTGGGACACGGCCGCGACCGTGCCGGAACTGTCCCGCGAACCGTGGCACATCGGTCTGGCCGGCGATTCGCGGGCGACCGGCCGGCGTTTTGTTGAACCCCCTGGTTGATTTTGTGTCGGAGTGTTGGGTGTTGGTAACGTTGACGCGAGAAATCGAAACAGAAACAGGGGGCTGACGCCCCCCGCTCGCCAGGGCGTGCGCCTGGGCGGTCGCTGGGAAGTTACTTATGGAAACCACGATGGATAAAGTCGTCGCGCTGTGTAAACGGCGCGGGTTTATTTTTCAGTCGTCCGAGATTTACGGGGGCCTGAACGGCTTCTGGGATTACGGGCCGCTGGGGGTCGAGCTGAAGCGCAACGTCAAAGATGCCTGGTGGCGCGACATGGTCACCAACCACGACGAATTCTCAGTCCCCCCAAGTGCCCCGCAGGCGTTTGCGATGACGGGACTCGATTGCTCGATCATCATGCATCCGCAGGTCTGGAAAGTCTCGGGGCATTTCGATTTGTTTTGCGACTACATGACCGACTGCCGCGAAACGAAGCGGCGGTATCGGATCGACCAAATGCGCGGCCGCTGGGTCGAGTATCCCCGCGCGACTCAAGACGAGCGGCTTTCAAAATTCGCGACGCAGCGGTTTTTCATCATCACCGATGCCGACACGCCGGAAGCCGGGATCGAAGACACCGCGCTGCGCGCCCGCAAGTTTTTTGGTCGTCAGTACGAGAAAGAAATGAAGTGGCAGTCGGAGACGATGATCGGCCTGGCCCGCACCGACGACTTGCGCCACGTCCTCGCACCCGACGCCTCAGAGCCCGGCACGCTCACCGAGCCGCGTGAATTTAATCTGATGTTCAAGACGATCGTCGGCGCTCGGGGCGGTGCTGACGATGCGGCATTCCTGCGGCCGGAGACGGCGCAGGGCATTTTCGCCAATTTCAAAAACGTCTGCGACACGGTTCGCGTGCGGGTTCCGTTCGGCATCTGCCAGATTGGCAAGAGTTTTCGCAACGAGATCACGCCGCGGAATTTCACGTTCCGCTCGCGCGAGTTCGAGCAGATGGAGCTCGAGTTTTTCTGCCATCCGAAAGAATCGCGAGACTGGTACACCTACTGGCGCGATCGCCGCTATCAATGGTATTTGAACCTGGGTTTGAAACGCGAGCGATTGCAATTGCGCGATCATGCCCAGGACGAACTGAGCCACTATTCGGTGGGGACGGCCGACATTGAATATGCGTTTCCATTTCTCGAAAAGGGAGAATTCGGCGAGCTGGAGGGGGTCGCCCACCGCGGCGATTTCGATTTGCGCTCGCACATGGAGGGCAAACTGGTGCGCGATGCCGAAGGCCATCTGAACCCTGAACTTGGCCCCGACGGCAAGCCGAAGCACGCCGGCAGCGGCAAAGACCTGAGTTACTTCGACGACCAGGCCCGCGAGCGGTTTGTGCCGCACGTCATCGAGCCATCGGCGGGCGCCGATCGCGCGACCTTGGCCTTCATATGCGAAGCCTACACCGAAGATCAGCAACCCGACGAAAAGGGAGAAATGCAGACGCGGGTGTTGATGAAGTTTCATCCGCGGCTGGCGCCGATCAAGGTGGCGGTGCTCCCCCTGGTCAAAAAGGACGGCATGCCCGAGATGGGATTGGAAATCTATCGCGCGCTGAAGGCCGCCGGCATTGCCAGCTATTTCGACCAGCAGGCGGCGATCGGCAAGCGCTACCGCCGCCAGGACGAAATCGGCACCCCGTGGTGCCTGACTGTCGACGGCCAGAGCCTGCAAGACAAAACCGTCACCTTGCGTGACCGCGATACGCTCGAACAGCGCCGCGTGAGCGTCGATACGATCGTCGATGAAATCACGCAGCGCCTGCGTCAGTGACACCACCCCCGTTTAGCCGCGAGGCGCAGCCGAGCACTTTCGCATCCCAATTGACTGGTTCCTCTTCCGAATTCGTGGGTCGTTTTCGGGTTCTTTCGCAGCGTCTTTCGGAAGGTTGCGACGTCGGAGCTCAGCTCAGGCTCGACAGAAGGGGGCCGCCCCCTCCACCTTCGCCTTCGCATCGCCCCAGCATTTGCGAGGGCG
>SIAF01000414.1 GCA_009691905.1 Planctomycetaceae bacterium | reverse complement strand
TGCGCTGGCAGCGTCGAAAGGATCTCGACGACGTTGTCGGCGTCCTCGCAGTCAGCGGCCCGCAACTCGATCGAGACTATCTGGCAATCTGGACCGAAAAGCATCAGACGTCTGCATTGCTGCAAGAGCTTGCCGCATCCGTCCCGGACCTGGGCGACCTCGCCCCGCCGCAATGACGAGAGGTGGCCGTTTCCTTGTTGGCCAGTCCGAGAAAAACCGCGGGTTTTTTACGGCGTTGTTGGCCGCTTGGGGAACAGGGGACAATGGGTAATTTACAATGGATAATTGACAAAGAGGCCTTCCGTGGCAGCCACGTTTGAACCGGGTGTGGGCCCTGCCCCGCGACTGCCGTGGCTGTCATCCCTCGGAATTGCCGCCGTGGTAACCTGCGTGTGGCATGCCCTGGTGTCCCTCGTCATCCGGTGGCGACGTCGGAATTCGATCGGAACGATTCGTCCCGCTTCGTGAGAGTGATTTGCCCGTGCGTTATTTCCTGACCCAGATGTTGGGCATCCGAGCCTGGCAAGCTTGTCAAAAGTTCGAGAGCTGTTCGACTCGGGCGTCCTAACCTCGAGCAGACCAGCGGAACGACAGGCCGGATGTTTCAACTCGCGCCGGCCTGCCGTGACCGCCCACGGCCCAGAGCCGGTTGCATCACTCGTACGCGTCTGCGACCATGATCATAGTGCCGCATCGAATGGCCGTGTGCCCCGGCTTCCGTCAATTGCGATCATGAACAACTCTCCGCCGCGTCCTGGAAGCGATCGCCTGTTCGAGTTGATTCTTGCGGGCGCGGGACAGCTGGGCCTGCTGTTTGCGGCGACAATCGCCATCGGGCTGTGGGTGCTCGTGAAGAATGGCGCCGCATTTTCCGGGGGCGGGGTCGCTCTGAGTTCGTCGGTGTTTGCACGCCTCAATTCGTTGGGCGCCATTTCACTTCCGGGCTACCTCGGCGACATGCCCGGCTACGGTTTGAACTTTCATCATTCCGAGATCAGCGACGAAGACCTGGCACTGATTCAGCAGCTTGACCCTCCAAACTTCGTTTCGATGATCGACCTCAACCACACGCAGGTTACCGATCGCGGGCTGACGCAGCTCGTCCTCGACGACACGAAAGTGACCGGTGATTGCGCCGAGTATCTCCGGCCGTTCCGGCGACTGAAGTTCCTGAGCCTGAAAAATACCCGCATCGACGACCGGGTTCTCGAAGCGATTCGGGGTCTGGAGAACCTGAACGCGCTCTATCTCGACGGCACCGACATCACCGATGCGAGCCTTGAGCATCTTGAGACGTTCCCCAAATTGCTGTGCCTGGGCCTGTCGGGTACGAAGATCACCGACGAGGGGATGGCGGCGCTCGCGAAGATCCCCCGCCTTGAGATTCTCGGGCTGAGCAACACGAACATCGGTGACGCCGGGGTGGCGAACCTGAAGGGGCTGAAATCCATCGTCCAGATCACTCTCATCGGCACGCAGGTCAGCGAGACGGGAATCGGTCAACTCAAGGAGTGGAAGCCGCGTTCGTCGTTCATTCGATAGTCCGGGGGAATCGCGCGGCCGGGCCGCCGCACGAGCATTGGTGTGGTACGGCCGGAAGTGGCTCGCGGAAAGCGCGATCTCCGGGTAGCGAAACAAGTCACCAGCCGACGCGATGAAATGGCCGGCCTATGCCAGATAGGATCAGACCTTTCCAAACTTCAACGCGCCCGCATTTCGAGAATTTGTTTGATTCGCTTTTTTTCCCGCCGATAATGCGAAGCTGTTACATCAATGGGTTAGAGGGACCCACCTTAAAGTCGCGTCGTAGCGAAGGTCGCCGGAATCGAGATGCGCGACTGTCCTTGCGGAACGGCGAGTAAGACAGCACGCCCTCAGGATTCCCGCTCATTTATCGCGAACTTACGAGGGAGCCGTAGTATGACACAAGTGACCGATTCGACGGCGATCGCGCAGCATCAGGTCGAAGGATTTATCGACCGGGTGCGAGCGATCCGCGACAGCCTTCATCAGGTGGTCATCGGACAGGACCGGTGTATCGATCTATTGCTCACCTGCGCCCTGACCGGCTCACACGCTCTCCTGGTCGGAGTTCCGGGGCTGGCTAAGACTCTGATGGTCAAGGCCCTGGCGTCGGCGTTTCATTGGAAGTTCGCCAGAGTTCAATTCACCCCCGACCTGATGCCTTCGGACATCACCGGGTATGAATTGCTCGGGCGCGACGGTCCCGACGGCAACACTTCGCTGACCTTTCGGCGCGGGCCGGTATTCGCAAACCTGGTGCTGGCCGACGAAATCAACCGGGCTGCGCCCAAGACCCAGTCGGCAATGCTCGAGGCCATGGCCGAAAAGCACGTGACGGTCGGGGGCCAGACGTATCCGCTGGAGGAGCCGTTTATAGTCGTGGCGACTCAGAATCCAATCGAGCAGGAGGGAACGTATCCGCTGCCCGAGGCGCAGCTCGACCGGTTCATGATGGAGATCCGCGTTGAGTATCCTACTCCAAGCCAGGAGGAAGAAATTGTCGTGGCAACCACCGGGGGGACGCCGCGCCTGCCAAAGCCGACGTTCGACCGCGAGACGTTTTTGCAGTTGCGCGACCTGGTGTGGGCGGTGCCGGTCCCGCGAAACGTTGCCGCCGCTGCCGTGCGCTTATGCGGCGGCAGCCGGCCGGGGGACCCCCGGGCGTCGCAGTTCGTTCGCGATTACGTGGCCTGGGGCGCCGGTCCGCGCGGCGGACAGAACCTGATTCTGGCCGCCAAGGCGCGGGCGCTTCTCGAAAACCGCACCGTTCCCACGGTAGCCGACGTCAAGTCGGTTGCCGCTCCGGTGCTGCGGCATCGAATCATCATCAATCACCGCGCCGTGGGTGACGCCGTCACTGCAGAGCAGGTGGTGCAGCGGCTTGTCGATGAATTGACGTGAGGCTATCGGCGACGCGTCCCCCACCACGCACTGCATCCTGATTTCCCGACATGTCCGCCGCCCCCCAGACCCGATTTCTCGATCTGCGTGCATTGGCTTCCCTCGAGCGGATGCGGTTTGCGACGCGTCACCGCATCGAAGGAACGTACAGCGGACGCCACTCGTCGAGACAATTGGGCGGGGCAGGTGAATTTGTCGACTATCGCGAATACAGCCAGGGAGAAGACTTGCGCCGGCTCGACTGGAAGGTGTTCGCGCGCACGGGCAAGGCTTACGTTCGACTGTATCAGGACGAGACCAACCTGCTATGCACTCTGGCGATTGATGCCAGCGGGTCGATGCGGTTTGGCGAACGAGGCGAGCGCGATTCGACCGGTTCGAAGCTTGAATACGTGCAATTTTTGGCGACCGCTCTATCGCATGTCATCAGCCGCGGACAGGACCAGGTGGGGCTGGCCGTCATTACCGACGAACTGCACGAAGTCGTTCCGCCCGGCGGCACCCCTACTCATGTCGCACACGTCCAGAACCGAATCGCCAAAATCGTCACCAAACCAACGACTCGAATGGCCGAAGCCCTCCAGCGGCTGTTCGAACAGACACGCGACCGCGGAATGTTGCTGCTGGCCAGCGATTTTCTCGTCGACGATCTGGAAGAGGTGTTTGCCGCGGTTCGATTGTTCCGTCATCGGCAATCGGAAGTGGTCATTCTTCACCTCGTCCATCCGAACGAAGAGCGACTGCCGGACGGGGCGGCATATCAATTCACGGGACTCGAAGACGAGGGGCGCGTCGACTGCTCGCCCGACGAGATTCGCTCGTTGTACCGAGAACGATTCGAAGCGCACGCGGCGAAGGTGCGAACTCTCGCGCTGTCGAACGGCTGCGATTACAGGCGGGTCTCGACCGCGGTTCCCTATCTTCAGACGCTCAGTGGTTTCCTTGTCGAGCGATCCGGTTGAGGAGGCACGATGTTTCTGCACCCCTGGATGATGGCGATCGGTGCGGTCGCGGCCGCGCTGCCAGTTGCGATCCACTTCCTGACGCGCCCCCGGCCCGTGCGAATGCCGCTCTCGACATTGCGGTTCGTTCAGGACGCGGTTCGCCAGCGACGGGCGCGGCACCGTCTGCGCGATGTCATCGTCCTGACGTTGCGGACACTGGCACTGCTGGCTCTGGCGGCGACAATTGCCCGTCCTGATTTCGGGCGGAAAGAAACGGTGGCCGTCGACGACCAGGCGCGCCTGGTGCGCGTCGTGATCGCCGACGTCAGTCAGAGCATGGCGGCCGTCCACCAGGGAGTGCGGTTGTTCGAACGGGGTCGCCCGATGATTGCCCGACGCCTTGAGAACGGCAGCGGCGCGCGATCGAATCTGATTCTTGCTGCGGCGCGGCCCGTCGCCGTGTTCGAAAGGGCCTCGTCGAACTTGTCGATATTGCACGAGGCGCTCGCCGCAGCCCACCCGCTGCCTGAGCAGTGCCATGTCCAGGCGGCCCTCAATCAGGCGGTCGAAGTGCTTGCGCGGGAAGGGGACGACTCCGGGCTTCGTCGGGAAGTTGTGATCATCAGCGATTTCCAGCGCTCGAACTGGGTTGCGGCTGACTTCTCGGTCTTTCCGCAGGAAGTCGAGATCATTCTCGAGTCGGTCGCGCCGGCCGAGCCGCTGCCCAACGTCGGACTGCTTCGCGTCGCCGGACAGGAACGGCCCGAAGCGGGTCGCCTGGCACGGCTGGAGGTCGACGTCGGCAATTTTTCTCCCACGCCGCAAAACGTGCGCGTCGACGTGACGATCGGGGGCATGAGCGTCCAGCTCACCGGCCTGTGTGCGCCCCATGGACGGACGACGCTCACGGGAGAACTCGTGCCGCGCGACATCGGGTGGCAGATCGGCGAGGCGCGGCTGGTCGGAGTCGAAGACGCGCTTCCCGACGACGACGTCCGCCCCTGTGTGCTCGATGTGCGCCCGCCGCCGCGATTCGCACTGGTAACGCGGCAATCAGAAAAAAGCCGTCCCTCCTCCAGCTATTTTCTCGAGCGAGCCCTGGTTCCGCTCGAAGGCTCGGGCCCGCAGCGGGCAGGGGTTGAAAGTGGCTCCGAGCCTGTTCGGGTCACCCGCATCGACCCGACGCAACTGGATCTCGAATCGCTCGCGACTTTCGACCTGGTCGTCATCGATCATCCCGGAAAGCTGTCGAGCGAAGCCCTCAGCCTGCTGGCGGCGCTGCTGCGGCGGGGACGCGGCCTGTTATACGTTTCGGCCGAAGCCCAGGACGCGACCAATCTGAAACTGCTGTCCAACGCCGTCGGGCCAGGGTGGAAGTTGCCGGTCGAGTTTCTGCCCCCCCGCTCAGCGCACCCGCGCCGCAATTTGTTTCTGGCTGAAGTGCGCCGTGAGGAGTCTCCGTTTTCCATCTTCGGCGACGAGATCGACCCACTGGTCAGTCCCTTGCGGTTCTCGGGAGGGCTTGAAACCCGTCCGGCAGAAGGGGGGCTTGCCGAGGAGGTCCTGGCGAAATTTAACGACGGTTCCGCCTGTCTTGTGTCGTCATCCATCGACGCCGGCGCCGTAGTCATTCTGAATGCCGATCTGGGATCGTCGAATCTGCTGAGTTCGGCGGCGTTTGTCCCGCTGGTCGGCGAACTCGTCCAGCGACTGCTACTGCGGGGAACCGGCGTCGCCGACGTTCCGAGCGGCGAGCCGTTTGCAGTCTCGCTGCCGCCGATCTCTGCCGTCAATGAACTCGAATTGGTCGGCGCCGAGCCGGGCTCGAGCGTCGCGGGTGAACTGGTGCCCGAGGCAGGGGGCATTCTCTGGCGCAGCGAGATGGCCGGCCCCCCGGGGTCGTACCGGGTGCGTCACCGAAACGAAACGGTGTTCGCTCTGGCGACGGCGATCCCTGCGGCCGAAAGCGACCTGCGAGCGCTGTCGGGAGAAGTCTTCGAAGAGCGGCTGGCCGGCGGGCGCAATGTTCGCTTCCACAGTATTGCCGGTTCGACCGCCGACGAGCGTGACACCTGGTGGACCTGGCTGGCGGTTGCCTGCGTCGTTTGCGCGTTGGGGGAAGTCACCGTGATGAAACTTTTTCCGGTCTGACTACTTCTACTGTCGATTGTACTTGACGAGTTGCAACCTGTTTTATAGAGACCCCTTGCGGGAAATGGATTTCCTTTAAGGAGATGCACGATGGAACGGCGATTCGAGCTCCGAAAGCAGCGGCTGTTGGCCGATGCGGAGGTTGG
>SIAF01000413.1 GCA_009691905.1 Planctomycetaceae bacterium | reverse complement strand
GTCCGTCACCCCCTTCAAACGCTCGTCGCTGATCCGTTCTCGATACACGCTGGCCATGTCGGCCCGTGAGTGCCCCATAATGTGGTCGACGGCTACCTGATCGCGGGAGTCGCCGCCGATAGTTTCGAAGCCATGGCGCAAAGCGTAGAACCCCAGCCCAGGTCGATGCAGTTTCGCAGCCACTATCAACTCCCGAAACCCACAAGTCACAGCATTGCCGGTCCCATCCCCCTGCCATGTTTGGCCGTACCTCGTGATGAACACCAATTCGGCATGGGCGGGGTCTTTGGGGTCAGGTCGTTTGGTCGCCGTGTCCTTCAATGCGGCCACGGTTTCTGGCCACAGCGGGCACCGCCGGTGGATACCGGTCTTCGGACGCGGGTAGTCGACCCAGCCGGTCTTGAGATTGATGTGGGACACTTTCAACCGCGCCAGGTCCGTCGGCCCGAAGCCGCAATTGATCCCAAGCAGAATCATGGCTTTCATGGGACCACGGGCCGCCTTGATGAGCTTCCGCAAGCCCGGGGATTCGAACATGCGGGGCCCGCGCGCGTTCCGATGCTGGAGCAAGACCTTCTTCGACGGCTTACGAAACGACTGGCCGTAGCGGACTGGTCCGTGGATCAAACCCTGATCGAACGCGTACTTCATCACCACCCGGATGCGGGTCACTTCGCTGCCGAGCGCCACGGGGCCGCGGGTCTTCGCCATCTCCGCACGGAACCGCTCGAAATCGTCCGGTCCGATATCGTCGACGCGGCGATCGCGGCCGAAGAAACGCACGATGCGCTCGCAGGTACGGAAGTAGTCCTCAAACGTGCGGGTCACGATTTCACCCGTGTCGAGGACCCGACGCTTGGACGTCATAACCCGGTTGCACAGATCGGCAATCCGAAGGCCATCGTCCTTGGCCCGCGGTGAGCGGCCGGCGTATAGGTCTTCACGCTGGTCGACGAACTTCTGGAGGGCCGCCTCGGGGTCGGCCCATGCCCCGAAGTAATACAGCCGCCCTTTGATCTTCTTCGACCACAGCCCATTGGCGTGGGGGAACAGAGGAAAGTCGGGATAGGGTTTGGTAGGCTTCGTGCGTGCGACCCGCGCGGCGGTGGTCATGGCGACCTCCCGGAGGTGCCGTTTCCCCCAGCGCACCTCGCGGTCCGTGCCGCGTTAGTTTGGGCAAACTGGTGTCAAAACGGGTGTCGCAACGATACCGAGCGATTGGGAATAGAGTCAACTCACACGTAAAAACACGGGTATTTTGAACATCGGCACGGTTCTACAACACCGTAGCATGGGAACGAGATGATCATCCGCGGTTTCGGATTCTGTAGTCCTCAGGCATCGCAAGAACTTCCCATGATCAACATCGTCGACCTGACGCAGCACTATGGGGTCCGTCCGATCCTGAGCGGGGTGAATCTGCAGGTCCCCACCGGAACGCTGGCCGCGATCCTGGGACCCAATGGGATGGGCAAATCGACCCTGCTGGCGGCGGTTGCCGGGGTGCTCACGCCGCAGAAAGGCTACGTTGAAATCAACGGACGGCGTCGGAAGGAATCGGTCGAAGCCGAACTGGAAATCCGCCGGCAGACGGTCTATTTGCCTGATCGGCCGTGGCTCCCCGCCCAGCGGACGGGACGCGAGTTTCTGCTGGGAGTCGGCAAGATCTACGGCATTTCCGACGAACCGCTTTTCGATCACATCAACCGAGTGGTTCGATTGTTCGATCTGGAAGCGCTCGCCCATTCTCCGATCAGCAGCTATTCGGCCGGGCAACAAAAAAAGATCGCACTTTGTTCGGCGCTCGTCACCCGGGCCGAGGTTCTGTTGCTCGATGAACCGTTTTCCGGGGGACTCGATCCGTCGGGCATTCTGGCTCTCAAAAGCGTTCTGCGTCGACTGACGCGCGAGCACGGGGCGACGGTGCTGATGACGACGCCGGTCCCCGAGATTGCCGCCGACCTGGCCGATCAGTTGGTGATTCTCCGCGACGGTGCCATTGCGGTCGCGGGGAGTCTGGACGACCTGCGTCAGTTCGCCGATTGCGAGGGTGATTTGTCGGAAGTCCTCGAGCGTCTCGTCTCGCCGGAGACGCTGGCGCATCTGGAACAGTATTTTGCGGAGACGCCATGAATCGTTTGCGCTCCTGGATTCGCGTTGTTCTGCCGCACGACGCGGCGCTGGCAGTCTCGATCGCGATTTACCTGCTGATGGATTTCGTCTTCGGCGGATTGAGAATCGATGACGAGGGACGTGATGTCGTCTTTCGAGTCAGTGGCCTTTTCCTGCCGATCGCGGCGTGCCTGTACGGCGGCTATCGCGTCTATCTGCTTCATCCGATTTTCCAGAACTCGTATCGCGAATGGTTGTCGCGAACTCCCTGGTCGGGCCGGTTGCCGCTCCCCCTGGGACCTGTGCATCTCGTGACTCAGGATGCCGTGTTAATGCTATGTCTCACGGCGCTGGCCTTGTGGCGACATCCGCCCGTCGCTTTTGGATTCGACCCCCTGTCGATCCCGCTGGTGTTTCTGATGACGTACGAGGCGAGTGTCGCCGTCAGCCTGGCATTAGCCAAAGAGAAGACAGCGGCGTACCTCGCCGCATTCGGAATCGGCCTGATGCTGCGGCTCTGGTCGATGCACCTGGTGGAATGGTCGCTGCTGACGGGTGCAGCCGTCTATGCCGCCTTGCGCTATGGTTTGCACCGAAGTTTTGCGCAGTTCGCGAACTGGAACAGCCCGACGCTCTATCAGCGCCTGACCGGGTCGGCAGCACCAACGAGTACAATGACGCGTGCGCCGACGGACGCGCTGGGCTGGCCATACGATCAACTGCGTCCCGTTCCGCCGCACGTTGGAATCGCGAGTCGCGACGGGCTGATCCTAAGCCTGCTGACGGGATGGCGGGTGTATGTCGTTGGCGCATCGTTTGAGAGCCTGGGAGGTCAATTCAACCGTCCCACCGGAGAGGAATTTGCCGTCTTGGCGTGTTGCGTGATTGTGGTTGCGACTGTCGTTCGCCTGGGGCGCTATTGCGCTGGTTATCTGCCTCCCCTGATGCTCAGGGGCCGCTTGGCGATGGGACGGTTGATCATTCCACAGTACGACAAAGTGACCGTCGCGTCGCTCGTGGCACTGGGGATTTTTGCATTGGCAATTGCGCTCGAGCGTCACCTGCTCATCGCGCCGGCCGCTCTTTATCCCATAGCAACGACCGGGGCCATGCTCGTGCTGCTGGGGGGTGGCCCGAGTTTGCGCGACTGGCGACTGACTGGAGGGCATCGGTTAGCTCCCGGAATTCATTACAGCGAGGGCCGTCTGTGGAAGCGGCTTTAAACATTCACATTCCGGGTTGCCGTGAACCTCAAAGCCGCGTAGGCTAGGAATCATTATCTCGTTCCCACGCAGCGGCTACATGAAGGGCGTTCGCCCAGCCGAATGAAAAGTAGGTCCTGCCTGCCGGGCTGGACCTCCCGCGTCTCGGCGGCGTCCAATGACTGACGATGGTCCCTTCCGGCAGAAGGGATCTACTATTGCGGCATTCCGAGTGCTATTTTCTTGGGAGCGTGGCAACGAGATTTCGGTCACATTCATTTCCAGGGGGAGAACCGCGATGTTCGAGCGCATTTCCAACGGGTGGGAGCTGGCAAAGCAAAGCCTGGGCGTGTTGCGGTCGGACAAGGAACTGCTGGTCTTTCCGCTGATCAGCGGGGTCTCGTGCCTGCTGGTTCTCGCCAGTTTTGTGTTGCCGCTTTGGAACAGCCCGTATGCGAATGTCTTGCTGAACGATCACGAGGTTCCCAACGATCCCCTGGCGTACGCGCTGCTGTTCGCGTTCTATGCGGTGAACTACTTTGTCGTCGTGTTTTTCAACTCGGCCCTCGTCTCGTGCGCGCTGCTTCGATTTCGCGGGGGAGATCCGACGATCGGGGACGGGTTGAGTGCCGCGGTCAAGGCGCTGCCGCAGATTCTCGCCTGGTCCCTCGTCAGCGCCACCGTGGGGACGATCCTCAAGGCGATTGAGTCAAGGTCCGAGAAAGTCGGGCAGTTCGCCGCCGGACTGCTGGGGTTGGCCTGGTCGATCGGCACGTTTTTCGTGGTTCCTGTGCTGGTTGAAGAGCGGGTCGGCCCGATCGATGCCGTGAAACGATCGATGGCCGTCTTGCGAAAAAACTGGGGAGAGTCGATCGCGGCAAACTTCGGAATCGGGCTGATCACGTTTTTGATGGTGATCGTGCTGGGAGTCGCGCCCATGGTCGCGGCGGGGTTTGCGTTCGTCAATGACCAGTTTGTCCTGGGGGGCATTCTGGCCGGCTGTGCTGTGATGGGGATGATTCTCACGTCGCTGATCAGCTCGGCCCTCAACAGCATCGTGCTGGCGGCGCTGTATCAGTTTGCCGTCGAGGGTAAAGCGCCCCCGCAGTTCGATCAAAGCCTGCTGGAATCGGCGTTCGTTCGGAAGTAGAGAATCAATAGTCGAGGCTCGCCCCCCCTTCGGCTTCGATCGCCTGGCCGGTGAGAAAGCTCGAATCGTCGGTCGCCAGAAACAGGGCGATCTTCCCGATTTCGTTGATTGTCGCCATTCGGCCGAAGATCTGCAGCGCGGCCACCCGGTCCAGGGCCGACTGCGGATCGGGAAGCGTCGCCGCCCAGTCGCGCATCAGGGGCGTATCGACGTTGCCGGGGCAGATGGCGTTGACGCGAATCCCCTCGCGGCCCAGTTCGAGTGCCAGAGATTTTGTGAGGCTGACCTGCGCCCCCTTCGTGGCGCAGTACGCCGACGAATGCTCCTGCCCGATCAGCGCGACCAGCGACGACATGTTGATAATCGTCCCCTTCGTCTTTCTCAGCCAGGGCAGGGCGTATTTGCAGCCGGCAAACGTGCTGACGAAGTTGAGCCGCATCAGAGCTTCGAGATCGTCCAGGCTCGTGTCGTCGATCGTCGTGGCAGCGGGATGCGCGCCGGCATTGTTGATCAGGCAGTCGATCCGTCCGAATTCGGCAGCCGCGCCGTCGATTGCCGCCCGCAACTGATGGTGATCGGCGACGTCGCAGGCAAAATACTTCGCCCGTCCCGGCCCGGTGTGGTTGAGTTCGGCAGCCAGCGCTTCGCCCGCCTCGCGGCCGCGCGCCAGAATCGCCACCAGCCCCCCCTCGGCACAAAACACCCGCGCGCACCCCTCGCCGATCCCCTTGCTGCCCCCCGTAACGACCACCGCCCGACCCTGAAACCGCATGCTGGCACCTGCTTTTTGTAGTATCACGACGCGATCGAACTGACGACGAGTAAATTGACAACGAGAGGCACTTTCGCGCGGGACTGTGGGAATTGCAAGGGGGGCATGGCAACTCGTTCCGACGCTCCGCGTCGGAACGCGCGGACCGACGCTCTGCGTCGTCATAAGCATTCGCGACGTGCGGCATTCGGTTGCACGATTCAAGTCGACAATGCGGAGCGTGGGCCAGCGCGTTCCCTGACGCGGCCCAAGAGGAGACATTAGCGAGCCGCATGCCGTAAGGCGGCGGGTTCTTGATCGTCGCAGGAAACCCGTGGCCTCACGGCACACGGCTCGCCAGGAACATCGTACCTCATGGCCGCGTGAGGTATGAATTGCTCGAAGATCCTCATCGACTGCCAATTTTGACCCTGGGTGAAAACTGCATTTTCTGCGAGTTTTTTCGGAATCTGGCCTTCGATTTCGCGGGTTTTTCGACAGAACTTCATAATTGAATATGAAGTTCTGTGAGAAATAGGCCTGGATTCAGCATTTTTCGTCACAGAACTTCAATATTCCGGCGCGACACCCCCGATTCGACAATCGGTTACTTTGGCAGGCTCCAATACCACCTCATCTTCCCGGATTTTCCACTTTCGTAGGGCTTGATTTTCAAACCTTTCAAGGCCCTTTCCACTGTGGATTTCGAAAACTCCTTCGCCTCCGAGCGCTTCCACATGTCCGTTGCAAGTCGCTCGCCTCCTTTCAATGACTGAATCAGCCATTGTGACACTGTATTGCGTGCCGTTTGTGGCCGGCCTGGTCCGGATCGTTTCCCCTCCGCCTTCGGCGGTTTCCCGACCGCCTCTTTCCACTGCGCAGCTACTTGGCCGATCTCCCATTCGACCTTCGCGTCCTGGATTCGAAACGCCAGGCCGCTGCTGGGGGGGCCGAGGTTGTTTTTGATCGGCAGCAGCAATC
>SIAF01000412.1 GCA_009691905.1 Planctomycetaceae bacterium | reverse complement strand
CCCGAAAGGAATTCCCCAACAGACAGCAGACGACGAACCGAATCATCATCCGGCCATCCCCAAGGTCGTCCGCTCTTCGTCTGCGCCGCGCCCACTCGGCTGCTCGACCACAAAAGCGACACCGGGTACGCTTATTTAAGGGCTAGTCGCGGTTGCTATCATGCTGGTAGGCATCACGCGAGTTGTCCGACCGAGAGAATAGGGCGCGGTGAGTCAAGTATGTTATCACCCTTGCTAAGGGGGGGAGAAGCGATGGCTGCGGCGCAGCCGGATAATCGGTGTTTGCATCGTTTTCCATCCCCGAGTCAGTTGACGAACCGGCAGTCAGCTTGAGACAACACCGGTTTGCGATTTTTCGCCGCTCTGTGGCAGTCGCTGCCGGGCGTTCGATCGCCAACGTGTGAATGAGCCGCCATGCCCCGTGTTTTGATTACCGACAATCTCTCTCCCGCCGGCATTCAATTCCTCCAGGCCGCCGGACTCGAAGTCGACGTCCGCTCGGGTTTGAAGCCGCCTCAGGTCCGCGAGGCACTGAAGGAGGCCGATGGCATCATCATTCGCAGCGGGACGACGTTGACGTCCGAACTGCTCAAGGACCAGCCGCGGGTCAGGGTCATCGTTCGCGCGGGGGTGGGGGTCGACAACATCGATCTCGCCGCCGCCACGCGCGAGGGGATCGTCGTCATGAACACCCCTGCCGGCAACACGACCAGCACTGCCGAACATACGATCGCCATGCTGATGGCCCTGTCGCGCAATATCGGCCCCGCCGCAGCCAGCATGAAGGCGGGCAAATGGGACCGCAAATCATTCACCGGTACGCAACTGGCCGGCAAGACCCTGGCGGTCGTCGGCCTGGGACGAATCGGCTTGTCGGTCGCCAAACGGGCGATCGGACTGGAAATGAAGGTCGTCGGCTACGATCCGTTTCTGTCGGCTGAAAAGGCCGCCGAGCATGGAATTGAAGTCGTCCGCAACGTCGACGACCTGATCGGTCGCTGCGACTTTCTGACCGTACACACGCCCCTCACCGACGAAACCAAGGGGCTGATCAACGCCGAACGGATGGCGAAAATGCGCAAAGGAGCGCGCATCGTCAATTGCGCCCGCGGGGGGATCGTCGACGAAGAGCAGCTCGCCGACGCCATCGAAAGCGGGCAAATCGGCGGCGCGGCGCTGGATGTGTTCGTCGACGAGCCGCCGGGCGATGATAACCGGCTGATCAAGCTGCCGCAGGTGCTGACGACCCCGCACCTGGGGGCCTCGACCGACGAGGCGCAGGAACTGGTGGCCCTCGAAGCGGCCGAAATCATTTCAGGGTTTCTGTTGCGCAACGAAGTGCGGCATGCCGTCAACATGGCCCCCCTCTCGGCCGCCGAGATGGCCGATATCCGCGCGTCGCTCGATCTGAGCCGCCGCCTGGGGCTGCTGTTGGCTCAGCAAAACCGGTGCAGCGGCGTGCGCTCGGCGCACCTGGTCTATCGCGGCGAAGCGGCAACGAAAAATACGCGGCTGATCACCGCGAGTTTCGCGGCCGGCTTGCTGGAATGTGCGATGTCAGAACACGTCAACATCGTCAATGCCGAGATGCTCGCCCGCGAGCGCGGCATCAAGATCACCGAATCGTCGTCGACCGAAGTCAGCGATTTCTCGACGATGATTCGCGCGACGATCGAAACCGATGGGGGCGATTTGACCGCGGCCGGCACGATTTTCGGCAAGCAATTCCTGCGACTGGTTCGGCTGGGACCCTACAGCCTCGACGCCTACCTCGACGGCCAGCTTTTGATTTACCGCCACCGCGACGTGCCGGGGCTGATCGGCTTTATCGGCACCGTGCTGGGAAAGCACAACGTGAATATCGCGCACATGGCGCTGGGGCGAGAGAGACACGAGCCGGGGGGTGACGCGGTGGCCGTTTTGAACCTTGACAGCGAGCCGTCGGCCGAGGCCCTGGCCGAGATTCGCGGCCATGCCGAGGTGATCGGCGTCGAGCTGGTCAAGCTGCCCCCCGCCGGCGAACCGTTGCCGTGGCTGGTGGGTAATTGACTGGGCAGTCCCCATTTTCAACAGGCCGTTAACCGGGGTTTTCAGCAGACGCCTCGCCGGCTGGGACAGGCTCGAGCAGAATAATCAGCCCGACGAGCTTCGAACCCTCGTCGTCTGATTTGGCAGATTCTCGTCGCGCCGACGAGCTCTGGCTATTCACGTCGACGGGGGGCGCCGGCGGCGGTATAGCGCCGGCGATCGCCGTGCGATCGTGTTGCGCGTCGTTGTTCGGCCGTCGATCGAACACCGTCACCCGCGACAACTGAGTCTTAACGCCGCGGGCCCCGTTGTCTCCGGACGGTACGCTCAAGATGCCGGCCGATTTTGAATCGTCGGCGGCGACCTCACGGGATTTCTTCTTTGGCTCAACGCCGCCGCCTTTACCCGGGGATTTCGGCGCCGGCGCGGCGGGGCCGCTCACCTTCGAATCGGCGCCATCGCTCTTTTCGGCGGCCGCATCGGTTCGATCGATGGCCGATCGATCCGCCTGGGCAATCAACCAGGGTTTGTTGAGACTCGACATCGCCCCGTTGACGAGCCGTTGTGAATCGCCGTCGAGCCGCGCGACATCGATCATCTCGACCGACCAGGAGACGTTCTTGTCTTTTTCCTTCAGCCGGTTGAGCGCACGCGCCAAATCGCCGGCGTCGGCGACGACGAACACCCCCTGCTGGCCGGAGGGGACTGCGGCTTCCGACACTCCATTTGGAGCCACAGCATCGCTGCCCACGCCAGTCGTGGGTTGCGCGTCGCCAGTCGCGGGATCAATGGGATTCTCACTCCGATCGAGGATGACCTGCAGCAGTTTCAGATCGACCACGCGATCGACGACGACAATTCGCACTGCCAACAGTCGGCCTTCGTCGTTCGCCTTCCGGATCTGCTCCATCAGGCCGGCAAACTGCGGCTCCTGGGCGTCGGTGTCGGGGGTCGCCTGATCGGCAGTGGCCCGATCGCCGGCGAGCGCGGCCGGTAGGGCGGTCGCGGCTTGCTTTGACAAATCTGAGTCGTGGTCAGCCGTTAATGCGCCGCGTGAATGTAAACCGGGTTGCTCGTCAAGCTTGGCGCCCGATTCGCCTGGGAGAAAGCGTTTCGCTGATCCTGCCTCGGCAATCAACGCAGTACCAGGCCCGGAAGTTTGCGCGTCGCCTCTTGCCTTTGGCGCCGGTTGATCGCCGATGGGACGCTCGGGCTCGGGCCGCGAGAAATACATCGTTACCAGCAGCAGGGCCGCCGTGGTCAGTGGTGCGGCAATCAGCAGCGCGCGACGCTGAAAGCGGCGCGCACGATCGAGGGCCGCTGCGGCCGGCCGGGCCGACGTCGGAAGCAGCATGCGCCGTTCGGCCTCTTGCATGACCTGCGAGGCAAACTCGGGGGGCAACTCGGCGCGGGGCAGGTCGTGCAACCAGCCCGAAAGTCGGCGAAAGTCGTGCAGTTTTCGCTGCGCGCCCGGAGAGGTTGCCAGCCAGCGCTCGACCTGCGCCGCCTGGTTCGCCGGAAGTTCGCCATCAAGAAACGCCGACAGGATTTCGTCGCTGATCGATTCGGGGCTTTGCGATTCTAACATGAGAACACACAGATTCGAGGGCTTGCGCCAAGCAGTCCGATGACGAATCCTTCGTCAACACAACTTCGAAAAAAAAAAACAGAACCACAAAAGAACTTGGCGCGGCCTTAGGCCGCAAGCAAAGCAGGGAACCACGAATCTCACGAATCGAACGAATGAAGAATGACCGACGAGCATCGGTCTGAAGACGAGTCATGTTGCTTTATTCGTAAGATTCGAGTCATTCGTGGTTGACCTCTTTTAAATTACAAGTTTTCCATCGCCTATTTCTCGGCTGGTTCATGCAGCAGCGGGGCCAGCCGGTTCCGCAATTCGGCACGAGCGCGGTGAATGCGGCTGCGAACCGTGCCGATCGGGCAGCCGACGATCGCGGCGATCTCTTCGTACCTCAGTTCGTCCATTTCCTTCAAGACCAGGACTTTACGAAACTCCTCGGGGAGATCGGCCAGCGCGGCTTGCACGGCGGCTTGTCGTTCGGCCGATTCCATCGAATAGCTGGGGTGGTTGTCGGGGTGTTGGTCGGTGGGTTCAAGCCCCGTTTGACTGCGGAGCGCCTCAATCGAAACAGGAATATGATTTCGTTTTCGCTGCCGGCTGACGGCTGAGTTCATCGCGATTCGAAATAACCACGAATAGAACGCCGACTGTCCCTTGAACGTATGCAGTTTCTGGAAGGCACTGACAAACGCCTCCTGGGCCACGTCTCGGGCATCCTCGCCCGAACCCAGCACGTTGATCAACATGTTGTACAACCGATCCTGATAGCGCAGCACCAGATCGCCAAACACGTGCGTCTGGCCGGCAAGGCATTCGGCGATGAGTTGTTGATCTGACTTGAGCACGCTTAAGTCACGGCTGTCAGAGAGTTAGACGAAGAGGCCACGACCGAAGTTCCCGAAAGGGGGCGAGAAAGTTGGCCGATGTTGGCAGTTTACTCCGGCTCGCCCGGAATGTATTGCCGGACGCGTGTACACTATCGGTGTAGACGGCGAGCTGCCGCGGGAGGAGTGTCTGTTCAACCCCGAGTGTCTGTTCAACTTTCAACCGGCCGATTTCCCGCGAAAACGCCGCGTTTTTCACGGTCTGTTCAACTTTTTAACGACCGCCCCCACCCGGCAAGCGGGCAGAAACTTGTGGATAGTGGATAGTGGATCGTAGGGCAGGGACGGCTGGCCGGATGCCGTGACAACTCCGGGCCGCCGATCAAACGTGGCCACCGCGGAACGCCTCATCTCCAAAAATTTATCCAAACATCGCAAGTCACCCATTATCTGGGCCGTGCTCAACAAGCAATGGGGCGGCAACGGTGGTTTCGCCGCTGTTCGAGAGACCATCGTTTCACCCTGCTGGGACATTGAAAACCACGAGAAAACTCGGAAAAACGACGATTTGAGCCGCTGTTTAGCACTGATTCGATGATGCTTCTCAATTGCCCCAACTTACCCATTGCCGGGCTCGTGCTCAACAAGCAGTGAGTCGGTGAAGGCGTTTCCGCCGCTCCTCCCGAAGAGACGCCCGATTCGCGCCGCCGGAATCCCTCAATAGCGCCGACATCCGCGGCTGGTTCTTGCGGCAGGGCGGAAGCGCAAAGTCGTCATCATCGCTGCGTCGTGATGAGTCTCGCAACGTTACCCCTTTGATCGCATGTATTCGACAGGTACCGACCCGTATTCACGTTGCCGAGCCGCGCGGCTGACGAAATGATGAGTGACCATTTTCCGCCCCGGACGACGACCGCGAATGGTCCTGTTCACGATCAATTGCGGGAGAATCCGCTGGGGGGCCGGACTCGGAAGGCCGGGTGTCGTCGCGCGGCCGCCTGCAGGCGGTCGATGAAATCGAACACTGTTTCCAGGAAAGCGGTCGCCATCGCCACCGAGAAGTTTCCGATGACCCGAGCGTGCCGCCGGTTGGCCTCGGTCGGGAGGGGGATGCAGATCGCAACGGGGCGCACGCTGACGCTCCGCAGGGCGGGGCCCGGGTTCATGGGGGTCTTCTCCGCCATTGCCGTCTGGCAGTCGATCATCATTTCCACCGCCATCCGGTCGCAGTCCGGTTGGCAGCCGCTCAGCACCCATAACAGGCCGGCCGGTTCGTCGTCGGCGAGCAGCAGGGCATTCGCGGAGAACGGGTCGATTTGCGACCAGCGGATCGTCACCGGCGGTTGTTCACTGACACGAGCAGTGAACTCGAACGGCTCCACAAACGTCGCCGGAAGGTGATCGTGCAGGATTTCGTGGCAACGTTCGAGCAGGCGGAGCGTCGGCGCCCGACTTCGGATCGTTGCCGTTTCGATCTCCTGACGGTCGGTGACCTCTCCGTTCACCTGCATGACGAGAAAGTGCATCTTCATGGCTGGTCGAATCCTGGGTACGCAGAGGCGATCGGCCGTCCTGGCCGCATCGTCATCCTGTCTTTCCCATCTATCGGTCTAATCGTGGGTGGCACCGTTTTTCCAATACCTGTCGGGAGCCGTTTTCTGTAGTTTTTTGTGGGAGTGAGCGGATCGCACCCCTTCCGAGAAGGGTGCGATTCACTCAATCCCACGAAAAACAACGCAAAACGACTCTCAATAGGACTTGATCGGCGGGGAGCTCGAAAGTGATCTTGCTAAAAACGGCGTTCTTCCGCGAAGCTGCTGGTAATTCAAGCCGCAGTCCACGGAAGGAAC
>SIAF01000411.1 GCA_009691905.1 Planctomycetaceae bacterium | reverse complement strand
TTGCCGAATTGGGGCCTATCGATTCGGGCTTCCTGGCCAAGGGCGTTCACATTCATACCAGTTTGGTGTTGAACACCAATGGCGTGGTGATCGGCATTGGCGCCCAACAGATCTGGACGCGGCCTCCCCAATCCGCCGGGCTGAAACCCAAGAAGGAAGACGAAGCCAAAGGGAGTGCGGTGGCGGTGACTTGTCGCACCGGCTCGCGGCTTGTTGGCCACACGACGAATTCGCGGCGTTTTTGCCGTTTTGGCCAACTTCCTTGTTGGCCGCACGTGGCAGTTGGCCGCACGGGCTGCGCCCGGTTGTGGATGGTGGATAGGCCAGTCCGAGGCGAGTCAACATGAGACGATCTTGAAAGCAACTCTCCGAGACGCTCGCACGGACGACTCCTCCCGGCGCGCCGGGACTGTCCTTGGCACCCTTGGGGGAAGTGGATGGTGGATTGTGGATAGTGGATGGTAGATAGCGATCGTAGCGACCCAGGCGGCGCGGCGGCAATCCCGCGACCCCTCCCCGAAAGTGGCGACAACCCGGCCCGAGTCGGCCAATGTCCCCCGATCAACCACCCACTATCTACTATCCACCATCCGCTGCGGCCCAGGGTCGGCGCATCAAAATCGTCGGAAATTCGCGTATTTGCGAGGCACCGCGCTGATTAAGCAGGGGAGAATACGGTGTATCGCGAGCGCATGCACGAAAAACGCCGAGAAAACAGGTGTATTTTGGTGCGCCGGCCCTGCGCTGCGGCCCGCTTGTCCCTTTGCAAGCCACACGGGCCGGTTGTATAACCACCGTAGCGAACTCGGGACGGACCAGACAATCTGGTCGGGCGTCCCGCACTGCGCACCGCCGACACCGGATTGACTCCGGTTCTTCTTACCCTTTGCTGGAATCAGGAGCGAACATCATGGCTTACACCCTGCCTGCACTTCCTTACCCCGTTGACGCACTTGCTCCGAGCATTGATGCGAAGACGATGGAAATTCACCATACCAAGCATCATCAGGCGTACATCAACAACGTCAACACGGCACTCGAAGGCAACCCGACGCTCGCGGCCTTGCCGGTCGAAGAATTGATCCGCGATCTGTCGAAAGTTCCCGAGACGATTCGCACGGTCGTTCGCAATAACGGCGGCGGACATGCCAACCACTCGCTGTTCTGGACGGTGATGGGGCCCAAGGCGGGGGGCGAGCCGACCGGCGCGCTGGCCGACGCGATCAATGCGTCGTTCGGCAGCTTTGCCACGTTCAAAGAGCAGTTCACCAAGGCGGCGATGGGGCGGTTCGGCAGCGGCTGGGCCTGGCTCTCGGCCGACAAAGACAAGCTGATCGTCGAAAGCACCGCCAACCAGGACAGCCCGATTTCCGAAGGACGCACGCCCCTGCTGGGCATCGACGTCTGGGAACACGCCTATTACCTCAACTACCAGAATCGCCGCGCTGATTACGTCGCCGCGTTCTACAACGTCATCAACTGGAACGAAGTCGCAAAACGACTGGCCGGTGGGAAGTAGGTCCCGCGCGTCCTGAACGCGGCCCGGGTGCCCCTGCGCAGCCGGGCCGCTTTTTTTTCGGGGCTTTCTGTCGATGGGGCCGAGTCATGCACGACTATTTTGCCGTCTCTGCCCAGGGCATCGAACCGGCGACCGCCGCGGAGCTCACCCGATTGGGGGCGAGCGATGTTCGGCCAGTCTCCGGTGGAGTTCATTTCTCGGCCGAGCTGGAGACGCTGTTTCGCGCCTGCCTGTGGTTGCGGACCGCTTCGCGCATCCTGCGCCCTTTGCGAGAATTTGCCGCCGGGACTGCCGAAATGCTCTATTCGCAGACTCGCCGCGTCCGCTGGGAAGACTACCTCGACCCCACGAAAACTCTGGCCGTGCATGCCACGATCGAAGGGAGTTCCGCCCGCCGCAAGGGGGGCAAGCCGACCGCCTCCCGCCCGCAGCAGGGGATTCACCATTCGATGTTCGCGGCCCTGAAGATCAAAGATGCGATCGTCGACCGCCTGCGACGCGAGCAGGGGGCGCGCCCCAACGTCGATCGCCACGATCCCGACCTGCTCGTCAACGCGCATTTCTCGGGCGGACGCTGCTCGCTCAGTCTCGATGCCGTGGGGACCAGCCTGCACGAGCGCGGCTATCGCACCGAATCGGCCCCAGCGCCGCTGAAAGAGACGCTGGCTGCCGCGATCATCGAATTGATCGGCTGGGATGTCAGCGTCCCGCTCTACGACCCGCTATGCGGTTCGGGGACGCTGCTGATCGAAGCGGCGATGAAGTCATTGCGCATCGCGCCGGGATTGTCGCGCGCGCGATTCGCCTGCCAGCGCTGGCCTGACTACGACGGCGCTCTTTGGCAATCGGTGTGCGACGTGGCCCGCCGCGAGCAGCTTGCCGCGACCCCCGCGCCGCTGGTCGGCAGCGACGCCGATGCGGCGGTGGTCGGTACGGCCCAGATTCATGCAGGCCGCGCCAAAGTCGAGGGTGCGATTCGATTCTTCGTGCAGTCGGTCGATGAGGCGCAGCCGCCCGGTGACCTGCCCGCGGGCGTGCCGGGCGTAATCGTGACCAACCCCCCCTACGGCGAACGCCTGGGTGATGAAGTCGAGTTGGAGGGACTGTACCGGCGGCTGGGTCAGGTGCTCTCCGAGCGATTCGTCGGCTGGACCGCCTGGGTTCTGGCGGGCAACCTGTCGCTGGCGCGTCACATCGGCCTGACGGCGACGCAAAAGCTCAAACTGTTCAACGGCCCGATCCCCTGTCGACTGTTGCGGTTCGATTTGTGATCGGTCAGGTGCGCTGCGGCCGCCTGCTGATCGGTCGACGGCTAAACGTCACTTTGTCGAAAACCCTGCCCGATCGCCGATACCTGTTGGCATTTGATGAATTCCGGCCGCCGCGGTCGTCGGAGATAGACAATCGTCGGTCCGGCAACTTATATTGAAGTCTGCGTTGTTGCCGAACAGGGCTTCCGACTCGTTTTGCCTTCGAAAGCACAGCCAGTCCCGATTAACCTTTGGGTTCGGAAAAGCCGTTCTCTCTCAACCGTATTGATTGCGATTCTCCATGCTCATTCTTGTGACCGGCGGCTGCGGGTTTATCGGTTCTGAATTCATTCGCTGGCAACTGGCGGCGAATGCCGATGCCCGAATCGTCAATCTCGACAAACTGACCTACGCCGGCAACCCCGAGAATCTGGCTGCGATCGCCGGCAATTCTCGTTACGAATTTCAATTGGGCGACATCGCCGACCGGTCGTGCGTGGAGGGGCTGTTGGCCTGCAACACGTTCGACGGCGTCGTCAACTTTGCCGCCGAAAGCCACGTCGATCGCAGCCTGCTCGATTCGGGGCCGTTCGTGCAGACCAATGTCATTGGGACGCAAGTGCTGCTCGACGCCTGCCGCCAGGCCGGCATCCGCCGTTATGTGCAGGTCTCGACCGACGAGGTGTACGGCAGCCTGGGCTCGACCGGCAAATTCACCGAAGAAACGCCGCTGGCCCCCAACAGCCCGTACTCGGCGTCGAAAGCGGCCGCCGACATGCTCGTGCGCGCGTATCACCACTCGTTCGGCTTCCCGGCGGTGATCACCCGCTGCTCGAACAATTACGGTCCGTACCAGTTTCCTGAAAAGCTGTTGCCGTTGTTCATCACCAATTTGTTCGCCGACCTGCAGGTGCCGGTGTACGGGGCAGGGACGAACGTCCGGGACTGGATCCACGTGACCGATCATTGCCGGGGGATCGATGCGGCCTTGCGCCGCGGCAAGCCGGGAGAGGTCTATAACTTCGGCGGGCTGACGGAAAAAACGAATCTCGAAATCACGCACCTCCTGCTCGATTTGATCGGCAAGCCGCACTCGCTGATCCGTTATGTCGCCGATCGGCCGGGGCACGACTTGCGCTACGCCATCGACTGCACGAAAGCGAAGCGTGAGCTAAGCTGGCAGCCCGAGGTCGTTTTCGAACAAGGGCTGCGGGATACGATTGAATGGTACCGCACGCACGGCGACTGGGTGGCCCGCATCAAAAGCGGCGCCTATCGCGATTACTACCAACAGCAATACGGTGGGCGGCTGAACCAGGCGTGAACGACCCGGCCCTCGACTTCAAGAGGGACCGGCTTCATGCCTTGCGGCAACCGCCGACTGCCGGATGGGTTGATCCGGCCGTTTTGCGACTTTCCGTCTGGAGCCTCTGATGAACATCGTGATGATCGGCACGGGCTATGTCGGCCTGGTGACCGGGACGTGCCTGGCCGAGAGCGGCAACGAAGTGTGCTGCGTTGACATCGACGAGGGAAAAATCGAGCGGCTGAGGCGAGGCGAGATTCCCATTTACGAGCCGGGGCTTGCCGAACTGGTGCAGCACAATACCCGTTCCGGGCGGCTGACCTTCACGACCAAAGCGGCCGAAGTGGTGCCGCAGGCGAAGTGCGTGTTCATTGCCGTGGGGACTCCCCAGTCAGACACGGGGGCCGCCGACCTGTCGGGGCTATGGAAGGTGGTCGAAACGCTGGCGCCGCTGTTGCCGCGCGACGTGATCGTGGTCATCAAGAGCACGGTTCCCGTCGGAACGAACCGCGCGGTGGCGAATCGGCTCAAAGAACTGACCGGCCGCGAGATCGACGTCGCTTCGAACCCCGAATTTCTCAAAGAAGGCTGCGCGATTGACGACTTCACGAAGCCCGATCGCGTCGTGGTCGGCGTCACCCGGCCCGAGGCCGCGGCGGTGCTGCACGAGCTGTACGATCCCTTCCTGCGGACCGAAAACCCGTTCCTCGCGATGGGCCTCGAAAGCGCCGAGATGACGAAATACGTGGCCAATTGCCTGCTGGCGACCAAGATCAGTTTCATCAACGAGATGGCCAATCTGTGCGAGCGGGTCGGCGCCGACATCAACGAGGTCCGTCGCGGCATCGGCCACGACCAGCGAATCGGGTTTGCGTTTCTGTTCCCCGGCGTCGGCTACGGCGGATCGTGCTTCCCGAAAGACGTGCGGGCTTTGATGGACGTGGCCCAGCGGCACGATTTGCAGCCCCGAATTCTGGCGGCGGTCGACGAGGTCAACAACGCCCAGAAACAGGTGTTGTACCGCAAGCTGTCGGCCCATTTTGAGGGAAAGCTGCAAGGGCGTTTGATTGCCGTGTGGGGCCTGGCGTTCAAGCCCCGTACCGACGACATTCGCGAGGCGCCGGCGCTCAGCCTGATCGATGCCCTGCTCGCCTCGGGCGCGAAACTGCGAGTTCACGACCCGATCGCCATGGACAACGTTCGCAAGCTTTACGGCGACCGCCTGACCTATTGCGAAAAACACCACGACGCGCTCGACGGCGCCGAAGCGCTGGTGATCGTCACCGAGTGGGCCGAGTTTAGAAATCCCAATTTCGACCTGATGAAAAAGAAGCTCAAACAGCCGGTGATTTTCGACGGCCGCAATCTGTACGAACCGGCCCGCATGAAAGAACTGGGGTTTCGCTACTCGGGCATCGGGCTCGAGTCGCACTGACGCGCGTTTCGCCGGGTGATGCACGTTTCGCCGCCGAGTTCGCTCGGCGCGTGTCGCACGTCACATCAACGCGCGTCGCAAGCGACACGGCGAAACGTGACGTCTTGAACTGAAATGCCGGGCCGGCGCGCCGATGTCTGACGGCGCCGATCGACGCGCCGATGTGAGCGGGCTCGCGCAGTAGTCATCGGGGTCGATGGTCCCTATAATTCGGATCCGGCCGCGACTTTTTAGTCGACGACGAAAAGTCTGAACAACATCAATAGCCAACCGGCAACCTTTCAGCGGGGCTTCGAACGACGGCGATGGACAACGAACTACAGTCGCGATGCGACGAATTGAGGAAGCGGATCAAGCATCTGCAGGACTCTCTTTGACCTCGCCGGCAAGCTGAATCGCAGTGCCGAAATCAACGAGCGCATGGGCGCGCCCGGGTTCTGGGACAATCCCGCCAAGGCGCAGGACGTCGTCGCCGACATGCGGCGGCTGACGCTCGAAATCAAGCCGCTCAAAGAGCTGCAGCGGGGGGCAGACGACCTGGGGGTGCTGCTTGAGTTCGCCGCTGAAGACGAATCGGCTGCGACGACAACCGAGCTGGCCGAAGCGGCCGCGGCTCTCGAACTGCAGCTCGCAGCAGTCGAGTTGCAAACAATGCTCTCACGCCCCGAAGACTTCTGCGGCGCGTATTTGAGCGTGCAGGCCGGCGAGGGGGGGACCGATGCCTCGGACTGGGCGGCGATGCTGCTGCGCATGTATCAGCGCTGGGCCGAGATCAACGGCTTCA